>DATFRN010000484.1:0-4781 GCA_035263165.1 Acidimicrobiales bacterium | reverse complement strand
CATCATGATCGACTCGGCCACCCCGGGCGGGGGCGAGGTGTTCGACTGGGCGCTGGCCGAGGGCGCGCCGTTCAACCGGCGGATCATCCTGGCCGGCGGCCTCACGCCCGCCAACGTGGCCGACGCCATCCGGGTGGTGCGGCCCTGGGGCGTCGACGTGTCGACCGGGGTCGAGTCGGCCCCGGGGCGCAAGGACGCCAGCAAGATGCGGGCCTTCGTCGAGGCGGCCAAGGCCGCCGAGCCGCCGGCCCCGCCCGAGCAGGGCGACCGGGCCGAGCGCCCGTTCGACTGGATGCTCGACGAGCGGCCCTCATGAGCGACACGGCCACCGCCCCGGTGATGGGCGACCCCGGGCCCACCGGCCGTTTCGGCGAGTTCGGCGGGGTCTTCGTGCCCGAGACCCTGGTCCCGGCCTGCCACGAGCTCGAGGCTGCCTTCCGCGAGGCCTGGGCCGACCCCGCCTTCCGGGCCGACCTCGACCGGCTGCTGGCCGAGTACGCGGGGCGGCCGTCGCTGCTGACGGCGTGCGCCAACCTGTCGGCCGAGCTCGGGTGCGAGATCCTGCTCAAGCGCGAGGACCTCAACCACACCGGCTCGCACAAGATCAACAACGTGCTGGGCCAGGCACTGCTGGCCAAGCGCATGGGCAAGACCCGGCTGGTGGCCGAGACCGGGGCCGGCCAGCACGGCGTGGCCACCGCCACCGCCGCCGCCCTGCTGGGCCTCGAGTGCATGGTCTACATGGGCGAGGTCGACATGGCCCGCCAGGCGCTCAACGTGTTCCGCATGCGGCTGCTGGGGGCCGAGGTGCGCCCGGCGTCGTCGGGCAGCCGCACGCTGAAGGACGCCGTCAACGAGGCGCTGCGGGACTGGGTCGCCACCGTCGAGACCACCCACTACTGCCTGGGCTCGGCCATGGGGCCGCACCCCTACCCGTTCATGGTGCGCGAGCTGCACCGGGTCATCGGCGACGAGGCCCGGGCCCAGTGCCGGGAGCGGCTCGGCCGCGACCCCGACGTGGTGGTGGCGTGCGTGGGCGGCGGCTCCAACGCCATCGGCATCTTCTCCGGGTTCGCCGAGCTGCCCGGCGTGGCGCTGGTCGGGGTCGAGCCGGCCGGGGGCGCGGCCGTGGGGCACGGGGTGCCGGGCGTGGTGCACGGGTCCAAGTCGTTCCTGCTCCAGGACGAGCACGGGCAGGTCACCGAGGCCGAGTCGGTGTCGGCCGGGCTCGACTACCCGGGCGTGGGGCCGGAGCACGCCCACCTGGCCGCCATCGGGCGGGCCCGCTACGAGTCGGTGACCGACCCCGAGGTGCTGGCGGCGTTCGAGCTGCTCAGCCGGACCGAGGGCATCATCCCGGCGCTGGAGGCGGCGCACGCGCTGGCCTGGGTCAGCCGGGAGCGGGCGTCGCTGGCCGGCCAGGTCGTGCTGGTCAACATGTCCGGGCGGGGCGACAAGGACGTGGCCCAGGTGGCCCGGCTGCTGGGCGCCGACCTGTCGGGCACCGGCGAGGAGCCGGCGTGAGCGGGACCGCGGTCGAGGCCGGCGTGCTGGAGGCCCGCCTGCGGGCTGCCCGCGACCGGGGCCGCAAGCTGCTCGTCCCCTACGTGACCGGGGGCTTTCCCGGCTGGGAGCGGACGGTGGAGGCCTACGCGGCGGCGGGCGCCGACGCCATCGAGGTGGGCATCCCCTTCTCCGACCCGGTCATCGACGGGCCCACCGTGCAGGAGGCGTCCGAGCGGGCGCTGGCCGCCGGGGCGACGCCGCAGGGCATCGTGGGGGCTCTGTCCGATCTCGACACCGGCGGGGTCCCGCTGGTGGCGATGACCTACTACAACGTCGTCCACCGCTACGGCCACGAGCGCTTCGCCTCGTCGCTGGCGCGGGCCGGGGTGGCCGGGACGATCGTGCCCGACCTGCCGCTGGAGGAGGTGGGGCCGTGGGCCGCGGCGGCCGACGCCGCCGGCATCGCCACCGTCCTGCTGGCCGCGCCGACGGCCTCGGCCGAGCGCCTGGCCCGCATCTGCGCCCGGTCCCGCGGGTTCGTGTACGGCGTCGGGCTGCTGGGCGTGACCGGCGAGCGGGCCCGACTGGCCCGGAGCGCGCTCGACATCGCGGCCCGGCTGAAGGCGGTCACCGACCTGCCGGTGCTGGTGGGCATCGGCGTCTCCACCGTCGCCCAGGCCGTCGAGGTGGCGGCGGTGGCCGACGGGGCGGTCGTGGGCTCGGCCCTTGTCCGCCGCCTGCTCGACGGCGGCGGCCCCGAGGCGGCCGGCGCCCTGGTCGCCGAGCTGCGCGCGGGCCTGGACGCTGCGGAGAGGTGAGGCGACGGTCCGCGACCGCATCTGCTCCGCGCGTGGCGCGCGTGCGACAATCTGAGACATGCCGGGGCCCGAGGTCGTCACCACCCAGCGCCCCAACCGCCGGCTGAACCTCCTGCCGTGGGCGCCGGCCGCCCGGGCCCGGGGCCTGGCGGACGTGCACCTCGTGATGCTCGCCCTGCTCAGCGCGGCGGCATTCTTCGACGGGTTCGACCAGAGCATCCGGGCGGTCGCCCTGACCCAGATCCGGGGCGACCTGGGCCTGTCCAAGTCGGCGATGTCGGCGCTCATCGCCGTGGTCTACTTCGGGGCCCTGCCGGCCATGGCGGTCACCCGGTGGGCCGACCGGATCGGGCGCCGGAAGGTGTTGCTCATCTCGATCGTCGGCTACGCCTCGTTCTCGGGCCTCACGGCGCTGGCCCCCAACGCCGCCTCCTACGCCGTCCTCCAGTTCGGCCAGCAGGTGTTCCTGGTCGCCGAGTCGGCCCTGGTGTGGACCTTCGCCGCCGAGGAGCTGCCGGCCCAGGCCCGGGGGTTCGGCTTCGGGGTGCTGGGCATGAACATCGCCCTGGGCACGGGCGTGGCCGCCATCGTCTACGGCGGGGTGTTCGAGCCGCTCGACGTCTCGTGGCGGTGGCTCTACGTCGTCGGCGTGCCGCCGCTGCTGCTGGTGGCCGTGCTACGCCGGCGGCTCGGGGAGAGCAAGCGCTTCGAGGCGGCCCGGGCCGGCGGACGGCTGGTCGACAGCTGGCGCCGCATCCTGGCTCCCGAGCACCGCCACTGGCTGGTGCTGGTGGTGGCCGTCGTCTTCCTGCTCCAGCTCACCCAGCAGGCCCAGACCTTCGCCCTCGACTTCCTCCAGACCGACCGCGGCCTGTCCGCCTCGGCCGCCGCCGGGATGCTGGTGCTGGCCGGCCTGCCGGGCATCCCGATCATGGTGGCGGCGGGCGGGCTGTCGGACCGCTACGGCCGGCGGCTGGTCGCCTGCGGGTTCGCGGTGATGTCGCTGGTGGGTGGGGCCGGCTTCTTCTGGCTGCCGGCGGCCTGGGGCATCCCCGCGCTGCTGCCGTGCATGTCGCTCACGCTGGTGGGGTCGATGGCGTCGTTCCCGGTGGTGAGCACCTACACGACCGAGCTGTTCCCCACCGCGCTGCGGGGGTCGGCCAGCTCGTGGTCGAGCTCCGCCGGCGTCGTCGGCCGCACCGCCAGCCTGGCGATGGCCGCAGTGCTGCTCACCCGGTTCAGCCAGTCGATCACCGCCACCGTGCTCGGCGTGGGGCCGGTGCTGGCCCTGTTGCTCATCGCCACCCGCTTCCCCGACACCCACGGCCGCGAGCTCGAGGAGACCAGCGGGGAGGAGCCGGCCGACCTGGCGCCGGAGGCGGCGGCCGCCACCGCGCTGGAGGCCGCGCTCTAGCCGACACCGAGGCGGTCGTGGAGGAAGGCGAGCGTCCGGTCCCACGCCAGCCCGGCGGCGGCGGGGTCGTAGGCGTCGTTGCCCTCCTCGAAGAACCAGTGCCCGGTGCCGGGGTAGTGGTGGAAGGTCACGTCCTTGTCGAGCACGTGGAGATCGGCCTCGAGCAGCGTGCGCTCGTCGTCGTCGACGTAGGGGTCGACCTCTGCGAAGTGGCCGAGGAAGGCCGAGGTCGCCGGGCGCATGTCGACGTTCTGGGTGCCGTAGAAGGCGACCGTGGCCCCGATGACCTCGGGCACCCGGCTGGCCAGCCAGAACGCCCACGAGGCGCCCATGGAGAACCCCAGCGTGCCGATGGCGGCGTCGGGGGTGGCCGGCATGCCCCGCAGGGTCAGGGCGCTGGACCGGACGAGGTCGAGCATGGCGTCCATGTCGGCCTCGTGCAGCAGGCTCTGGGCCTCGGCGGCGTCGTCGGTGGTGACCCCGCCGTAGAGGTCGGGGGCCAGGGCGACGAAGCCCTCGTCGGCGAGGCGGTCGCAGACCTGCTTGAAGAACGGGGTGAGGCCCCACCAGGCGTGGAGGACGAGCACGCCCGGGCCCTCGCCGCCGTCGGGCAGGGTCAGGTAGGCGGTCCCGGCGCTGGGGGAGGACATGCCTCCGACCGTACCGGGCGTCGCCGCCGTCCCGTCACCGGCATCCTGGCGGCCGGCGGTCGGGACCGGCCGCCGGGGCCGGTACGCTCGGTCGCCGTGCCCCCCGGCGAGCGAGACGACACCTGCCTGCTGTGCGCGGCCGAGCGCATAACCCCCTGGTACCACGAGGACGACGTGTGCTGGGTGGCCGACTGCGACATCTGCGCCACGCCGATGGTGGTGTGGCGCTGGCACGGCACCGACGTGCCCGAAGCCGACCTCGCCCACATGCTGGCCCGGCTGGCCGACGCCGCCGACGGCGTGTTCGAGGGCCACTACGTCGACGACAACATGCGCAACATCCCCGGCCACTTCCACGCCCACGCCCGGCCGGCGGGCGGCTTCTTCGGCCAC
>DATFRN010000483.1:0-3287 GCA_035263165.1 Acidimicrobiales bacterium | reverse complement strand
CACTCGTTCTCCTGCTCGTGACCGGCCTCGCTGTCGGGGTCGCCGCCGTGGTCGCCGTCGGCCGCCTGCTGGGCGGGGCGGCGCTCATCCCGGGCGAGGATCGCCGGGCCCGGCGGTGGCGGCGGCTAGGCGTGGTGCTGGCGGCGAGCAGCGTCGTGGGGCTCGCGGTGTGGCTGTCGGCGTTCGCGCGGGATCCGGTGGTCGTCGTGGCCGGCGGGCGGACGACGTGTGCCGCCGGGATCGGCGACGACCTGCCGCGGCCTGTCCTCGAGCAGTGCGACGCCCAGCGACATGACCGGAGCATGCAGGCCCTCGTGGCCGGCCTGACGGCGGCGGTGGCGTCGGCCACCGCGCTGTCGGCGGCGGGTCAGGTCATGAGGGCGAGGTCGCCGCAGGTGGCGCCGCCGTCCACCGCCAGCTCGGCGCCGGCGATGTAGCTGGCCTCGTCCGAGGCGAGGAACAGCACCGCGCGGGCCGCCTCGTCGGCGGAGCCCATGCGGGGCACCGGCAGGCGCTGGTAGAACGGGGCGTCGGCCGTGGTGCCCGCCACCATCGGCGTGTCGATGCCGCCCGGGTGCACGGAGTTGACGCGGATGTTCTTGTGGCCGAGGTCGATGGCCGCGGTCTTGGTCAGGCCCCGCACCGCCCACTTGCTGGCGACGTAGGCGCCGAGGAACGGCAGGCCGGTGAGCCCGGCCGTCGACGAGATGTTGACGATGGCGCCGCCGCCGGCCCGCTCCATCGACCGGGTCACGGCCTTCATGCCGAGGAACACGCCTGTCACGTTGACCCGCATGACGTTCTCGAAGTCGGACAGGTCGGTGCGGTGCAGCGCCTGGAACAGCAGGATGCCGGCGTTGTTCACCAGGACCGTGACCGGGCCGAAGGTCTCCTCGGTGAAGGCCACCACCCGGTCCCAGCCGGCCTCGTCGGTCACGTCGAGGTGGACGTAGCGGGCGGCGTCGCCGATCTCGGCCGCGACCTTCTCGCCCTCCTCGTCGAGCACGTCGGCCAGGACCACCCGGGCCCCCTCGGCGGCGAACAGCCGCCCCTCGGCCGCACCCTGGCCCCGGGAGCCGCCCGTGATGATGGCGACCTTGCCGTCGAGCCGTCCCATCAGCCGTTCCCTCCGCTGTCGTGCCCGGCGGTCATGCCGCCGGCTTCTCCGCGCCCACCACCCACATGGCGAAGAACTGCGAGCCCCCGCCGTAGGCGTGCCCGAGTGCCACCCGGGCGCCGTCGATCTGGTGCTCGCCGGCCCGGCCCCGCACCTGCATGGCCGCCTCGGCGAAGCGGATCATCCCCGACGCCCCGATGGGGTTGGACGACAGCACGCCGCCCGAGGGGTTGAAGGGGATGTCGCCGTCCATCCGGGTCGCGCCGTCCTCGACCAGCGTCCAGCCCTTGCCCTCGGGGGCGAACCCGAGGTTCTCCAGCCACATGGGCTCGTACCAGGAGAACGGCACGTACACCTCGGCCACGTCGATCTCCCGCCGGGGGTCGGTGATGCCGGCCTGGGCGTAGACGTCGGCGGCGCAGGCCCGGCCGGCCAGCGGGTTCACCTGGTCGCGGCCCGGCGCCATCGTGGGCTCGGACCGCATCGCCCCGCCCAGCATCCACGCCGGGTCGGTGGCGGCGTCACCCCCGGCCTCGTCGGTGAGGACCATGGCGCAGGCGCCGTCGGACGACGGGCAGGTCTCGGAGTAGCGGATCGGGTCCCACAGCATCATCGAGTCGTGCACCGACTCGAAGGTGATGCCCTCCTCGTGCAGGTGGGCCTTGGGGTTCTTGAGGGCGTTCTGCCGGTCCTTCAGCGCCACCAGCACCCCGATGTGGTCGGGCGCCCCCGAGCGGCGCATGTAGGCCCGGATGTGGGGGGCGAAGTACCCGCCGGCCCCCGCCACCAGCGGCGGCGAGAACGGGATCGGCAGCGTGAGCGCCCACATGGCCTCGCTCTCGGACTGCTTCTCGAACGCCACCGTGAGCACCCGGCGGTGGATGCCGGCCTGGACCAGGCTGGCCGCCACCAGCGTGGTCGAGCCGCCCACCGAGCCGGCCGTGTGGACCCGCAGCATCGGCTTGCCGACCGCCCCCAGCGCGTCGGCCAGGTACAGCTCGGGCATCATCACGCCCTCGAAGAAGTCGGGCGCCTTGCCGATGACCACGGCGTCGATGTCGGCCCAGGTCATGCCCGCGTCGGCCAGCGCCTCCAGCGCCGCCTCCCGCACCAGCCCGGCGATCGACACGTCGCCCCGGGTGGCCTGATGGTGGGTCTGGCCGATGCCGACGACCGCCACCCTCTCCTTGCCCATCACTCGCTCCCCTCGAGCACGCAGACCAGGTTCTGTTGCAGGCACGGGCCGCCGGTGGCGTGGGCCACCGCCCGGCCGGCCTCGCCCCGGGCGATGCGGCCGGCGGCCTCGCCGATGCGGATGAGCCCGGCGGCGATCAGCGGGTTGGCCGCCAGCGGCCCGCCCGACGGGTTGACGTCGACGCCGTCGCCCAGGCCCAGGGCCCGGCACACCAGGACCTCCTGGTGGGTGAACGGGGCGTGGATCTCGGCCACGTCGACCGGCCCCTCCCCCACCCCGGCCCGCTCGGCCGCCAGCGCGGTCGACGGCGAGGACGTGAGGTCGCGCACGCCGAGGGCGTGGGCCTCGATGCGGTGGTCGATGCCCCGGATCCAGGCCGGCCGCTCGGCCAGCTCGCGGGCCCGGTCGCCGGCGGCCAGGATGATCGCCGCCGCCCCGTCGGTGATCGGCGGGCAGTCGTGGCGGCGCAGCGGGGCCACCAGCTCGGGCTCCTTGACCAGCACCTCGGGGTCGTCGGACCCCTGGAGCTGGGCGAAGGGGTTGGCGGCCGCCGACCGGCGGCTGCGGGCGGCCACGGCCGCCATCTCCTCGACCGTCGTCACCCCGGCGTCCAGGCAGGCCCGGGCCTGGAGGGCGGCAACGGCCACGGCGTCGGGCCACAGCGGCGCCTGGTAGTAGGGGTCGAGCTGGCGGGACAGCACGTCCCGCAGCGCCCCCGGCGACGACTTGCCGTAGCCGTAGACGAGGGCGGTGTCGGCCGCGCCGGTCTGGATCTTGACCCAGGCCTCGTAGAGCGCCCAGGCGCCGTCCATCTCGACGTGGCTCTCGCTGATCGGCGGCGAGGCGCCCACCCCGTCGAGGGTCTGGACGAAGCTGAAGGCGCTGCCGGCCAGGTAGTCGGTGCTGCCCGAGCAGGTGAAGTCGATCTGGCGCTGGTCGAGGCCGGCGGCGGTCTTCACCTCGTGGAGCACCGGC
>DATFRN010000482.1:0-17600 GCA_035263165.1 Acidimicrobiales bacterium | reverse complement strand
CTGGCCGCTGTGGGCATCGCTGGGATCATCGCCGTCATCCTGCGCCTGCGGGGATCGGGCGGCACGCCCCCGCAGTCCGGCGGGTGGCGCGAGCTCACCGGTCCGGATCTGCGGTAGCGGTGCGGGTGCTCATCTGCGGCGCCGGCGCGGTCGGCGCCCGGGCCGCCCGTCACCTGGCGGCCGACGCCGACACCGAGGCCGTCCTGATCGACGACGCCGACCTCCGACGCCGGGCCGCGGTGGTCGCCTCGCTGGGGGCCAAGGCCGAGGCCGTCGAGGCGGCCGATCCGCCCGCCGCCGACCTCGTCCTCCTCGCCTCGCCGGCCGCCCGCCACGTGCAGGTCGCCCGGCGGGCCGTCGCCGCGGGCCGCAGCGTGGTGTCGGTGTCCGACAACCTCGCCACCGTCGAGGACCTGCTCGACCTGGACGCCGAGGCCCGCGAGCGGGGCGTGGTGGTGGCCGTGGGTGCCGGCTTCGGTCCCGGGCTGTCCTGCGTGCTCGCCCGCCACGCCGCCGGCGACTTCGACGTCGTCGACGAGATCCACGTCGCCCACCACGGCACCGGCGGGCCCGCCTGCGCCCGCCAGCACCACACCGCGCTGCGGGGCGTGGGCCTCGACTGGCGCGACCACGGCTGGCGGCGGCGCCCGCCCGGCTCGGGCCGCGAGCTGTGCTTCTTCCCCGACCCGATCTCCGGCGCCGACTGCTACCGCGCCGCCCTGCCCGACGCGCTGCTGCTGGTGCCGGCGTTCCCCGGCGTGAGCCGGGTCACGGCCCGCCTGGCCGCCACCCGCCGCGACCGCTTCACCGCGGGGCTGCCGATGCTGCGCCGGCCCCACGCCGAGGGGCGCATCGGCGGGCTGCGGGTCGAGGTCCGGGGCCGGCGGGGCCTGGCCCGCGACACGGTCGTGCTCGGCGCCGTCGACCGCCCGGCCGTGGCCGCCGGCACGGTGGCGGCCGTGACCGCCCGCTGGGTGGCGTCGGGCCGGGCGCTCGGCACCGGCGCCGCCGGGCTGGCGTCGCTGGTCGAGCCGCTGCCGTTCCTCCACGAGCTGGCCCGGGCCGGCGTGCGGGCGGCGGTGTTCGAGGGCGGCTGAGGGCAGCGGCGCGATCGGATGCCGGCGGGGAGCCGGTAGCCTGACACGCCGTGTTCCGCCGCCTTGTTGCCGCCCTCCTCGCCGCCGCGCTCGCGCTGACGGCCGCCGCCTGCTCGAGCTCGTCCGCCGGCAAGGGCGACAGCGCCGGCGACGTCCCGGCGGCCGACGCCAGCGGCCGCACGACCAGCGGCGGCGTGTCGATCGGCCCGGCCCCCGAGGGGATCAAGGGCGTCGAGGCCTTCCGCATCGACAGCCGCAACCACACCGAGGAGCCCCTCGACTACGACCACAAGCCCCCGACCGGCGGCGACCACTTCCCGGTGCCCGCCACCTGCGGCTTCTACGAAACGACCGGCCGCCCGCCGGACGAGCTCATGGTCCACGACCTCGAGCACGGCGCCATCTGGATCGCCTACCAGCCCGACCTGCCCACGGCCGAGCGCGACGCCCTCCGCAAGCTCGTCGGCGCCCAGCCCAAGACCACGGCCACCCCCTACGACGGCCTGAAGACCCCCCTCGTCCTCACCGCCTGGGGTCGCCAGCTGGGCGTCGACAGCCTCGACGACCCCCGGGTCATGAAGTTCATCGACACCTACCGCAACAGCGACGACGCCCCCGAGCCGACGGCGGCCTGCCAGGGCATCGGCCAACCCGAGGTGGCCGCACCCACCTCGTGACGGGGCAGAATCTGGCCGTGATCGTCGACTGCGCCGTCTACACCCACGGCAAGCGCCGCCCCGGCGAGCTCAAGGTCGACGACGCCCTCGAGGCCGCCCGCAGCGCCGAGGACACCTTCGTGTGGATCGGCCTCCACGAGCCCACCCACGACGAGTTCGACGCGGTGGCCGCCGAGTTCGAGCTCCACCCGCTGGCCGTCGAGGACGCGGTGAGCGCCCACCAGCGCTCCAAGCTGGAGCACTACGGGGACTGCCTGTTCCTCGTGTTCAAGACCGCCCGCTACGACGACGCGGCCGAGGCGATCGAGTTCGCCGAGATCCAGCTGTTCGCCGGGAAGGGCTTCGTCATCACCGTGCGCCACGGCCAGGCCAGTGCCCTGGCCCCGGTGCGCCACGAGCTGGAGGACCAGCCCGAGCGGCTGGGCCTCGGCCCCGTCGCCGTCGTCCACGCCATCCTCGACCGGGTGGTCGACGACTACCAGCCGGTGCTCGACGGCCTCGACCAGGACATCCGGGAGATCGAGGAGCAGGTCTTCTCGCCCGACCGCAACAACCCCGCGGAGCGCATCTACAAGCTCAAGCGCCAGGTGCTCGACCTCTACCGCAACGTCGAGCCGCTCATCGAGCCGCTCGAGCGGCTGCAGGCCAGCCGGCACGCCTTCGGCGACGTCGACCTCGGGCCCTACTTCCGGGACGTCTACGACCACCTCCAGCGGGAGGTCGCCCGCATCGCCATCCAGCGCGAGCTGCTGACCGAGGTGCTCGACGTCAACCTGGCCCACATCGGGGTGCAGCAGAACGACGACATGCGCCGCATCTCGGGCTGGGCCGCCATCGCCCTCGTGCCCACCATGCTGGCCGGCCTGTGGGGGATGAACTTCCGCCACATGCCCGAGCTGGACAAGTGGTGGGGCTATCCGCTGGCCCTCAGCATCATGTTCGGCTCGGCGTTCCTGCTGTTCCGCTATCTCCGCTCCCGCCGCTGGATCTGAGCCGGGCCAGCAGCGCGTCGTGGACCAGCCCGTTGCTGGCCACGCCGCTGCCGTGCTGGGCGCCCGGCTCGCCGGCCAGCGAGGTGAAGCGCCCGCCGGCCTCGGCCAGGATCACCGGCATGGCCGCCACGTCGTACCGGGCGACCTCGTGGTCGACCATCGCCTCGGCCCGCCCGGTGGCCACGAGGGCGTAGCCGTAGCCGTCGCCCCAGGTCCGCAGCACGCAGCCGGCGTCCTGCACCGCCAGCAGGTGCTCGGCCGGCCAGTGGCTGTAGCTGGACGACATCAGGTAGGCGCCGTCGAGGTCGGGGACGTCGCTGACCCGGGCCGGGGCGCCGTCCCACCAGCAGCCGAGCCCCCGCCCGGCGGCCACCACCTGGGCCTGGGCCGGGATGGCGATGACGCCGACCGCCGGCCCGTGCTCGTCGTCCAGGGCCAGCAGCGTCGTGTACAGCGGCACGCCCCGGGCGAAGCCCTTGGTGCCGTCGATGGGGTCGACGATCCAGCGCCGGCCGGACCGCCCCGGCGTCTCCGGCTCCTCCTCGCCCAGCACGCCGTCGTCGGGCACCGCCGCGGCCAGGCGCTCCCGCACCAGCCGCTCGGCCGCGCGGTCGGCGGCGGTCACCGGGGTGCCGTCGGCCTTGGCCTCGACGGCCAGGTCGCGGGCGCCGAACCACTCCAGGGTGACCTCGCCCGCCTCCCGGGCCACGGCCACGGCCAGGTCGAGCAGCGCCCGGTCGACCGGCGGGGCGGTCTCGCCGGCGCCGGTCACGGCCCCGGGGCCAGCACGAAGAACAGCCGGGCCTGGCAGGTCGGCTTGCCCCCGACCGTGGCCACCGCCGCGCCCCAGCCGCCCCGGGCCGACAGCTTCTCCAGCTCGACCGCCAGCTCCAGCTCGTCGCCGGGCTTGACCTGGCGGCGCCAGCGCACGCCCTCGACCCCGCCGAACAGCGGCAGCGTGCCGGCGTAGCGCTCGGTCGACAGCAGGGCGATGGCGCCGGCCTGGGCCAGCGCCTCCAGCTGGATCACGCCGGGGAGGACCGGGTTGCCGGGGAAGTGCCCGGCGAGGAACTCCTCCTCGCCCGTCACCCGGTAGCGGGCCGTGATGCGCTCGCCCGGCACCAGCTCGTCGACGGCGTCGACGAAGCGGAACGGCGGCCGGTGGGGGAGCAGGGCGACCGGATCGTCCTGCGCGCTCACGCGCCCGCGTCCTCACCGCCGCCGCCCGCCGCCAGCAGGATGCGGGCCTCGTCCCGGGACAGCGCCACCGCGTGGGCGCCCCCGTCGACGTGGACGATCTCGCCGGTGGTGGCCGGGAACCAGTCGGACAGCAGGGCCACGCAGGCCCGGGCCACCGGCTCGGCGTCGCGCACGTCCCAGCCGAGCGGCGCCCGCTTGTCCCACACGCCCTCCATCGCCGCGAAGTCGGGGATCGACCGGGCGGCCAGCGTGCGCAGCGGGCCCGCCGCCACCAGGTTGACCCGCACCCCGGCGGCGCCCACGTCGCGGGCCAGGTAGCGGCAGGTCGCCTCCAGCGCCGCCTTGGCCACGCCCATCCAGTCGTAGGCCGGCCAGGCCTGGGCGGCGTCGAAGTCGAGCGCCACCACCGACCCGCCGCCCGCCATGAGCGGCGCCAGCGTGGCGGTCAGGGACTGGAGCGAGTACGCCGACACGTGCAGCGCGGTGGCCACGTCGCCCCAGCTGGCCGCGAGCACGCCCTCGGGCTGGCCCAGGCACGCCTCGGGGGCGAAGCCGATGGCGTGGAGCACGCCGTCGACCTTGCCCCAGCGCCGCCCCACCTCCTCGGCCAGCGCCGCATGGTGGTCGGGGTCGGTGACGTCGAGCTCCAGCACGTCGGCCGGCTCCGGCAGGCCCCGGGCGATGCGCTCGGTCAGCCGCATGGCCCGGCCGAAGCTGGTGAGCACCAGCTCGGCGCCCTCCTCCTGGGCCTTGCGGGCGACCGACGCCGCGATCGAGTCCTTGGTGAGCACGCCGGTGACGACCAGCTTCTTCCCGTCCAGCAGCATCGTCCGATCCTTCGTCACAGAGGGATGTTGTCGTGGCGCCGGGCCTGCAGCCGCTCGCGCTTGGCCGCCAGCGCCACCAGCGCCCCGGCCACCGCGCGGCGGGTGTCGAGCGGGTCGACGACCTCGTCGAGGTAGCCCCGCTCGGCGGCGATCGCCGGCGACATGAACCGGGCCCGGTAGTCGTCCTCCAGCTCGTGGCGCCGCGCCTCGCGCTCGGGGCCCTCGGGCACGGCCAGCAGCTCGCGGCGGTTGACGATCTCGACCGCCCCCGCCGCCCCCATCACCGCGATCTCGGCCTGGGGCCAGGCCAGGGCGCAGTCGTTGCCCATCGACTTGCAGTCCATGACGATGAACGCCCCGCCGTAGGCCTTGCGCAGCACCACGCACACCCGGGGCACGGTCGCCTCCGCGTAGGCGAAGGCCAGCTTGGCCCCGTGGCGGATCATGCCCCGCCACTCCTGGTCGCGGCCGGGCCGGAACCCCGGCGTGTCGACCAGCGTGACCAGGGGCAGCCCGAACCCGTCGCAGAAGCGGACGAACCGCCCGCCCTTCTGCGAGGCGTCGATGTCGAGGGCGCCGGCCAGCTGGCTCGGCTGGTTGGCCACCACGCCGACCGGCATGCCGGCCACCCGGGCCAGTCCGGTGACGATGCTGGTGCCGTACCGGGGCCGCAGCTCGAGGAAGGCCTCATCGTCGACCAGGTCGGCGATCACCGTGCGCACGTCGTAGGACGCCCGCCCGTCGCCCGGCACCGCCGCCACCGCCGCGTGGCAGGGCCGGTCGACCGGGTCGGTCACGGCGACCGGCGGGGCCGTCTCGTGGTTGTTGGGGGGCAGGTGGTCGAGCAGGTCGGCCACGACGTCGAGCGCGGCATCCAGGTCGTCGGCCACGACGTCGGCGACCCCGCTGCGGGTGCCGTGGACCCACGAGCCGCCCAGCAGGTCGGCGTCGAGCACGTCGCTGCCGGTGATGCGGGCCGCGGTGCCGGGGGCGTTGACGAACGCCCGGGCCCCGGCGGTCATGACCACGATGTCGACCAGCCCGAGCAGCAGCGCGGGCCCGCCCAGGCACGGGCCGTCCACCACCAGCACCGTCGGCACCAGGCCCGACGCGTCGGCCAGCGCCCGGTACACGCCGCCCCAGCCGTGGAGCGCGGCGACGCCCGAGCGGGCGCCCAGCCCGGCCCGGCCGAGCACCCCGACGACCGGCACGCCGGCGTCGATGCCCGACCGCACGGTGCGGGCCATGACCTCGGTGTCGGGCACGTCCATGGCCGCCGGGCTTCCCCGGAACCAGGCGACCGGCGCCGGCGAGGGCAGCCACGGCGCCGCGCCGACCCCGGCCTCGGCCGATCCCGGCCGGCCGCGCCCGATGGGCAGCCGGGGGACGGGCAGGCCCGGGGCGACCACCGCCACCATCAGGCGGGGGCCAGGACGAGCGCCACGTTGTGGCCGCCGAAGGCGAAGGACGTGGACACGGCGGGCGCCTTGCCGACCTCGCGGGCCTCGCCCGCCACCACGTCGACCGGCAGGTCGGTGGTGCGGTGGTTGGCCGTGGGCGGCACGATGCCCCGGTCGACCGACAGCAGCGCGGCGACGGCCTCGACCGCGCCGGCCGCGCCGATGAGGTGGCCGGTGACGCCCTTGCCCGAGGTGACCGGCAGCGCGCCGGGCCCGAACACCTTGGCGATCGCCGCCGCCTCGGCGCTGTCGTTGTGGGGCGTCGAGGTGCCGTGGGCGTTGACGTGGCCGATCGCCGCCGGCGCCAGGCCGGCGTCGGCCAGGGCCATCTCGATGGCGGCGGCGGCCCCGGCCCCGCTTTCGACGGGCGCGGTGATGTGGTGGGCGTCGCAGGTCAGGCCGTAGCCGGCCACCTCGCCCAGG
Organism: Acidimicrobiales bacterium; assembly: GCA_035263165.1. Taxonomy (GTDB): domain Bacteria; phylum Actinomycetota; class Acidimicrobiia; order Acidimicrobiales; family VFJN01; genus ZC4RG19. Next base: position 10,924 of record DATFRN010000482.1, on the reverse strand, counting down.
ATGCGGGCCCCCCGGGCCTCGGCCCGCTCCCACGGCTCGAGCACGAGGAAGGCGGCGCCCTCGCCCATGACGAACCCGTCCCGGTCCTCGTCGAAGGGCCGGGAGGCGGCCGTGGCGTCGGGGTTGCGGCTGAGCGCGCCCATGCGGGCGAAGGCGGCCATCGTCACCGGGGTGACGCACGCCTCCGTGCCGCCGGCCACGACCACGTCCGCCATGCCGTCGCGCACGTAGCGGGCGCCCTCGCCGATGGCGTGGGCCCCGGTCGCGCAGGCGGTGGCCACGGCCAGGTTGGGGCCGGTGAACCCGTGACGGATGCCCACCAGCGCAGCCGTGGCGTTGGCCATCATCATCGGCACCAGGAACGGGCCCACCTTGCTCGGGCCCCGCTCGGCGTAGCCGATGACCTGGTCCTCCAGCGTGCGGATGCCGCCCACACCCGAGCCGGCGACGACCCCGCAGCGCTGCGGGTCGGCGCCGAGCGGCGCGTCGGCCTCCGCCGCCGCCAGGGCGTCGGCGGCCGCGGCGATGCCGAGCAGCGCGGCCCGGTCGGTGCGCCGGACCTCCTTGGGCCCGACGTAGGGGACGGCGTCGAACCCGGGCACCTCGCAGGCGAACCCGACGGAGTGCTGGGCGGCGTCGAACAGGGTGATGGGCGCGGCGGCCGACCGGGCCGCCATCAGGCCCGACCACAGCTCGTCGACGGTGAGCCCGGTGGGGGCCTTGACCCCCATCCCGGTGACCGCCACCCGGGGGCGTCCCCGATGATCGGTCGTCACGCCTTGGCGGCGCTCGCCGCCACGATGAGGTCGACGGCGTCGCCGACCGTCCGGACCTCGCTGAGGTCGTCCTCGTCGATGGTGACATCGAGGGAGTCCTCGAGCTGCATGACCAGCTCGACGAGGTCGAGGCTGTCGGCGTCGAGGTCGTCGGCGAACGTCGCCTCCTCGGTGACCTGGTCGGCCTGCACCGACAGCACGTCGACCGCAGCCTTGGTCAGGGCGTCGAGGGCAGTGGCACGGTCCATGAGTCGATTTCCTTCTCTCGCTGGGGTAGGGGACTCGGGTGTTCCGGGGGAGGCTAGGTGCCCTCAGCGTCCCATGCCGAGGCCGCCGTCCACCGGGATCACGGTGCCGGTGACATAGGAGGCGGCGTCACTGCACAGGAAGGCCACGACCGCCGCCACCTCCTCGGGGGTGCCGAAGCGGGCCATGGGCGTGGCGGCGGCGAGGGCGTCGCGGCGAGCCTCCGGCAGCGCGTCGGTCATGGCCGTGGCGATGGGCCCGGGCTCCACGACGTTGACGGTGATGTTGCGGGTGGCGACCTCGCGGGCCACCGAGCGGCTGAGCCCGACCAGCCCGGCCTTGGCGGCCGCGTAGTTGGCCTGGCCCGGCGAGCCGGCCGAGGCCACGATCGACGACACGGTGACGATCCGGCCGAAGCGGGCCCGGACCATGGGGCGCAGCGCCCGCCGCACGGCCAGGAACGGGCCGGTGAGGTCGGTGGCCAGCGTGTGGTCCCAGTCGTCGTCGGAGAGCTGGACGGTGAGCTTGTCCCGGTTGGCGCCGGCCGCGTTGACCAGCAGCTCGACCGGGCCCCACGCCTCCTCGACGGTGCCGAAGGCCGCGTCGACGGCGGCCCGGTCGGTGACGTCGACGTGGACGGCGATGGCCGTCCCTCCGTCGCCCACGATGGCCTCGACCACCTTGTCGGCCGCCCCGGCGGAGGCGCCGTAGCCGACCGCCACCCGGTGGCCGCCCGCGGCCAGGGCCCGGGCGCAGGCCGAGCCGATGCCGCCGGACGCGCCCGTGACGAGCGCGACGCGCCCCGTCACGCCGGCCGGCCCCAGCGCCACAGGGCCGTGCCGACGGTGAGCCCGGCGCCGAAGCCGCACAGCAGCACCAGGTCGCCCTCGTGCAGGGCGCCGGCGTCGGCCGCTTCGGCCAGCGCCAGGGGGATCGAGGCCGCCGACGTGTTGCCGTAGCGCTCGACCGAGCCCGAGGTGCGGGTGGGGTCGAGGCCGGTGCGGGACAGCACCGCGTCGACGATGCGGGCGTTGGCCTGGTGGGGGACGAACAGGGCGATGTCGTCGGGCCCGACGCCGGCCCGGTCCAGCGCCCGCAGGATCGACCGCTCGACCGCCCGCACGGCCCGGCGGAACACCTCGCGGCCGTCCATCTGCAGGTAGTGCTGCCCGGCGGCGACGGTGGCGGCCGACGCCGGCTGGGCCGACCCCCCGGCCGGCACGACCAGCAGGCCCACGCCGTCGGGGTCGTTGACCAGGTCGCTGGCCACCAGGCCGGGGGCGCCCGGGTCGCCGGGCCCGCCCGCGTCGCCGGTGAGCACCACGGCCCCGGCCCCGTCGCCGAACAGCACGGCGGTGGCGCGGTCGTCGGGGTCGACGACGCTGGTCATCGTGTCGGCGCCGACCAGCACCGCGGTGCGGGCGACGCCCGCCTGGAGCAGGGCGGACACCGCGGTCAGCCCGTAGACGAACCCGGCGCAGGCGGCGTTGAGGTCGAGGGCGCCGGCGTCGGTGCCGAGGCCGGCCGCCACCAGGGCCGCCGTCGAGGGGATGGGCCGCTCGGGCGTGGTGGTGGCCACGGCGATGATGTCGACCTGGTCGGCCGAGCGCCCGGCCCGCTCCAGCGCCCGCCGGGTGGCGGCCAGGGCCAGCGGGCCGGTGGTCTCACCGGGCCCGGCCCAGCGGCGCTCGCGGATGCCGGAGCGCTCGACGATCCAGGCGTCGGACGTGTCGAGGCGGGCGGCGAGGTCCTCGTTGGTGACGCGGCGCTCGGGCAGGGCGATGCCCCACCCGGCCACGCTCACCCCACCCCGTACGCCGGTGGTGGCGGTCAGGACGGTCATGCGAAGACGCGGACCCAGGCCAGCGGCTGGTCGGCCCGCACCCGCTCGCCGGGCAGGGCCAGGAGCCCCATGAGGAAGCCGGCGTGGGCGCTGGTCACGTCGACCGTCCCCCCGGTGACCTCGATCGACCCGACCACCTGGCCGATGTGCACGACCTCGCCCTCGGCGGTGACCACATCGGGCGTGGCCGCGTGGAAGACCCCGGCGGCCGGGGCGGCGATCAGTCGTTCGGGCACGTAGACCTCCTCGGCCGAGACCCAGCCGTCATCGTCGGCGTCGCCGGCGTGCAGCGGCCGGGGGCTGTCGATGGCGGTCATCGGGCGACTCCTGTGGGGGCGAGGGCGCCGGCGACCTCGGGGAGGTCGGCCGGTGCGGCGAGGTTGAGGACCGTCACGTCGGGCACCGTGCGGCGGGCGAGGCCGGCGAGGACCTTGCCCGGCCCGACCTCGACGAACGTGGTGGCGCCGGAGGCGGCCAGCGTGCGCTGGCTCTCGCGCCAGCGCACGGGCTCGACGAGGTGGCGGGCGAGCTGGTCGGGCCAGCAGTCCGGGTCGGTGTGGCCGAGGGCGTCCGTGTTGGCCACGACCGGGGCGGTGGGCTCACGGAAGGCGGTCCCGGCGAGCAACGGGCGCAGGCCGTCGGCGGCGTCGGCCAGGAGGGGGGTGTGGAAGGCGTGGCCGACGTCGAGCGGCATGACCCGGCGGACGCCCAGCTCACGGGCCCGCTCGCCGGCCGCCTCCAGGCCCTCGGGCGTGCCGGCGATGACGATCTGGCCGGGGGCGTTGTCGTTGGCGATCCACACGTCGGCCCCGCCGGCGCACACCCGGGCGGCCACGTCGAGGTCGGTGCCCACCAGCGCGGCCATGCGCCCGGGGCGGGCGTCGGCCGAGTCCTGGGACAGATCGGCCCGCCGGGCGGCCAGCCGGAACCCGTCATCGGGATCGACGGCGCCGGCGGCGAGGAGGGCGGTGATCTGGCCCAGCGAGTGGCCGGCGAACGCCACCGGCGGCTCGTCGACGGCCTGGCGGAGGGCCTCCCAGGCGACCAGCGAGCCGAGCAGGACCGCCAGCTGGCTGGCCCGCGTCGTCGACAGCTCGGCGGCGTCGGCCTCGAGCAACAGCCGGGCCAGCGGCCGGTCGAGCACGGCCTCGGCCTGACCGACGACGCTCCACGTGGGATGATCTGTCCAGGCCCGGCCGGCGCCGGGTGTAGCGGCGCCCTGGCCAGGAAAGATCACGGCGTACGACACGGGATGGGGTCCTCCAGCACAGGATTGGCTCGGCGGCAACGTTCTGGTTCTGACTCCCCCGGCAGCCGATGGTTACACGGATCCGTGTCATACTTCTACGGAATCGTTGAAGTTAACGCGCCCGACCCAGGGCGGTAGCAGACGGGGAACTGTGGGGCCCGACATGGCAGCTTCCGAGCTGGGGGACGAGCCCGGCAGCCCGGCGCCCGAGCGGTTGCGGGCCGACGAGCTCGCCCGGAAGGCGGGCATCAGCCTGCCGCTGCTCCGCTCCTACCAGTCCAAGGGCCTGCTCCCGCCGCCCCGCCACGAGGGCCGGATGGCCTGGTACGGGCCCCATCACCTCGAGCGGCTGCGCCACATCATCGCCCTCAAGGACCGGGGCTACTCATTGCGGATGATCGCCGAGGCCCTCGACGGCGGCGAGGGGGCGGCCTGGTCCGGCGACGAGCACGAGGTCCTGCGGCTCAAGGAGGTGGCCGAGCGCAGCGGCGTGCCGGTGGCCGTCCTGCGGGCGCTGGAGGCGTCGGGGCTGCTCCACCCCCACCACCTGGCCGACGGCGACCGCTACAGCGACGCCGACGTGCGCTTCGTCCGCAACGTGCTGGCCCTGCTGGACGTGGGCCTGTCGCTCGACGACCTCATGCGCATCGCCCGCCAGCAGCTGGAGACGTCCGACGCCCTCGGCCGCGACGTGATGGCGGCCTGGTCGGAGCTGGTGGGCGCCCGCCTGCGCCGCAGCCGGGGCACCAGCCGCGAGGACCAGGCGGCCCGGGTGGCGGCGTCGATCCGCGCGCTGGCGGCCATCGTCGGCCAGCTGGTGGCCTACCGGGTCGAGCGGGCGGTGATCGACGCCGCCCAGGCCGAGATCGAGGCCCGGGGCCTCGAGGGCGAGCGCGAGGCGTTAGCCCGCTCGCTGGGGCCGCGGACCTAGCAGGCCGGCCAGGTCCATGAGCAGCCGCGGGTTGGGCACCGCGGCCAGGTCGACCGAGAACCGCCGCCGGCGCCCGGCCCGGCGGGCGTCCCGGTAGACGACCGCCAGGCGGGAGGTGACGCCGGCCCGGCTGACCCGCACCCGGGGGACGACCGCCTCGACCCGGCTCCAGGGCACCGAGGTGGGGCGGCGCCCGTCGCGGTAGAGGGCGGAGGCGTCCAGCTTGAGCGGCCCGAACTCCACCCAGTGGCCCTCGCCGACGGCCTCGACCAGAGCCGGCAGGGCGGCCCGGCCCAGGGCGGCCGCGGCCGCCTCGGCCACGGCCGGGACCACCGGGTCGCCGGGCGCGGCACGCAGGTCGAGGGCGGCGTCCGCGGTCACCAGCCGGCACAGGGCGACCGGGGCGGGGGCGGCGACCGTGCCGTCCCCGCCCGCACGGTCGCCGACGCTGCCATCGGCGTCGCCACCGGCGTGGTCCGTCGGCGCAGCCTCGAGGGCCTCGTACGTCGCCACCAGGTCGTCCCAGGCCACGACCACGGGCTGGCCGCCGCAGTCGACGGCCACGCCCCGCTCGCACAGGTGGACCACCCGGCGGTCGCGGGCGACGCCGGAGGCGACCACCGCGCCCAGGTCGCGGCGCTCGGCGAGGGCCAGCAGGGCGCCGACGGGTCCGCCCTCGGCCCGGGTCGCCAGCGCCGCCCGGTCCCGCTCTCGCCGGCGGGCGGCGATCACCGAGGCCGTCCCTGCGACGCCGAGCGCCCCGGCCAGCGCCAGCGCGGTGCGGCTCACGTCGTCGAGCAGCGCCGCCTTGTCGTCGTAGGACACCGCCGGCCGGCCCACCAGGGGGGCGGCGCACCACTCGCCCGGGCGCATGATCTCGCCGCCGCAGCGGGGCGCGCCGTGGCCGGTCGTGAGGCCGAGGGCCAGGGCGAGGACTGATCCGGCCAGGGCCACGTAGCGCACGTCAGCGCCCCTCCCGTGCCAGCATCGGGGCGTGACCACGGGCCGTGCGTTCGACCCCACCCGCCTCGACGGCCTGCTGGCGGCGTCCACGCCCACGGTGCCGTACCCGGCCGGGGCCGGCGGGTCCACGATCTGGCTCAAGCTGGAGTACCAGCTGCCCAGCGGCTCCACCAAGGACCGCCTGGCCGCCCACGTGCTCAGCCGGGCGGTGGCCGCCGGCCGGGTCCACCCCGGCACCACGGTGGTCGAGGCGTCGAGCGGGTCGACCTCGATCGCCTTCGCCATGGCCTGCGCCGCCCTCGGCGTGCGCTTCGTGGCCGTGCTGCCCGAGGGCGTGTCCAACGAGCGGCTGCTGATCATCCGGCGCTACGGGGGCGACTGGCGCCTGGTGCCGGCCGAGGCCGGCATGCCGGGGGCCATCGCCGAGACCGAGCGGCTGGCCGCCGCCGACCCCGACGTCTTCCTGCCCCGCCAGTTCACCAACCCGGACGGCGCGGCCGCCCACGAGCGGCGCACCGGCCCCGAGCTGCTGGCCGCGGTGGCGGCGGCCGGCGCCGAGCTCGACGGGTTCGTCGCCGCGGTGGGCACCGCCGGGACGCTCATGGGGGTCGGCCGGGCGGTGCGGGCGGCCTGGCCCACCGCCGTGGTGGCCCGGGTCCTGGTGGCGGGCGAGTCGGTCGATGCCGAGCAGGGCGGCCCCGCCTGCCTGGGCATCCCCGGGGTGGTCGACTGCCTGTCCGGCCTCCTGGACGAGGAGGAGCTGGGCGGGCACCCGGCCATCGGCGTGCCCCGGGACGAGGCGATGGCGGCGGCCCGCGAGCTGGCGGAGCGGGGCTTCCCGGTCGGGCCGTCGAGCGGCCTCAACCTGGCCGGCGCCCGGCGCCTGGCGGCCGAGCTGGGCCCCGGCAGCCAGGTGGCCACCGTCTGCTGCGACCGCATGGAGCGGTACTTCTCCACGGACCTGTTCGACGACCTGAGGGCGGGCGCCTGACACGCAGGTCATCGTGCGCCCGGGCCGGTCGCCGGCCCCCGGGGAAAATCCCGGTTCGGCACCCGGGAAGGCCTCGCTGTTCTTGCAGTTTGGGTGCAAAGGGTGCAGCCTGACGGCCAGCCACACGAGGGGGGAGGCTCATGGAGACCACGGAGACGACGGTCGCGACGCCGGCCGGCGAGCTGGTCATCGGCGGGACGGTGGCCCCGGGGTTCGAGGGCGTGCGCGACGCCTTCGCCCGCAACTTCAGCGAGAACGGCGAGGCGGGGGCGGCGTTCTCCCTGGTCCACGAGGGCCGGACCGTGGTCGACCTGTGGGGCGGCGTGGCCGACGTCGAGGACGGCACCCCCTACGGCCCCGACACCCTCCAGCTGGTGTTCTCCACCACCAAGGGCGCCACGGCCATCTGCGCCAACATGCTGGCCCAGCGGGGCGAGCTCGACGTCGACGCCCCCGTCACCGAGTACTGGCCCGAGTTCGGCGCCGCCGGCAAGGGCGACATCCCGGTCCGCTACCTGCTGTGCCACAAGGCGGGGCTGCCCTACGTCGAGGGCGACCTCAGCTTCGAGGAGGTGCTGGGCTGGGAGGCGCCGGTCGCCGGCCTGGCCGCCATGGAGCCCATCTGGGAGCCGGGCACGGCCCACGGCTACCACGCCGTCACCTACGGCTGGCTGGTCGGCGAGCTGGTCCGGCGGGTCAGCGGCCGGTCGCTCGGCACGTTCTTCGCCGACGAGGTGGCCGGGCCGCTCGGCCTCGAGTTCTGGGTGGGGCTGCCCGACGAGCAGCAGGGCCGGGTGGCGCCGCTGACCAACCGGGGCCTGCGGGCCACCGACGGCACCCCGCTGTCCGACGACGACGGCCTGGGCGGCATGCTGGCCCAGCTGGAGGACCTCCTGGGGCCGGGGTCGCTACTGGCCAAGGCGCTGGGCGGGGCCTCCTCGATGCCGCTGGTGGTCGACGGGGCGTTCAACCGGCCCGAGCTACGGGCGGCCGAGCTGCCGGCGGCCAACGGCGTGACCAACGCCCGGTCGCTGGCCCGCATGTACGCCGCCGCCATCGGACCGGTCGAGGGCGCGGAGGCGGTGGGCCCGCTGCTGGCGCCCGACCAGCTGGCCGCGGCCACCACCACCCAGACCGAGGGCAACGACCGGGTGCTGTTCTTCGAGACCACCTTCGGCCTGGGGTTCATGACCTCGTCGCCGTTCTCGCCCTACGGCAGCGCCCGGGCGTTCGGCCACGCCGGCGCCGGCGGGTCGGTGGGCTTCGCCGACCCCGAGGTCGGCGTCGGCTTCGGCTACGTCATGAACCGCACGATGACGAACATGTCGGGCGACCCCCGCAGCCGGGGCCTGGTGACCGCCGTCCACGAGGCGCTGGGCACCACGCCCGCGTTCGCCTAACCGGGCGGGGCCAGCCTCCGCACGAGCGGCACGACGACGGACTCGCTGTCGGCGCACAGGGACCGCCCCGCCAGCCAGGCGTCGAGGTCGGCCAGCGGCACCCGCACCAGCTCGGCCACCTCGCCGTCGGCGGGGGTGAACGGCCCGTCGTGGACGGCCAGGAAGATCCGGGAGAGGGCGTTCATGTCGGCGTCCGCGTAGTCGCCGTCGCCCAGCACCCGCAGGTCCTCCGGCGCCACCGCCACGCCGGCCTCCTCGGCCAGCTCCCGGGCCGCCGCCTCGGCCCATGTCTCGCCGACGGCGGCCACGCCGCCGAAGCACACGTCCCAGCGCCCGGGCCACACGTCCTTCCACGCGGCCCGGCGGTGGGCCACCAGCTCGCCGCCGGCGGTCACCACGACGACCCCCACCGACCGGTGGCGCAGGTTGCCGGCCCGCATCTCCGCCCGGGTGACCAGGCGCAGCACGCGGCCGTCCTCGTCGACCACCTCGACCAGCTCGTCGGACGCGCCCATGCGCCCGGTCTACCGCCCGCTAGGGCTTGCGCCCCACGCCCGACCAGAACGGGGCCACGAAGTCGACCTCGGTGCGCCACGACGTGACCGGCACGACGCCCGGGTCGACGAGCTCGAGGCCGTCGAAGAAGCGGGCGAACTCGTCCTTGGGGCGCATGTGGAAGCCGTAGTCGGCGTCGACGCCCTCGGCCGCCTGGCGCAGGGCGTCGGTGGCCTCGGGGTCGATGTCGGTCGACAGGTGGGTCATCGCCAGGTAGCTGCCCGACGGCAGGGCGTCGAGGTAGCGGGCCATGGTCTCGTGGGGATGGGTGGCGTCGGCGTGCAGGTGGACCAGGGCGATCACCATGAGCGCCGTCGGCCGGGACAGGTCGAGCGACTCGCCGGCCGACGCCAGCACGGCGGGCGGGTCGAAGAAGTCGCCCTTGACGAACCGGGCCACCCCCTCGGGCGTCGACTGCATGAGCTGGTGGGCGTGGGCCAGGACGACGTCGTCGTTGTCGACGAACACCATGCGGGCGTCGGACGCGGTCTGCTGGGCGACGCCGTGGAGGTCGTCCTCCTGGGGGATGCCGGTGCCGATGTCGAGGAACTGGCGGATGCCCGCCTCGTCGGCCAGGTAGCGGATGGCCCGCCCGATGAAGTCGCGGTTGGCCCGAATGTCACGCATAGTGCGCTCCATGCCGCCATACGCGGCGGCCTGGAACTCGGCGGCCTGCCGGTCGACCTCGAAGTTGGCGCTCCCACCGGCCAGGTAGTCGTAGATGCGGCCCTGGTGGGCGATGGTCGTGTCGATCAGCGGCTCGCCGGCCGCCACCTTCTGGGTCTCGTCGTTGGCGCTCACGGTTCCTCCCAGCGTCCCGCTCGGAGCGTAGCCGTCGGGTCCGCTGGCAAATCCAGTCGGGGCCGTAGGCTGGTCAGTCGCATGTCCGGCAGTCCCTCCGACCTCGCAGCGCGTCGCCGCACGTTCGCCATCATCAGCCACCCCGACGCGGGCAAGACCACCCTCACCGAGAAGTTCCTCCTCTACGGCGGGGCCGTGCAGGAGGCCGGGCAGGTCAAGGCTCGGGGCGAGCGGCGCCGGGCCCGGTCCGACTGGATGGAGCTCGAGCAGAAGCGGGGCATCTCGATCACCTCGGCGGTGCTGCAGTTCCCCTACGGCGACGACGTGCTCAACCTGCTCGACACGCCCGGCCACCGCGACTTCTCCGAGGACACCTACCGGGTGCTGGCCGCGGTCGACGCCGCGGTCATGGTGCTCGACGCGGCCAAGGGCATCGAGGCCCAGACGCTGAAGCTGTTCGAGGTGTGCCGGGCCCGCAACGTGCCCCTGCTCACGTTCCTCAACAAGTGGGACCGGCCGGGGCGTGACGGGCTCGAGCTGCTCGACGAGATCGAGTCCCGGCTCGACCTCCAGCCGGTGCCGGTCACCTGGCCGGTCGGGTGGGCCGGCGACTTCCGGGGGCTGATCGACCGGAGCTCCGGGCGGTTCGTCCGCTACGGGCGCACGGCCCACGGGACGGCCGAGGCCAGCGAGGAGGTGTTGGCGCCGGCCGAGGCCGAGGCGGCCGAGGGCGACGCCTGGCGGGCGGCGGCCGACGAGGTGGCGCTGCTCGACGAGGTGGCGGGGTCGATCGACCCCGACCTGTTCCTGGCCGGCGAGCAGTCGCCGGTGTTCGTGGGCTCGGCGCTCACCAACTTCGGGGTCCGGCTGCTGCTCGACGGCATCGTCGACCTGGCGCCGGCGCCGTCGGCCCGGCTCGACGCCGACGGGGCCGCCCGCAAGCTCGACGACCCGTTCTCGGCGTTCGTGTTCAAGGTCCAGGCCAACATGGACCCCGCCCACCGCGACCGGGTGGCGTTCGTGCGGGTGTGCTCGGGACGGTTCGAGCGGGGCATGGTCGTGACCCACGAGCCGACCGGGCGGCCGTTCGCCACCAAGTACGCCCACTCGGTGTTCGGCCAGGAGCGCGACACCATCGACGAGGCCTACCCGGGCGACATCGTGGCCCT
>DATFRN010000481.1:0-21118 GCA_035263165.1 Acidimicrobiales bacterium | reverse complement strand
CTGGCCGTGAGCGGCGAGAACGTGGCGTTCGCCCTGCTCATCGTCACCCCGGTGCTGACCCGCCTGCGCTTCGGCCCCCGGCTGGTCGTCACCCTGGCGGTCCTGGTCGGGTTCGCCCTGCTGACCCGGGCCGAGCCGTCGGTCCTACGGGCCACCGCGATGGCGTCGGTGACCGCGATCGCCGCCGCCCTCGGCCGCCCCGCCACCGCGCTGCGGACGCTGGCGCTGGGTGTGGCCGGCATGCTGCTGGTCGACCCGCTGCTGGTGACCTCGGTCGGCTTCCAGCTGTCGGTGGCCGGCACCGCCGGCATCGTCGTCGGCGCCCACCACATCGCCCCGCTCGTCCCCGGCCCCCGCTGGCTGGCCACGCCGCTGGCCGTCACGCTCGCCGCCCAGACGGCGGTCGCCCCGATCCTGGTGGCGACGTTCGGCTCGGTCCCGGTGGCGTCGCTGCCGGCCAACGTCCTCGCCGTCCCGGTCGCCGGCCCGATCATGGTCTGGGGCCTCACCGCCGGCCTGGCCGCCGGCGTCGTCCCCACCCCGATCGCCCAGGTCCTCCACGCCCCGACCCGGCTGATGCTGGCCTGGCTCGACACGGTCGCCCGCGCCGGTGCCGGCTGGCCCCTGGGCGAGCTCCGCGGCCGGCACCTCGCCGCGCTCGCCGCCTGCGCAGCCGGCGTCTGCGCCGCCCGGGCTCTCGCCCCCCGCGCCCGCATCCTGGCCGCCGGCGGCGCCACCCTGGCCGTGGCGCTGGTGGCGATCGCCGCGGGCCGCACGCCGGTGGCCGACCCCGGCGGCCGGGCGGCGGGCGCCGGCGCCACCGTCTGGCAGGGCGGGGGAGGCACGGCGGTCGTGCTGGACGGCCGCGCCCGCCCGGGCACGGTCCTGGCCGCCCTGCGGGACCAGGGCGTCCAGCGCCTGGACGTGGCGGTCCTGCGCACGGCCGCCCCGTCCGCCATGGCCGCGGCCGCCACGCTGCGCCAGCGCTGGCCCGACCTCCCCGTCCTGGCGCCGGGCCCCGCCCCTCCGGGCACCACCAGCCCCCGCTCCGGCACGGTGGTGCGGATCGGCGGTCTGCAGCTGACCGTCGTCGCCAACGCCGGCGGGCGCCTCGACGTCCGCCTCACGGCGGCGGCCCGGGCGCCGGCGGCCGCGCTACGACGCGGTCAGGTGCGTCTCCTCCTCCGCCGCCACGATGGCGGCGAGCTGGCTCCGGCTTCGCAGGCCCAGCTTCCGGTAGATCCCCTGCAGGTGGTAGTCGACCGTCTTCACGCTGATGAACAGCCGGTCGGCCGCCGCCCGGTTGGACAGCCCGTGCCCGACCGCCATGGCCACCCGCAGCTCCGCCGGCGTCAGCCGGGCGTCGAGCGACGCCCGCACCCGGCTGGCCTCGCCCCGGAGCCGCGAGGCCCGGTCGCTCCACGCCCGGGCGCCCAGCCGGTCGAAGATCGTGCGGGCCCGGGCCACGTCGACGGCCCCGTTGCGCCGGTCGCCCTCCTCGATCCGCAGCTCGCCCCGGGTCAGCAGCGTGCGGGCCTCCTCGAACGGCGCCCCTGCGGCGGCGAACCCCGCCAGCGCCGCCGCCAGCTCGTCGTCGCGGTCGTCGCACCGCCCGACGATGGCGGCCGACCGGTGGGCGGCGGCGATCGCCCACGGCCGGGCCGTGGTGGCCGCCAGCTCCTGGAGCCGGTCGAGCGCATCCTGCGCGTCGGCCGTGCGCCCGGCCCGGTGGTAGGCCTCGACGGCGTCGGCGTGCCACCACAGCACGCCCGGCTCGGGCACGTGGCCGGCCAGCGAGGTCACCTCGTCGAAGTGGGCGGCGGCCGCCGCCCACCGCTCGGCGCCCAGCTCGAGCAGCCCGAGGCCGCTCAGCGCCCAGGCGCTCAGCTGGTGGCTGGCGATCGGCACCGACGCCTCCAGCGTCTCCTGTGCGTGCCGCCGGCACGCCTCGTCCCGCCCCAGCCCGGCCTCGATCCGGGTCATCACCGCCGACGCGGCGGCCCGGAACTGCATCTGGCTCGTCGCCTGCTGCATGGACTGGAGGTGGCTCATCTGGGCGAGGCTCTCGGACCACCGCCCGATCCGCCACAGCGCCTCCGACCGGATGGTCCGGGCCAGCACCGCCCGGGCCAGCATCCCCGACCGGTCGCTGTGGTCGATGACCTGCGTCAGCAGGTCGATGGCCGTGCCGGCGTCGCCCCGCACCAGGTGGGCGAAGGCACACAGCTGGACGATCGCCGCCACGCCCTGGTTGTCCTTGTCGCCGAGGTTGGCCGACGCCAGCTGGCCGATCGGCTCGATGGCGACCTCGGCGGCCGGCCCGCCGCCGGCGAAGAAGGCGGCCAGCGCCCGGGCGGCGTAGGCCCCGAACAGCACGGCCGGGTCGCCCGTCTCCTCGGCCGTCGCGGCCGCGGCGTCGGCCGCGCCCAGGGCGCCGTCGATGTCGAGGGCCATCAGCCGGGTGACCATGGCGTGGAGCATGAGGATGGCGGCGACGTCGGGCGCCACCTTGGCGGTCGAGCGGGCGTGCTCCTCGAACCGGTAGGTGGCGTCGTGCGACCCCACCAGCCAGGTCTCGGCCTGGCCCAGGATGATCGCCATGTCGCCCCGAGTGACGGGGTCCTCGATGCGGTCGATGATCGGCCGCAGCAGGGCGGCCACCTGGACGTAGTCTCCGGTGGCCCACACCACGTCGGCGGCGCCGAGCAGGTGGCGGTGGCGGTCCTCGGGCGAGGTGGTCAGCCGGGCCGCCTGCTCGTAGGCCTCGGCGGCGGCGGCCAGGGCCCCCCGCCGGTAGGCGGCGGCGCCCTCCTCGGCCAGCTTCCGGGCCACCTGGTCGTCGGGGCCGGTCACGCTCTCGGACAAGTGCCACACGGCCTGGTCGTCGCGCCCGGTCCGGGCGGTGGCCCGGGACAGCGCCCCGTGCAGCCGGCGCCGCTCCTCGGGGTCGAGCGACTCGTAGGTGGCGCATCGCAGCAGCGGATGGCGCCACCAGACCCGGCCCTGGTGCAGGGCCACGATCTCCTGCTGCTCGGCGGCCACCAGGTCGTCCTGCGATCCCCCGAGGGCGCTCACCGCCTCGCTGATCACCCCGAGGTCGTCGTCCGACGCCAGGGCGGCCACGCCGAGGGCCTTGAGCGTCGCGTCGCCCAGCCCGCCCAGCCGCAGCCGGAACTCGTCGAGCAGCCGGTCGTCGACCGGCAGCACGGCGGGCAGCGGTGCGGCCCCCGACCGCTGGGCGTCGCTCAGCCGGCGCACGCCCTCGAGCAGGGCCAGCGGGTTGCCGTGGGTCATCGTCCAGCACCGCTCGGCGACCTCGGGGGCCACGCCCTCGGCCGCCGCCAGCTGCACCGCCGCCTGGCGGTCGAGGTCGGCCAGCTCGATGCGGGGGAGCCGCGTCTGGTCGAGCAGGCACGGCTCGGTCGAGCGCTGGGCGAAGACGAACCCGACCCGGTCGGCGTCGCAGCGGTGGGCGGCGAAGACCAGGGACTCCAGGCTGGCCCGGTCGATCCAGTGGGCGTCGTCCACGGCCACCAGCAGCGGCGTCGCTGCGGCGGCGCCCGACAGCAGGGCGAGCGTGGCGCCGTAGACCGCCAGGGCGGGTGCGTCGGCCCGCTCCAGCCCCAGCGCGCCCTGGAGGGCCTGGGCCTGGAGCTCGGTCAGCTGGTCGACCCGGTCGAGCAGCGGCCGCAGGACGGCGGTCAGCCCGCCGAAGGCGAGGCCGCGCTCGTACTCGACGCCGGTCGCCCGCAGCACCTCGAAGCCGCGACGGCGCGCCTCGTCGACTGCCCAGTCGACGAGCAGGGTCTTGCCCTGGCCGGCCGCACCGCAGAGGACCGCCACCGAGGCACGCGCCGCGGCGACGTCGTCGAGCAGGCTCGACAGTGTGCTCAGTTCGTGGGTTCGGCCGAGGGGGGTGCTTCGAGTCGATCCGCCGTGGTCGAGCATCCTTGCTCCGATGGCTTCCCCTTCTCTCTACGCATAGTAGGCGACGTTCGGTTCGATCTTTGCCGCGCCCCGGGCCTGTCGCCGGCCCGCCCGGGACCGAACCTGGGAATTCCCCTGGGGACCGGACCCGTGCGTTCCCGCGAGGATCGCATGCGTGCTGACCACGTCCGGCAAGGTGCTGGCGGTCGCGGCCGTCGTCTTCCTGGCGGCCGGTGCGCTCGCGCACTACCCCGAGCTGGTGGCGATCGGGCTGGCGTGCGTGTTGGCCCTGGTCACGGCCGTGTGGTGGATGATGCTGCGCCCCGAGCTGGTGGCGACCCGCGACATCGCGCCGGCCCGGGTGACCGAGGGCGAGCAGGCCCGGGCCGTGCTCACGCTGCGCAACGTGGCGGCCCGCCGCAGCCCGCCGTTGCTGGCCGTCGAGGCCGTCGGGGCCCGCCGCATCGCGGTGCCGCTGCCCACCCTGCCCGCGGGCGGCGAGTTCGCCGCCAGCTACGACCTGCCGACCGACCGCCGGGGGGTCCACACGGTCGGGCCGCTGACCATCGCCCGCTCCGACCCGCTGCGGCTGGTGCTGGTGTCCCAGGAGCACGCCTCCCACTCGACGCTGGCCGTCCACCCCCGGGTCCACGACATCGCTCCGGTACCGAGCGGCCGGACCCGCGACATGGACGGGCCGACCACCAGCACCTCGCCCCAGGGCGGCATCGCCTTCCACAGCCTGCGCGAGTACGTGCCGGGCGACGACCTGCGGCTGATCCACTGGCGGTCGACGGCCCGCCAGGGGACGCTCATGGTCCGCCACAACGTGGTGCCCAACGAGCCCCGGCTCATGGTGGTGCTCGACACCAGCGTCGAGCCCTACACCGACGCCTCGTTCGAGGACGCGGTGCGGGTCGCCGCCTCGTTGTGCGTGGCCGCCTGCGAAGGCGGCTACCCGCTGACCTTCCGCACCACGTCGGGGGCGGCTGCGGTCGCGGACCGCCAGGGCGACGGCCGGGCCGCCATCCTCGACCTGCTGGCCGCGATCGAGCGCCACCCCGACGACCCGGGCCTGCCCGAACTGGCGGGCATGGTGCCGGGCGACGAGGGCGTGTCGCTCGGCGTCGTGACCGGCCAGGCAGCCCCGGCCGAGCTGGGCGCCGTGTCGACGGTGCGCAACCGCTTCGACATGGTCAGCCTGGTCATGGTCGGCGAGGAGTACGACCGTCCGGCACCGCCGGTGGGCGGCGCTTACGTGATCCGCTGCAGCACCAGCGACGACTTCGCCGCGCAGTGGAACGGGCGGGCCCAGCGATGAGCCTCCCCGCCCCGTCCCACACCGAGGTCCCACCGCCGCCCGTCACCGAGGCCGGTGACGGGGCCGACCCCGACGCGTCCCGACGCCCGGATGCCGGTGCCCGGGCCGCCGAGCGCCAGATCGACACCGAGATCGCCCTGGGCGCGCTCGTCGCCCTGTTGGCGGCGACCGTCTACGGGCGGTTCTACGCGGGGTCGGGTTACCTCCTGACCGTGGCCGGCGCGGCCGTGCTGCCGGCCCTCGTCGTCGCGCTCGCCCGCCGGCGGCGCTGGCCGACCGGGCGCGGGCTGGCGGTGGCCCTCGTGCTGGCGGCGCCCTACGCCGTCTACACGGTGTACCGGTCCGAGACGAGCGGCGGGCTGCCGATGGCGGGGGCGTGGCGGGCGCTCGCGCACGGGGCGGGCAACGGCTGGGCCCAGATGCTCAGCGTGGGCCTGCCGGCCGACGCCCGGGGCGACCTGCTGATCACCCCGGTCCTGCTCACCTGGCTCGCCAGTGCTCTCGCCGCCTGGCTGGTCGTGGCCACCGCCTCGCCGCTGGCGCCGCTCGGGCCGCTCGTCGCCTCGTTCGTGATCGGGCTGGGGCTGGTGGCGGCGGGCGGCGGCCCGGCGCCGGCGCTCACTGCCGTCCTGCTCGGGGCGGCGCTCGTCCTCGTGCTGCTGCGGGCCGGGCGCCTGGCCGCGGCCGGGGTCGAGCGCGCCCGGGTCGACGGCACCCCGGTCGCCCGGGCCCACCAGCCTGCCGCCGACGCCGGGGGAGCGGGCGGGCCGGCCCGGGCGGGCCGGCGGCGCCGCGGCGGGGCCGGGGCGCTGGCGCTCGGTGCTCCCGTCGTCGTCGCCCTGGCCCTGGTCAGCACCCTGGCCGCCGCCGGGCTGCCCCTGGCGCACGGCGACCGCTTCGACCCCCGCGACCTGCGCTCGGTCCCGCTCGAGATCGACCACACGCTCAATCCCCTCGTCGGGCTCAAGTCGCAGCTGGCGGCGGACAAGCCCGAGGCGCTGTTCAGGCTGCAGACGAGCGGGCTGCCCGAGGGGGTCGACCGGATCCGGGTGGCGGTGCTCGACCGCTACGACGGCGCCCAGTGGACCTCGAGCGCCGAGTACCGCCTGGCCGGCCGCGACCTGCCTGCCGATCCCTACCTGATCGGCCACCCGGGCCCGGCGGCCGTCGTGCGCCAGCGGGTCACGGTCAGTGGGCTGCGGGGGCCGTTCCTGCCGGTGATCGGCCGGCCGGTGCAGGTCGACGCCACCGGCGTCGGCTTCGACGCCGGCTCCGGGACCCTGGTCAGCGACAGCCATGCCCTGCGGGGCACCAGCTACGAGGTGGTGAGCCGGGTCGGCGAGCAGCCGATCGTGGCCCGTCCGGTCGACCTGAACGGCGCCCGGCCGGCCACCGACAAGGTGCTCGACGCCTACCGCACCCCGCCGCCCGACGTGCCGGAGCCGCTCAAGCAGCTGGCGCTGCGCTGGGCCGGCGAGTCGCCCGACTACCCGCACGAGCTCCTGGCCCTGCGGGACGAGCTGCTCCGCTACCGCTACAACGAGGGCAACGGGGCGCCCCCGGGCCACTCGTTCGGCGCCCTGGAGCGCATGCTGCTCGGCGACCGCAGCGAGCAGCAGGGCTACGCCGAGCAGTTCGCCGCCGCCTTCGCCCTGCTGGCCCGGGAGCGGGGCTTCGCCACCCGCATCGTCGTCGGCTACCGGCTGCCCAAGCCGTCGGCCGACGGCAGCTACCACATCACCGAGGCGCAGGCCCACGCCTGGCCCGAGGTCGACATCCAGGGCCGGGGCTGGGTCGTGGTCGAGCCGACCGACCTGTCCAAGATCGGCGCCCGCCACGACACGGCCGACGACGAGCAGGACGTGCCACCCGAGGCCCCGGGCGACAAGGGCGAGAAGCTCGACGCCCAGGAGCCCCGGGTCATCGTCGACGACGCCGCCACCGGCGCCGGCGGCGGGGTCGGCCTGCGCCAGGGCGCGGCCGCCGGCGGGGTTCTGGTGCTGGTCGCGCTGCTGGCGATCCCGCTGGTGTCGGCCGGCATCAAGCTCGCCCGCCGCTCCCGGCGCCGGCGGGCGCCCGGCTCGGCGGCCCGGGTGGTCGGCGCCTGGCGGGAGACCGTCGACCGCCTGACCGAGTACGGCCAGCCGGTGGCCGACGCCCAGACGACGGTCGAGGTGGCCCGGGAGGCGACCGCCCGGTTCAACGGCGCGGCCGGCTCGGTCGGGCCGCTGGCGACGATGGTGGCGGTGGCGGTCTACGCCCCCGACGAGCCGTCCGACGCCACCGCCCGCCAGGCCTGGGAGCTGGAGAAGACCGCCCGGCGCGAGCTGGGGGCGGCGGGTGGGCCGGGGCGGTGGCTGCTGTCGCTGTTCGACCCCCGGCCGCTGCTGCGCCACCGCCGGCGGCGACGGGCCGCCGCCCCGGCGCCCGGGACCACCGACGCCGGGGGCGGGAACCCGGACGGCGACCGGGCCGCCGCCCCCTATTCTCCCGTGCCGTGATCCTCTCGCCGCCGCCCCCCGTCCCCGCCCCCGGGGCGGGGCTGGTGGTGGCCGGCCGAACGCTCGACCTGCGGGCCCGGGTGCTGGTGGCGGGGGTCGTCCCCGCGCCCCGGTTCGGCCGGGAGGGCGAGGTGCTGGCCACGGCGGCCGCGGTACGGGCCGCCGGGGCCGACCTGGTGGACGTCTCGCTGCCGGCCCGCCTGCTCGGCCCGGTGGCCCGGGCCGGCGGGGGATCGGTGGCGGCCCGGGCCGCCACCGCGGGCGAGGCGGCGGCCGCCCGGCGGGCCGGCGCCGACGTCGTGCTGGTCCCGCCGGCCGTCGCCGGCGATCTCGACCTCGGCGGGGACCTGGCGCCCGGGGCGGTCGCCGTCCTGATCGACGACCTGGCCGGCCTGGACGAGGCCCGGGCCCTGGCCGACGGGCGGGGCCTGGTCCTGGCCGTCGACGCCGCCCGCTGGCAGGGCCCCGAGGCCGTGGCCCGGGAGGCGGCGGCGGTGGCACTGGGCTGCCGGCTCGTCCGCACGGCGGACGTCCGCCGCAGCCGCCGGGTGGCCGAGGTCATGGCCGCGCTCCTGGGGGCCCGCCGGTGACCGCCGCCGGGCACCGGCTGGACGCGCCGGTCCACCTGGTGCGGGGCGACGACGAGGTGATCCTGCGCGACGCCGCCCGCGAGTTGATCCACGCCCTGCTCGGCGGCGACGACCCGGGTCTGGCCGTCGAGGAGGTCGGCGCCGACAGGCTCCGGCCGGGCGACGGCGACGCCTCCGTGATCCCGCTGGTCGAGGCCGCCCAGACGCCGCCGTTCCTGACCGAGCGGCGCATCGTCGTCGGCCGGGACCTCGACGCCTTCACCCGGTCCGAGCAGGTCGCCCCGCTGGTCGCCTATCTCGAGGACCCGCTGCCCACGACCTCCCTCGTGCTGGTGTGGGGCGCCGGGCGGGTGCCGAAGTCGCTGGTCGACGCCGTGGCCGCCAGCGGGGGCGAGCAGGTCGACACCAGCCCCGGCCGCAAGCTGGCCGGCTGGGTGGACGAGCAGGTGGCGGCGGCCGGGCTGCGGTTCGACCGGGCCGCGAGCGAGCGGGTCGTGGCCTGGCTGGGCGACGACCCCCAGCGGCTGGTCGGCGTGCTCGGCACGCTGGCCGGCAGCTTCGGGCGCGGCGCCCGGCTGGGCGTCGAGGACATCGAGCCCTACCTGGGCGAGGCCGGCGGCGTCCCGCCCTGGGAGCTGACCGACGCCCTCGACAAGGGCGACATCGCCGGCGCCCTGCGCAAGCTGGCCCGCATGACGGCCGGCGGCGGCCGCCACCCGCTCCAGATCATGGCCACGCTCCAGGGCCACTACGCCCGCATGCTCGCCCTCGACGGCGCGGCGGTGACGGGGGAGAAGGACGCCGCCCAGCTGCTCGGCCTGCGGGGCTCGACGTTCCCGGCCCGCAAGGCGCTCAGCCAGACCCGGCGCCTCGGCCACGACCGGGTCGTCGAGGCGATCGACCTGCTGGCCACGGCCGACCTCGACCTGCGCGGCGGCAAGGCGTGGCCGGACACGCTGGTCCTGGAGGTCCTGGTCGCCCGCCTCGCCCGCCTGGCCCGGTGATCTCGCACGACCCGGGGGGTCGCCGGCGCCGGGATCATCGGCTCGCCGCGGCGGTCAGCCGGGACGGGGCGCGCCGGCGGGTGGCGGCCCTGCGCCGGCGCTACGACGGGGCGGAGGTCAGCCCTCGGCGGCGGCCTGGTTGACCTTGGCCATCAGGCGCGACTTGCGCCGGGCGGCCTCGTTCTTGTGGATCACGCCCTTGGCGGCGGCCATGTCGATGCGCTTGACGGCCCGGCGGAGGCTGTCCTCGGCGCTCTCGGCCCCGGCCTCGGCCTCGGCGACGGCCGACTTGGTGCGCGTCTTGAGCTCGGAGCGGACGCCCTTGTTGCGCTCGCGGCGCACGAGGTTCTGGCGGTTGCGCTTGATCTGGCTCTTGATGTTCGCCACGGGGGCCCTGCTCCTTCAGAACGAATAGCCGGGACAGGCTAGCGGCCCGCCGGGCGGAATGTCACCTTCGGGGCCGATCCGGACCGCCGCTACGCTCACCAGGCCCCCCTATGGATCTCGACCGCATCCGCAACGTCTCGATCATCGCCCACATCGACCACGGCAAGTCGACGCTGGCCGATCGGATCCTCGAGCTGTGCGGCGCCGTCGATCCCCGGGACATGCGGGACCAGTACCTCGACTCGATGGACCTCGAGCGGGAGCGGGGCATCACCATCAAGCTCCAGTCGGTCCGGCTCGATTACCGCGACCACGTCATCGACCTCATCGACACCCCCGGCCACGTCGACTTCGGCTACGAGGTGTCCCGGTCGCTGGCCGCCTGCGAGGGCGTGATCCTGCTGGTCGACGCCGCCCAGGGCATCGAGGCCCAGACGCTGGCCAACTGCTACCAGGCCCTCGAGCACGACCTCGAGATCGTCGCCGCCCTCAACAAGATCGACCTGCCGGCCGCCGAGCCCGACCGCTACGCCGCCGAGATCGAGAAGGTGCTCGGCATCCCGGCCCAGGACATCCTGCGCATCAGCGCCAAGACCGGCGAGGGCGTCGGCGACCTGCTCGACGCCGTCATCGCTCGGGTGCCGCCGCCCTCCGGCGACCGGGACGCGCCGCTCCAGGCCCTCATCTTCGATTCCCACTACGACGCCTACCGGGGCGTGATCAGCTCGGTGCGGGTGGTCAACGGCGCCCTGCGCACCGGCGCCCGCATGCGGTTCATGCAGGCCGGCACCGTGCACGAGGCCGACGAGGTGGGCGTGCGCACGCCCGACAACGTCCCCGTGGCGGCACTGGAGGCGGGCGAGACCGGCTACCTCATCGCCGGCATCAAGGACGTGGGCGAGGCCCGCTCCGGCGAGACCGTCACCGACGCCGCCCGCCCGGCCGCCGAGGCGCTGGCCGGCTACCAGGACCCCAAGCCGATGGTCTTCTGCGGCCTCTACCCCATCGACGGCGACCAGTTCAGCGACCTGCGGGAGGCGCTGGAGAAGCTGCGGCTCAACGACGCCAGCTTCACCTACGAGCCCGAGACCTCGGGTGCGCTCGGCTTCGGGTTCCGGTGCGGGTTCCTTGGCCTGCTGCACATGGAGATCGTGCGCGAGCGGCTCGAGCGCGAGTTCGACCTCAGCCTCATCGCCACCGCCCCGTCGGTCGCCTACCAGGTCCACACGGTGACCGGCGAGGTCCAGGAGATCGACAACCCGTCGGCCATGCCCCCGGCGGCCAGCATCGAGCGCATCGAGGAGCCGTGGCTGACCTGCACGATCCTCACCCCCACCGACTACACGGGCACGCTGATGGAGCTGTGCCAGGCCCGGCGGGGCGAGATGACCCGGCTGGAGTACCTGTCGCCCGAGCGCATGGAGCTCGTCTACCGGCTGCCGCTGGCCGAGGTGGTGCGCGACTTCTTCGACCAGATGAAGTCCCGGACCCAGGGCTACGCCAGCCTCGACTACGAGCCGGCCGGCTACGCCCCGTCCGACCTGGTCAAGGTGGACGTGCTGCTCAACGGGGTGGCGGCCGACGCCTTCAGCTCGATCCTCCACAGGGACAAGGCGTCCGACTACGGCCGGCGCATGACCGACAAGCTGCGGACGCTGATCCCCCGCCAGATGTTCGACGTGCCCATCCAGGCCGCGATCGGCGGGCGGATCATCTCCCGGGAGACGGTCAAGGCCAAGCGCAAGGACGTGCTGGCCAAGTGCTACGGCGGCGACATCACCCGCAAGCGCAAGCTGCTCGAGCGCCAGAAGGAGGGCAAGAAGCGGATGAAGAACATCGGCCGCGTCGAGGTCCCCCAGGAGGCGTTCATCTCCGCGCTGCGGCTCGACGACTGAGAGCGTGCGCGGAGAGGCACGTCGTCACGGCCACGGTGGTCTGTGCCTCCCGCTCTTGCTGCTTCGCAGCGCGCCGCTCGGGCCATGGCTGCGCCGGTCGGCGCACCCTCGGTGACCCGGATCAACGCAGCGGCAGGACCGCGTCGGCCGGGACCAGTCGCTCGGTGCCCGTGGTCTGGAGGAAGGCGCCCGGCCCGTCGGTGGCCACGGTCGTGTTGTCGCAGCCGCCGGCGGCGGTGGGGTGGTAGGTGACGGTCACCCGGTCGGGCTCGACGACCTCGCCCGCCGCGGTGCGGGCGGCGAAGTCCGACCAGCGCACGGTGGCCGGCGGGTGGTCGCAGCGGGCGAACACCTCGGCCCACACCATGGGCTCGGCCAGCCGGTCGCCCCCGCCGTGCAGCTCGCGCACGGCCACGCCGTCGATCGAGCCCCGCCACCAGCCCGGCGCCGACCCCGGCCCGATGGCCAGCCGGTAGCGGCGGGCGGGGGCCCACGGGTAGTCCCGGGTGTTGGGGTTGGCGGTGGCGCTGGGGAAGGGCGAGTCGCTGCCGTCGAGGATCCCGCCCGTCGCCTCGTCGTAGCCGCCCCAGTTCACGGCCGTCGAACCCGGGTGTGGCGGGTACCACTGGAGGCCCAGGTGGGCGGCCCCGACCCGGGGCCGGGCGGCCGACGCGAAGCTGGCCTGGAGCGCCCAGAAGTACAGCTCGGGCACGGCCGGGGCGGCCACGACCTCGATGGTGGCCCCCACCTCGACGATCGCCGCGCCGGCCGGCAGCCCGCCCCAGCGGAGGTGGAACGACGACGCCCGGTTGGCCGACGGCGGGTAGCCGGTGGTCCGGCCCCGGCCCCGCCCCTGGTCCCCGTCCCGCTCGCCCCGACGCCACAGCCGCACGGCGCCAGTCTGCGTCCGGAGGTGTTACGACGCCACGACGAAATCCATCAGTGCCTTAGCACTCGGTACACTCGACTGCTACCCGGGGGTGTCCGGCTGCGCCCGGCGGCCGCCCCGGAGACGAGGTAGATGCTCGACGAACGCAAGGCGGCCATCCTCCGAGCCGTCGTGGAGGAATACATCGACACGGCGCAGCCGGTCGGGTCTGGCCACGTGGCCAAGGCCCCGGGTGTCGACGTCTCCTCGGCGACCGTCCGCAACGAGATGGCCAGCCTCGAGACCGAGGGCTACCTGCGCCAGCCCCACACCTCGGCCGGCCGGGTGCCGACCGAGAAGGGCTACCGGTTCTTCGTCGACCACCTGCGCCAGCCGGCCCGGCTCAACGCCCAGTCGGCCGAGGAGGTGCGGGACTTCTTCGCCCGGGCCCACGGCGAGGTCGAGCAGATGCTGTCCGACACCGGCCGGCTGCTGTCCAACCTGACCAACCTGGCCAGCGTGGTCGTGGCGCCGGCGCCGGCGGGGGCGGTGATCCGCTCGGTGCAGGTCGTCGGCCTCAGTTCCTCGGCCGGCGTCGTGGTGGTGGTGCAGAGCGACGGCACGGTCGACAAGCACACGCTCGACCTGCCCGAGGGCGTCAGCGTCGAGCACCTGGCCGCGGCCAGCGCCCACCTCTCGCTCCACCTCGACGGGACGTCCCGTGACATGCCGCTGCGGGTCCTGCGCACCGGCGACCCCGCCACCGACGCGGTGGTCGAGCGGGCGCTGGCCGCCCTCGGGTCGCCCCAGCCCATCGACCCCGAGCACGTCTACGTCGGCGGCACCGCCCGCATGGCCCAGGCGTTCGACGCCATCGAGACCGTGCGCGAGGTGCTCGGCATCCTCGAGCAGCAGTTCGTCGTGGTGTCGCTGCTGCGCGACGTGATCGACCGGGGCCTCTACGTCGCCATCGGCACCGAGACCGGCGTGGCGCCACTGGCCGAGTGCGCCCTGGTCGTCGCGCCCTACGACGTCGAGGGCGAGCGGGCCGGCACCATCGGCGTGCTCGGGCCCACCCGCATGAACTATCCCCAGGCGCTGGCGGCCGTGGCCGTGGTGAGCCGCCGCCTGTCCGATCGGCTCGTCGAGGGCTGAGGAGCGACCGTGGCCGACACCACCGACTACTACGAGCTTCTCGGCGTGTCCCGCACCGCCACGCAGGAGGAGATCAAGCGCGCCTTCCGCCAGCTGGCGCGGCGCCTCCACCCCGACACGGGCCACGGCGACCCCGAGTCCGAGGCGCTGTTCAAGCAGGTCGCCCACGCCTACGAGGTGCTGTCCGACCCCGACAAGCGTCGCCGCTACGACACCTACGGGCCCGACGGGGTCAACGGCGGCGCCGCCAACGCCGCCGACCCGTTCGGGTTCGGGGGCATCGGCGACGTGTTCGAGGCCTTCTTCGGCGGCAGCCCATTCGGCGGCCGGGGCGCGCGGGGCTCCAGCGGCCCGCCCCGCGGGTCCGACCTGGAGGTCGTCGTCGACCTCGAGTTCGAGCAGGCGGTGTTCGGCTGCGAGCACGCCGTCTCGGTGCGCACCGCGGTGGCCTGCGAGGCGTGCGGCTCCACCGGGGCGTCCGAGGGCACCCAGCCGGTCACCTGCTACGAGTGCCAGGGCACCGGCCAGGTCCAGCGCATCCGCCAGTCGCTCATCGGCCAGATGGTCACGTCGTCGCCCTGCGCGCGCTGCGCCGGGTCGGGGCAGGTCATCGCCAGCCCGTGCGCCGAGTGCCGGGGCGAGGGCCGCACGGTCGAGGAGCGCACCTACACGGTCGACATCCCCGCCGGCGTCGACTCCGGGTCGACGCTGCGGCTGTCGGGCCGGGGCGCGGCCGGCCCCCGCGGCGGCCCCGCCGGCGACCTCTACGTCCACCTGCGGGTGCAGCCCCACGAGCGGTTCGACCGCGACGGCACCGACCTGCGCACCACGCTGGCGCTGCCGTTCTCCCAGGCCACGCTCGGGTCGTCGATCGACTTCGAGACCCTCGACGGCATGGAGGAGATCGACATCCCCCGGGGCACGGCGTCCGGCACGATCTTCCGCCTCCGGGGCCGGGGCGTGCCCCACCTCGAGCGGCGCAGCCGGGGCGACATGCTCATCGAGGTGGTCGTGGATGTGCCCACCGATCTCACCGAGGAGGAGGAGGACGTCCTCCGCCACCTCGCCGAGCTGCGGGGCGAGCGGGTGGCGCCGTCGGTGTCGGGGCTCATCTCCAAGCTGCGGTCGGCGTTCAAGTAGGGCGGCGGTGGGGATCGCGGCGCCGGTCACCCCGACCTCGGCTGCGGCCCACGCCTTCGTCGCCGACCTCGGCGCCCCCCGGCTGGCGCCCGACGACGCCCACCACCTGACCCGGGTGCTGCGGCTGGCGGCGGGCACCGACGTCACCGTGGGCGACGGCGCCGGCCGCTGGCGGCCCGCCCGGCTGGCGGGGGGCGAGGAGCTGGCGGCGACCGGCGACGTCGCGGCCGACCCCCGGCCCGAGCCGCCGATCACGATCGCCTTCGCCCTGGTCAAGGGCGACCGGCCCGAGCTGGTGGTGCAGAAGCTGACCGAGCTGGGGGCCGACCGCATCGTGCCGTTCGTGGCCGAGCGGTCGGTGGTGCGGTGGGACGCGGCCAAGGCCGGCCGCCAGGCCGAGAGGCTGGCCGCCATCGCCCGGGCGGCGGCCATGCAGTGCCGGCGGACGTGGCTGCCGGAGGTCGCGCCGCTGGCCACCTTCGCCGACGTGGCCGCTCTGCCGGGCGCCGCGATGGCCGACCGCGGCGGCGGGGCGCCTAGGCTGACGCTCCCCGTGGTGTTGGTGGGACCGGAAGGAGGCTGGTCCCCCGCAGAGCGGTCGTCCACCATCCCCCGCGTTCGGCTCGGCCCTCACGTGTTGCGAGCTGAAACCGCTTCCATTACTTCATGTGTCATTTTGAGTGCCTTACGTGACGAAGTTGTGGCAAGTACGTAAGGGTCAGTCGACGGAGCGTGACATCCCTGCGTGTTTCGTGTCATATGACCGTACGGTCATATCCAAGGCCGCACGCGCAGTGATTGTCGGCCGACCGAAAAAGTGCATAGAGTAGGCAACCGCTCGGACCGGGCCGATCCCGGGACGGGCGCGCATGGGTCTGGCCGTTTCGACTGGGGGACGGCTGAGGGAGGAACCACCATGGACAGCGACCTCGAAGTCGAGCGCGACAGTGGCTACGCGGCCAAGGTCGGTGCTCGCCTTCGTTCGATCCGGCGTCAGAAGCACCTGTCGCTCCAGGACGTCGAGGCGGCGTCCGAGCACGAGTTCAAGGCGTCGGTACTCGGGGCCTACGAGCGGGGTGAGCGGGCCATCTCGGTCCCGCGTCTACAGCGCCTCGCCCGTTTCTACCGGGTGCCGGTCGACCAGATGCTCCCGAGCGACGACGAGCTGGGCATCCGCTCCGCGAGCGGCGACGAGCAGGTCGTCGATCTCACCGAGCGCATGCGGGGCCCGCGGCGGGACGACCGCCCGGTGACCATCGACCTCGGTGCGGTCGAGCAGCTCGGCGGGCAGGAGGGCGAGATGCTCGCCCGCTACCTGCGGATGATCCAGGTGCAGCGCGGCGACTACAACGGCCGCATGCTCACGATCCGGCGCGAGGACCTGCGGGCCGTGGCCTGCATCCTCGACTGCCATCCCGACCAGGTGCCGGCCCGGCTCGACAGCCTCGGCCTCTGCCTGGTCCGCTGACGGGAGGCCGGTCGCGGACGGGCCGCAGCTGCGCACGCCGGAGGCCTTCGGGGTCTACCTCCACGTGCCGTTCTGTGCGGCCCGCTGCGACTACTGCGCCTTCGCCACCTGGACCGACCGCCATCATCTGCAGCAGGCGTATCTCGACGCCTGCCTGATCGACGTCGAACGCGCGGTGGCCGCCGGGATGCCGGCGGCCACCAGTGTGTTCGTCGGCGGCGGGACGCCGTCGCTGGTCGACCCGTCCCGGCTGGTGGCCGTGCTCGACGCCGTGCCCAGGGCGCCGGGCTGCGAGGTCACGGTCGAGTGCAACCCCGACACGGTCACGCCCGCGCTGGCCGCGGCCTACGCCGCCGGCGGGGTCAACCGCGTGAGCATCGGGGTGCAGTCGATGGTCGACCACGTGCTGGTGGCCCTCGGCCGGACCCACGACCCCGCCAACGTCCGCCGCGCCGTCGAGCTGGTGCGGGAGGCGGGGATCCCGACCCTCAACCTCGACCTCATCTACGGGTCGAGGG
Source organism: Acidimicrobiales bacterium (assembly GCA_035263165.1). Taxonomy (GTDB): domain Bacteria; phylum Actinomycetota; class Acidimicrobiia; order Acidimicrobiales; family VFJN01; genus ZC4RG19. The sequence goes on along the minus strand of DATFRN010000481.1, from coordinate 4,344 downwards.
TCGAGTCGCTCGACGACTGGCGGCGGACGCTGGACGGCGCCCTGGCCCTGGACCCGCCCCACGTCAGCGCCTATGCGCTGACGGTGGAGCCGGGGACCGCCCTGGCCGACGACCCGGCCCGGCACCCCGACGACGACGACCAGGCGGACAAGTACCTGGCGGCGGCGGCCGCGCTCGAGGCGGCGGGGCTCGGGTGGTACGAGATCTCGAACTGGGCCCGCCCCGGCCACGAGTGCCGCCACAACCGCCTGTACTGGTCGATGGGCGAGTACCAGGCCTTCGGGTGTGCCGGGCACTCCCACCGGGGCGGCCGCCGGTTCTGGAACGTGCGGACCCCGGAGCGCTACATCGAGGCGGTCACCGCCGGCCGGTCGCCGGAGGCGGCGGGCGAGCACCTCGACCCCGACGCCCGCCGGCTGGAGGCCCTGCAGCTGGCGGTCCGGACCCGGGAGGGCGTGCCGGCCGGGGCGCTCCCGGTCGAGGAGCTGGGCGACCTGGTCACGGTGGCCGGCGACGACCGGGCGGTGCTCACGGTCCGGGGCCGCCTGCTGGCCAACGAGGTGGCGCTGCGCCTCCGCTGACCGCCCGCCCGCCTGGTGAGCGGGATCGGCGCGGTGGGAGACTCTTCAGCCATGCCGTTCCACCCCTCGGTCCAGGAGTGGGATGCCGACGTGTTCGCAGGCGACCCGCTCGGCTTCCCGGGCTACGACGAGCGCCGTCGCGCCCTGGCCGAGACCGGCGAGGCGGTGCGGACCGGGCGGACCGAGGACTACGCGTTCATCGAGGGCCGCTTCGACGTCCTGGGCGGCACGATGGGCGCCGCCGTGGGCGAGCGGGTGGTGCGGGCCTACGACCGGGCCCGGGACCTGCGCCTGCCGATGGTGGTGCTGACCGGCACGGGCGGCGCCCGCCTGCAGGAGGGGATGGTCGCCCTGGTCCAGCTGGCCCGCACGTCGGCGGCGGCCCACCGCCACGCCGCCGCCGGGCTGCTGTCCCTCGGGGTCTACGGCTCGCCGACGACCGGGGGCGTGTTCGCGTCGTACGGCTCGCTGGTCGACGTCCGGGCCGCCTACGAGCGGGCGGTCCTCGGCTTCGCGGGCCCCAGGGTGGCCGAGGGGACGCTGGGCATCACGCTGCCGGCGACGTCCCACACGGCGGCCGCCGCGTACGAGCACGGCCTGGTCGACCAGCTGCTGGCCCCGGCGGCCGCGGCCGAGTGGGTGGATGTCGCCCTCGGCCGCGTCGACCGCCCCCTCCCGACCCGCCCCCTCCCGGCCTGGGACGACCCCGACGTCGGCGGCGCCTGGGGCGAGGTCCTCCGCGCCCGGGCGGTCGGCCGCCCCACGGGCCTGGACCGGGCCGCCCGGCTGTGCACGTCGTGGACCGAGCTGCGCGGCGCGGACCCGGTGGTCCGCGCCGGCCTGGCCACGGTGGCCGGCCACCGGTGCGTGGTGGTGGCGACGGACCGGTACCAGCGCTCGGGCCGCCCGACCCCCGACGGCTTCCGCCTGGCCCAGCGCGCGGTCGAGCTGGCGGGCCGCCTGGGCCTGCCGCTGGTCACGCTGGTGGACACCCCGGGCGCCGACCCGTCCCCCGAGTCCGAGGCCGACGGGTTGGCGCTGGAGATCGCCCGCACGTTCGAGGCCATGGCCGCCTGCCCGACCAGGATCGTCTCGGTCTGCGTCGGCGAGGGAGGCAGCGGCGGCGCGCTGGCCCTGTGCTATGCGGATCGCCTGCTCATGTCCGAGCACGCGATCTTCACGGTGATCGCCCCCGAGGGAGCAGCCGCCATCCTCGAGCGCGACGCCAGCCGCGCCCCCGAGGTCGCCGATCGCCTGGCCCTGACGGCAGCGGACATGCGCCGCCTGGGCGTGGTGGACGCAGTCATCGACGAGGGCCAGGCCGCGCTCGACACGGCGGTCGCCACCGCCCTGGACGAGGCCACCCCGGGCGAGCGCGAGGCCCGCTTCGACCGCGTCACGACCCGCTGGCTGGAGGCCTGACGCCGCCACGTGTCCGGCGGCGGCGGCAGCAGCAACAGGTCGAGGGCGGTGGCCGCCTCGTCGAGCTCGGCCCGGCCGGCGCCGGCACCGCCCCTGGCGGCCAGCCACCGCGTTGCGACCCGCTGGTTGGAGGTCTGACGCCGCGACGAGGTCATGTGTCCGGTGGCGGCGGCAGCGGGTCGAGGGCGGTGGCCGCCTCGTCGCGCTCGGTCCGGCCGGCGCCGGCACCGTCCTTTGGCGGCCAGCCACCGCGTTGCGCCCCGCTGGTTGGAGGTCTGACGCTGCCACGACGTCATGTGTCCGGTGGCGGCAGCAGCAGCGGGTCGAGGGCGGTGGCCACCTCGTCGCGCTCGTCGCGGTCGGCGCCGGCCCCGCCCTTGGCGGCCAGCCACCGCGTTGCGACCCGCTGGCTGGACGTCTGACGCTGCCACGGCCTCATGTGTCCGGCGGCGGCAGCAGCAGCGGGTCGAGGGCGGTGGCCGCCTCGTCGAGTTCGGCTCGGTCGGCGCCGGTACCGCCCTTGGCGGCCAGCCACCGCGTCGCGACACCGCTGGCTGGACGCCTGACGCTGCCACGGCCTCATGTGTCCGGCGGCGGGAGCAGCAACCGCTGGCCGGGCAGGAGCAGGTCGGGGTTGCCGGGGTCGGCGAGCCGGCCCCGGTTGGCGTCGATGAGCCGCCGCCAGTAGCGGGCGACCTGGCGCTCGGTCGGCGCCGGCCCGCCCGCGGGCGTGACCAACTCCGCGGCGATCGACCAGAACGAGTCGCCGGGCGCCACGGTCCATGTCGATCCGTCGGCGTCGCCGGACGCCCGGGCGAACCCGGCCGGCGGCGCCGGACCGGGCAGCGTGTGGGCGGCCAGGGGCGGCTCGTCCCGCTGCATCGTGGCGGTGTCGGGCGGGAGGTCGCCGAGTCGGGTCATGGTCGCCGAGTCCGCCCCGGCGTCGTCGAGCCGGGTCATGGTGGCCGACGGCTGCTCGGGCGCCACCAGCGCCGCCGGTCCGGGCGGCGCCCGTCCCACCAGACCGGGCGCCGGCGCCGTCCCGACGACCGCGCCCAGGGCCAGCCCGAGCCCCCCGCCCCCGGCCGCCAGCCGCCGCACCAGCGCCGGCGTGACCCGTCGGCTCAGGGCGGCCAGCCCCTGCGCGCGCGCCAGGTCGGCGACGACGGCCAGCACGGTCGCCGCCAGCAGGTAGGCGATCAGCGCCAGCGCCACCAGCCGGACCAGCGCGGCGGCCATGTCGGTGGGGTCGGTCTCGTCGGTCCAGCGCCGTAGGTCGTGCAGCGAGGTCAGCGGGATCGCCAGCGATCCCGACCCGAGCGCCAGCGTGATCCGGCCCAGCACCAGCAGGAGGGCGGTCCACGCCACCAGCCGGGCGACGGCGACGATCCGGTCCCGGCTCATCGTGCGACCTCCACGGTCGTGGCGGGCCCCGGGGGCATGTCGACCCGGAGCAGGTCGCAGCCGTCGCCCGCCTTCTCGGCGTGCAGGCCGACGGCGCCCGGCACCCGGCGGTCGGGCGTGACCGTGAGCGGACGCCCCCGGCCGGCCCACGACGTGAAGACGAACACGTCGCCGGTCGCCGGGCGGAGCAGGGCGGGGGTGGCGCCGCCCCGGCAGTCCCAGTCGCCCACGGCGACGACGTCCCCGGGCGCACCCAGCGACCAGCGGGCCGAGCCGGCGGTCACCGTGCCGCCCGCGACGGCGACGTGCTCGGCGCAGCCGTCGCCGTCGACGTCGGCGGCCGGGGCGGGCGGCGCCGGTGGGCAGGCCGGCGGGCGGGAGCGTGTGGCGGCGGCGTCGGGCGGCGCGCCGGGCCGGGGGGTGGGGGCGCCCACGGTCCGGACGAACGCCGCACCGCACGCCGCCGCCACGCCCAGGGCGCCGAGCGCGGCCCCGACGGCCACGGTCCGGCGGCGCCGGCGGCTGCGGTCGGTGGGGCCGAAGTCGATGCCGTCCCGGGCGTGCGCCTGGCGGGCGGCCAGCGGGCTCTCCCGGGTCTCCAGGTCGTCGTCGGCCCCGATGGCCCACTCGGGCGCGGGCAGCATCGCCAGCGGTGGCGGCGGCGGTGGGCGGTGGCGGCCGGGATCGCTCGCCGGGGGTGCTGCCCGGGACCGCGGGGCGGCGGCGCTCGTGCCGACCCCGGTCGGCGCCGACACGGGTTCCGCGGCGGATGGCTCGCTCGGGGCCGAGGGCGCTGGAGCACCTGGGCCGCCCGCCGTGGGTGGGCGGCCCAGGTCTGGTGGCGCCGGGTGATCGGCCGGGTCGGCGGGCGGTGGCGTGGGCCGCAGGTGGGGCGCCGTCGGGGTGTTCCGGGCGAGGGGGTGGTGGGCCGGCGGCG
>DATFRN010000480.1:0-3082 GCA_035263165.1 Acidimicrobiales bacterium | reverse complement strand
AGCTTCTGGTCGGGCTCCACCGGCCGCGGGTCGACGCCCCGGGCCAGGTCGTGGAGGTGGCGGCCGTTGGCCGGGCCCAGCGCGCCCACGACCGCCGGCAGCGGGAGGTCGGCGATGTCGCCCACGGTGCGCACGCCGAGGCGCTCCAGCCGGGCCAGCGTCGCCGGCCCGACGCCCCACAGCGCCCGGGCGGGCAGCGGCCGCAGGAAGGCGGGCTCCTCCCCCGCCGGCACCACGAACACCTCGGCGCCCGGCTCCGGTCCGGTCGGCGTGGCCCGGGGCTTGGCCGCCTCCGACGCCAGCTTGGCCACCATCTTGGTGGCGGCCACGCCGACCGAGCAGGCGAGCCCCTCCCGCTCCAGCACCTGGGCCCGCAGCGCCCGGCCGATCTCGGCCCCCTCGCCCTGCGAGCGGCGGGCGCCGGTCACGTCGAGGAAGGCCTCGTCCAGGCTGAGCGGCTCGACCAGCGGCGTCACGTCCCGGAACAGCGCCATGACCCGGCCGCTGACCTCGGCGTAGAGGCCGTGGTCGCCGGGCAGGAACACGGCGTCGGGGCAGAGCCGGCGGGCCCGGACGCTGGGCATGGCCGAGAACACGCCGTAGGCCCGGGCCTCGTAGCTGGCCGCCGCCACCACGCCCCGCTCGCCGGTGCCGCCCACCACCACCGGCCGGCCCCGCAGCTCGGGGCGGCGCAGCAGCTCGACGGACACGAAGAACGCGTCCATGTCGACGTGGAGGATCGTGCGCACGGGCGGCGGCCCCTCAGCGCCGGGTGACGACCACCCGGGCCATGTCGTCACCGTCGATCGTGTAGCGGAAGGTGCGGGGCTCGTCCCAGCGCTCGGCGAGCCAGGCCCGCAGCGGCTCGCCCACCCACGGGTGGCAGCCGGCCAGGTGGTCGTCGCAGGCGGCCGGGTCGACGAAGGCGGCGTCGTCCACGATGCCGTCGGGGTCGTCGACCTTGACCGTGCCGGCGAAGTCGACCGCCAGGTGGGCCTCGACCCGCAGGTGCCAGCCGAGCCCCGGGGCGGCCACGTCGACCTCGTAGACCGGGCCCCGCCACCGGGCCACGACGACGCCGGTCTCCTCCTCGACCTCGCGGGTCAGCCCGGCCAGCAGGGTCTCGCCCTCGTCGATCACGCCCCCGGGCGGGCTCCAGTCGTGGTTGCCGTTGCGCCGCCGGTTGTGGACGAGCAGCAGCCCGCCGTCGCCCAGGATCAGCCCGCCCCCGACCAGCCACTCGCGCATCGTCCCAGTGTGGCACCGTGACCGGGTGGATCACGACGCCGACCTGCCCTCCAACGCCCGGACCGTGGTGGCCGCCGCCGCCGACGCCGGCCTCGACATCGCCGTGCGCGAATACCCGGAGGGCACCCGCACCGCCCAGGACGCGGCCGACGCCATCGGCGTCGATGTCGGGCAGATCGTGAAGTCGCTCATCTTCACCGTCGACGGCGAGGTGGTGGTGGCGCTCGTGAGCGGCCCCAACCGCCTCGACGAGGGCCGCCTCGCCGCCGCGGCCGGCCGCCCCGGGGCGCCGGTCGGCCGGGCCGACGCCAGCGCGGTGCGCGAGGCCACCGGCTACCCGATCGGCGGCGTCCCGCCGCTCGGCCACGCCCGTCCGCTGGCCACCTTCCTCGACGAGGACCTGCTCGGCTACGACGAGGTGTGGGCCGCAGCGGGCACCCCCCACCACAACTTCGCGGTCGAGCCCGCGGCGCTGGTGCGGGCGACCGGGGCGACGGTGGCGCCGCTGCGAGTGGCCTGACCGAGGCTGCGCCGACAGGCGTAGCCGTGGCCCGATCCGCCTAGATCGACACCGCCAGTGCGCAGCCCGGGTCCGACAGGTGTCGATCTAGGCGGAGAGCGGCCCGCTGCGAAGCAGCAAGAGCGGGAAGCACAGACCGCGGTGGCCGTGACGACATGCCTGTCCGAGTGGCCTGACCGGCGGCGGCGGCCCGTAGCATGGCAGGCCCATGGCCGAGCCCCCCGCCGACTACGCCCCCACCGCCCTGCCCCCGCTGGGCGCCCGCATCGCCGCGTTCGTGGCCATCCTGCTCGGCGGCCTGTGCGGCGGGCTCATCGGGTGGGCGTTCATCGACCTCCAGAGCACCGGCGAGTCCTCGCTCACGGCGGGGATCGCCGGGCTGGTGGGCGCCGTGCTCGGCGCGGCGGGCGTCGCCGTGGTGGCGGTGCTGGCCCTGCGGGCCATGGGCGAGTGGCGCACGATCCAGCACGACCAGCCGCGCTGACGGCGGCCACGGCTACGCCTGTCGGCGCAGCCTCACCCGAACCGCAACCGGCGGAAGCTCTCCGCGTGGTCGACGCCGGCCTGGGCGCCGGTCTCGGCCGTGCGGGCCCGCAGCAGCTCGGCCACCAGCGCGGGGTCGTCGCCCATCCGGCTCTCGTGGCAGGCGACGGCGGCGACCTTGGCCTCGACCGCGTCCGCCACGTCGACCCACGCGTCGGCATGGAACGTGCCCGACAGCAGCAGCGCGGCGACCTGATGGGGCGGTCCCGCCTCGGGGAAGTAGAGCGGGCTGCCGGCGGCGGGCGCCACGGCGTCGACCACGGCCCAGCCCACCTCCCGGTGGTCGCGGTGGTTGACGTAGCTGTCGCCGAAGAACACGGCGGTCGGGTCGGGGCAGATGACGACCTCGGGCCGGTGCCGGCGGACCAGCGCCACGAGCCGGCCCCGCAGGGCCAGGTCGTTGGTGACCTCGCCGTCGGGCACGCCCAGCAGGTCGACGCCGGCCAGCCCGAGGACCCCGGCGGCGGCCTCCACCTCGGCGGCCCGCCGCCGGGTCAGCTCGGCGGGGTCGGTGGCGGGATCGGGCGAGCCCTTGTCGCCGGCGTTCACCACCACCAGGCGCACCTCCCCGCCGTGCGCCGCCCAATGGGCCAGCGTGCCGCCGCACGACACCTCGGGGTCGTCGGGGTGGGCGCGGTGACGCTGGGCCCGTCGATCGTACGGCTCGTCACCCACTGCGACGTCGACGACGCCGGGGTCGAGACGGCGTGCGCGGCGCTGGCGGACGCGCCGTGACCCTGCTGACCGACGTCCCCGCCCGGGCGCTGGCCG
>DATFRN010000479.1:0-36251 GCA_035263165.1 Acidimicrobiales bacterium | reverse complement strand
GATGGCGACGGGCCGGTCGGGGTCGGGGTCGAGCAGGGGCGCCGGGTGCCCGTCGCCGGCCGCGGCCAGGCCGGCGACGTCGCCGGGGTCGTCCAGCACCAGCGCCGGGTCGGCCAGGGCCACCAGCGCCTCCTGCTCGGGAGGCGCCAGCCGGGGGTTGATCCCGGCGGTGATCGCCCCTGCCTTGGCCGCCGCCGCGTAGGCGATCACGTAGCCGGTGTCCGACGGCAGCCGCAGCACCACCCGGTCGCCCGGCCCGACGCCCCGGGCCACGAGCCCGGCGGCCACCGCATCGGAGCGGCGGTCGAGGTCGGCGTAGCTGAGCGGCGTGCCGCCGGGGTCGACGAAGGCGGCCTGCCGCCCGAACCGGAGGGCGGCGGAGCGGACGGTGGCGGCCAGCATGCGCGGCCACCGTACCGTCAGGGGGCTGACGGACCGCCTGCCGTCACACGTCGAGCGACAGCATCCTCGCCGCGTTGGTGCGCATGACCTTGTCGACGACGTCCTGGGGCACGCCCGCCATCAGCTCGGTGGCCACGGCCAGCGTGTCGGGCCAGGTCGAGTCCGTGTGGGGGTAGTCGGTCTCGAAGGTGACGTTGTCGGGCCCGACCCGCTCGATGGCCTCGATGCCGTGGTGGTCCCGGAAGAAGCAGCCGTAGATCTGGCGGTAGTAGTAGGTCGACGGCGGTTCGGGCACCAGGTCCTTGGTGTGGGCCCAGGCCCGGTGCTCCTCCCACACCGTGTCGGCCCGCTCGAGGATGTAGGGGATCCAGCCGATCTGGCCCTCGCTGTAGGCCAGCCGCAGGTCGGGGAACCGGACCAGCTTGCCGGAGAACAGCCAGTCGCTCATGGAGGCCATGGCGTTGTTGAAGCTGAGGGTGGCGGCCACGCCGGTGGGGGCGTCGGGCGAGGTGGCCGGCATGCGGGACGACGAGCCGATGTGCATGTTGATGGTGGTGGCGGTCTCGGCGCAGGCGGCGAAGAACGGGTCCCAGAACCCCGAGTGGATCGACGGCAGCCCGAGGTGGGGCGGGATCTCGCTGAAGCACACGGCGTGGACGCCCCGCTCGGCGTTGCGGCGCACCTCGGCGGCGGCGAGGTGCGCGTCCCACAGCGGCACGATGATCAGCGGGATGAGACGTCCCGGCTGGTCGCCGCACCACTCCTCGACCATCCAGTCGTTGTAGGCCCGGATGCAGGCCAGGCCGAGGTCGTGGTCCTCTGCCTCGGTGAAGGTCTGGCCGCAGAAGCGGGGGAAGGTGGGGAAGCAGAGCGACGCCTCGACGTGGTTGAGCTCGTTGTCCTCGACCCGGGCCTTGGGGTCGTAGCAGCCCGGCCGCATCTCCTCGTAGGTCATCGGCGTGAGCGTCATCTCGTCGCGGGGGTAACCCACGGCGGCCACGTGGCGCTTGTGGATGTAGACGAGGTCCTCGTAGACCCAGCAGTCGGCCTGCTCGGGGGCGTCGGGGTCGAAGACCTGCTCGTAGGCGCCGCCGCCCACGTGGCGCATGCCGGCGATGCCCCGGCGCTCGACCTTGGGGCCGCGGTCGCGGTAGCGGGCGGGCAGCCAGGTGTCCCACACGTGGGGCGGCTCGACCACGTGGTCGTCGACGCTGATGATCCTGGGGATGACGACGGGATCTGACACACCGTCAGATTACACCCCGGGCGTTCAGTCCCGGGAGCTGAGCACGCAGAACTCGTTGCCGTCGGGGTCGGCCAGCACCACCCAGGAGATCTGGTCGCCCTGGCCGATGTCGACGTGCCGGGCGCCGAGCGCCAGGAGGCGGTCGACCTCGGCGGCCTGGTCGTCGCCGGCCCGGGGGGCCGTGTCGATGTGGACCCGGTTCTTGGCCACCTTGGGGTCGCCGACCCGCAGGATCTCCAGCCGGGGACCGGGCCCCGCCGGGTCGGCCAGCGACACCGAGCTGTCGTCCCGGGCGACCTCGGCCCAGCCGCTGGCCGCCACCCAGAAGGGGGCGAGGGCGAACGGGTCGGGCGAGTCGAGCACCACGGCGGCGACCGGGCCGGCGCCGGCGTAGACCTCGCGGTGGTCGAGGACGCAGAACTCGTTGCCGTCGGGGTCGGCCAGCACGACCCAGGGGACCGCGCCCTGGCCGATGTCGAGCGGGGTGGCGCCCGCCCGGCGCAGCGCCTCGACCTGGGCGGCCTGGTGCTCGGCGTCGCGGCTGTTGAGGTCGATGTGGACCCGGTTCTTGACCACCTTGGGGTCGCCGAACGGGCAGAACACCAGCGGGATGCCGGGCTCGCCGTCGGGCGGCTCGACCACCACCTCGTCGGCCTCCTCGAACGTGATGGGCCAGCCGGTGGCGGCGGCCCAGAACCGGGCCAGGGCGGCGTTGTCGACGGCGTCGACGACGAGGGAGTACAGGCGGGTGGTCACGGCGGCGACCGTACCCACTGCCGGCCGGCCATTGACATGTGACTATTTGGTCACCTATTGTGGACGGCGTGAGCGACGACGACCTCGTGTTCAAGGCGCTCGCCGATCCCACCCGCAGGCTGTTGCTCGACCGGCTCTTCGTCCGGGACGGCCGCACGCTGACCGACCTCGAGACCGACGTCGCCATGACCCGGTTCGGGGTGATGAAGCACCTGCGGGTCCTCGAGGACGCCGGCCTGGTGGTCACCCGCCGGTCGGGCCGGGAGAAGTTGCACTTCCTCAACCCGGTGCCGATCCGGCTCATCCACGACCGGTGGATCGACAAGTACACCGAGCGGCGGGTCAGTGCGCTCGTCGAGCTCAAGGAGCAACTGGAGGACCAGGCATGACCGATACCGACACGAGTGTGGCCACGACGCAGGTGTACCGGGTGTGGATCCGGGCGACGCCCCAGGCCATCTGGGACGCCATCACCACCTCGGAGTGGACCGAGCGCTACGGGTACTGCACGCCGGTCGAGTACGACCTGCGGCCGGGCGGGGCGTTCCGCAACCTGGCCAACCAGGGGATGAAGGACCTCGGCGCCCCCGACGTGGTGGTCGACGGCGAGGTCGTCGAGGCCGACCCGCCCCGGCGGCTGGTGCAGACGTGGCGCCTGCTGATGGACCCGGGCACGGCCGCCGAGCCGTTCACCCGGCTGACGTACGACATCGCCGAGGCCGAGGGCGGGGTGTGCCGCCTCACGGTGACCCACGAGCTGGCCGGCGCCCCGCTGCACGCGACCCTGGTGGCCGGCACCGAGGACGTCGGCGCCGAGGGCGGCGGCGGCTGGGCCTGGGTGCTCTCGGCCCTCAAGACCCTGCTGGAGACGGGCGAGCCCCTGGGCGGCTGACGCGGCGGTCGGTCAGACCCCGGGCAGCTCCGTCCCCATCGGGCACCGAGGCGGCCGGCTGCGCCAACCCGCAGCCGGCCGCCTCGCGTGGCGGAAGGCGCCCCGCAGGTCGACGGACTCGAACGTGACGCCGTCGGTGAAGGGCCGGGTGGCGCCGGTCGCCAGGTCCGGCCAGCCCCCGAGGAAGGAGCCGCGCAGCCAGGCGAGGCAGTCGCTCTCGTGGGCGGCCGGCACGACGCCCGGGGGCACCGCCGGTCACCGGCCGTCCGCCCTCGCCGTCGCGGGGCACGAGGGCCGTCGCCCTGGTCGTGTGGTCGGTGCGCACGAGGCCGCCCGCCGCCGGCGAGGCCGCCACGATGTGGTGGCCGGCCAGGGCGACGTCGTCTGTCGTCTGGCGAACGCGCGGCGCGGGCGGCAGGTCCCAGGTCCAGGTGGCCGTGATCTCGCCGGTCGCCAGGTCGACCCCGGCCGCCAGCGGCAGCACCGCGTCCACCACCACGGCCCGGTCGCCCGCCGCCGCGACCCGCTCGATGTCCAGCGGCCGCTCGCGTGGCTTCCGGTGGGCAGGGGTACCCTGGGCTGGGTGTCTGCGTCCCCTCCGGCCGACGATCTCAGCCTGCTCGGCCGCCCCGTCCGGGGCCCGGTCGACCACGTCGAGTGCTTCCCCGCGCCCGCCGGCTGCACCCGCGTGCGGTTCTCGACCGACGAGGTGACCTCCCTCTGCCCCGTCACCGGCCAGCCCGACATCTCCTCGGTCACCATCGACTACCGGCCGGCCGAGCGCTGCATCGAGTCCAAGTCGCTCAAGCTCTACCTGTGGTCGTTCCGCGACCGCCCGGTGTTCTGCGAGGCGCTGGCCGTCGAGATCGCCGACGAGGTCATGCGGGCCGCCGGGCCCCACGAGGTCACCGTGGTCGTCACCCAGCACGTCCGAGGCGGCATCGTCACCGAGGCCACCGCCGAGCGCCGCCGCGACGGGAGCGGCGCAGCGTGACCGCCGCCGTCGTCACCGTCTCCGGCGGCCTCGACAGCGTGACCCTGGCCCACGACCTGGCCGCCGCGGGCCACGACCTCACGCTGGTGTCGTTCGACTACGGCCAGCGCCACGTGCGCGAGCTGGCCTGCGCCGCCGCCTGCGCCGAGCGCCTCGGCGCCGCCTACCACCCGGTCGACCTGCGGTCGGTGGGCGCGCTGCTGACCGGCTCGGCCCTCACCGACCGGGGCGTCGCCGTCCCCGACGGCCACTACACCGACGAGTCGATGCGGGACACGGTCGTCCCCAACCGCAACGCCATCATGCTCAGCGTAGCCACCGGCGTGGCGGTGGCGACCGGCGCCGACATCGTGGCCGCCGCGGTCCACGCCGGCGACCACCCGATCTACCCCGACTGCCGGCCGGCGTTCGTGTCCGCCTTCGAGCAGATGGCCCGGGTCGCCAACGAGGGCTTCGTCGCCCCCGGCTTCCGGGTCGTGACCCCCTACCTCGACTGGGACAAGTCCGACATCGTGGCCCGGGGCGCCGAGCTGGGCGTGCCGTTCGCCGAGACGTGGTCGTGCTACAAGGGCGGCGACGTCCACTGCGGCACGTGCGGCACCTGCGTCGAGCGCATCGAGGCCTTCTCGCTGGCCGGCGTGCCCGACCCGACCAGCTACGCGGCGGCGGTGGGGACATGACGTTCGCGGTCAGCAAGCGGTTCGAGTTCTCGGCGTCGCACCTGCTGGCGGGGCTGGGCGACGACCACCCGTGCAGCCGGCTCCACGGCCACAACTACCGGGTCGAGGTGGTGGCCGAGGCGCCCGACCTCGACGACCGGGGCTTCGTGGTCGACTACCACGACTTCGGCCCCGTGGCCGACATGCTGCGCACGACGCTCGACCACCGGCACCTCAACGACGTGGTGCCCGGCCAGCCGTCGGCCGAGCGCCTGGCCTGGTGGATCTACGAGTGGTGCAAGTCCCACCTGCCCGGCGACGTGGCCGGCCGCCTGGTGGCGGTGCGGGTGAGCGAGACGCCCCGCACCTGGGCCGAGTACCGACCCGGCCCGTGACCACCCCGACGCTGGCGATCTCGGAGATCTTCGGGCCGACCGTCCAGGGCGAGGGCCCGACCGCCGGGCGCCGCGCCGCGTTCGTCCGCCTGGGGCGCTGCAACCTCGACTGCGTGTGGTGCGACACGCCGTACACGTGGGACTGGGACCGCTACGACCCGGCGGTCGAGGTCACCCCGACCCCGGTGGCGGAGGTGGTGGCACGGCTGGACGCCATGGCGGTGGCGCGGGTGGTGGTCACGGGCGGCGAACCTCTGCTCCAGCAGCGGGGCCTGGTGCCGCTGCTGGGCGCCCTGGGCGAGCGGGGGTGGGCGGTGGAGGTCGAGACCAACGGGACCATCGCCCCGACCCCCGCGGTCGCCGCCGCCGTGACGGCCTTCAACGTCTCGCCCAAGCTGGCCAACAGCGGCATCGCCCCGTCCCGACGCATCCGCCCGGCCGCGCTCGGCGCGTTGGTGGAGACGGGGAAGGCGGCGTTCAAGTTCGTGGTCGCCGAGCCCTCCGAGCTGGACGAGGTCGCCTCGCTCGTCGCGGCCCACGGGCTGGCGCCGGTGTGGATCATGCCGGAGGGGACGTCGGCCGCCGTCGTCTCCGGGCGGCTGGCGGCGCTGGCCGATGAGGTCGTCGCGCGGGGCTGGAACCTGACCACCCGGTTGCACGTGGTCCTGTGGGGGGACGAGCGGGGGCGCTGACCCCTCACGCCGGGTCGGGGAAGTCGGGTGTCCGCTTCTCCAGGAACGCCCGCACGCCCTCCGCGTAGTCGGCGCCGCCCATCATCGAGTCCGTCAGGGCCACCGAGCGCTCGACCGCCGTCCCCACGTCGTCGTGCTGGTCCGCATAGATCTGGCGCTTCGTCTCCCGCAGCGACGCCGGCGACACCTCCGTGGCCAGCATCCGTGCGTACTCGTGCGTGACCGGCAGCAGGTCGGCCGCGGGCACCACCCGGTTCACCAGGCCCAGCTCCGCCGCCTCCTCCGCCAGCACCACCCGGGACGACAGGAGGATGTCCATCGCGTGCCCCAGCCCGACGAGCCGAGGCAGCAGCCACGACAGCCCGTACTCCGCCGGCAGGCCCAGCCGGGGCGCGGCGGCGGTGAGCTTGGCGCCCGCGGCGGCGAGGCGCAGGTCGCAGAAGCACGCCAGCACCAGCCCCACGCCCGCCGCCGGGCCGTTGACCGCGGCGATCACGGGGGTCGCCATGCCGAAGTGGAACGCGAACGGGTGGTCGAACTCCGGGCGCACGCCATAGCCCGGCTCGGCCAGGGGCTCGCGGACGCCGTCGTCGTAGCCGCCGGCCTCGACGTTGCGCTCCAGGGCCCGGAAGTCGGCGCCGGCGCAGAACCCCCGGCCCGCGCCCGTGACCACCACCGCCCGCACGCCCGGGTCCCGCTCGGCCCGGTCGAGGCACCAGCGGTACTCGGTGTGCATCCGGCCGGTCCAGGCGTTGAGCCGGTCGGGCCGGTCGAGGGTCACGGTGGCGACCCGATCGGCCACCTCGTAGCGCACAACGTGCAGGTCCATGCCCCGAGTGTGGTCCTCGCGGCGTACCCACACCGTGTCCGTTAGGGTCGCAAGATGGCTGTGGACCTCGCATCTCTCCTGGCGCCGTGGCGCACGGCGGTGGTCACCTCCGAGATCCAGAACGGCGTCATCGGCGAGCAGGCGGCCCTGCCCCAGCTGGCCGAGGCGGCGCGGGGCGGCATGCTCCCGGCGCTGGCCAAGCTGGTGAAGGGCGCCCGGGTCGCCGGCGCCGAGGTCGTCCACTGCACGTTCGAGCAACGCATCGACGGCAAGGGCGGCAACACCAACGCCCGGCTGTTCGCCGGCGTGGCCAAGGCGCCGGTCAAGCTGCTGCGGGGGACGCCCGCCGCCAAGGTGGTCGATGCGGTCGGCGTCGACCCGAGCGACATCGTCCTCACCCGCAGCCACGGGCTCAACCCGATGAGCGGCACGGACCTCGACCCGATCCTGCGCAACCTGGGCGTGACCACCATCGTGGTCGCGGGGGTGTCGCTCAACGTCGCCATCCCCAACCTGGTCATGGAGGCGGTCAACCGGGGCTACGACGTGATCGTGCCCCGCGACGCCGTGTGCGGCGTGCCCGCCTCCTACGCCAAGGCCGTCATCGACAACACGCTCGCCCTGCTCGCCACCGTGACCACGGTCGACGAGGTGGTGAAGGTGTGGGAGGCCGACGCGTGAGGTTCTGCCAGTCCCTCATGTACGCCCGCCCCGAGGACTGGGTCGCCCTCACCCGCACGGCCGAGGACGTCGGCTTCGACCAGGTGTCGCTGTCCGACCACGTCTTCTACCCCGAGAAGCTCGACTCGTCCTACCCCTACACGGACTCGGGCCGGCCGATGTTCCCGCCCTCGACCCCCTGGCCCGACGTGTGGGTGATGACGGGGGCGCTGGCCGCGGTCACCAGCCGGGTCCGCTTCGCCACCCACGTCTACGTGCTGCCGGCCCGCAACCCGTTCGTGGTGGCCAAGGCCGTGGGCACCGCCGCCTTCCTGTCCTGCGGCCGGGTGGTGCTGGGCGTGGGCGCCGGCTGGATGCGGGAGGAGTTCGCCCAGCTCGAGCAGCCCTTCGAGCGGCGGGGCGCCCGCATGGAGGAGCAGATCGACGTCCTCCGCACCCTGTGGCGGGGCGGGATGGTCGAGCACCACGGCGAGTTCTACGACTTCGACCGGCTGGAGATGTCGCCGGTCCCGCCCGCCCCGGTGCCGATCCTGGTGGGCGGGCACAGCGAGATCGCCCTGCGCCGGGCGGCCCGGGTGGCCGACGGCTGGATGGGCGTCTACTACAGCTTCGACGAGGTGGCGGGGTACGTCGAGAAGCTCAACGCCTACCGGCGCGACTACGGGACCGACGACCGGCCCTTCGAGATCCAGACGTCGGTGATCGACCGGCTGCCGACGCCCGACATGTGCGCCGAGCTCGACGCCCTGGGCGTGACCACGCTGGTCACCTCGGCCTGGCTGATGGCGGGGCTGCAGTTCGCCCCGCTGGAGGCCAACATCGAGGCGCTCGAGGCCTTCGGGCGGGACTACATCGCCCCGCTCGCAGCGTCCCCCTGATGCCCCGTCAGATCCGGGTACTCTGGCACACGTGTCTGAACCGGTGGAAGACGTAGGCGACGACCTGCGGGCGGCGGACGGGCGGGTCCCCGGGCGGCGGGGGCGGGCGACCCGGCAGCGGCTGCTCGAGTGCACGGCCGAGATGCTGCGCACCACGTCGTACCGGTCGGTCAAGGTCATCGACATCGCCCGGGAGGCGGGCACCTCGCCGGCGACCTTCTACCAGTACTTCGGCGACGTCGAGTCGGCCATCCTCGTCCTAGCCCAGGAGATGGCCCTCGACGGCCAGCGGCTGGTGCGGATCGTCGCCGAGGGCACCTGGAAGGGCAAGGCCGGCTACCAGCGGGCGCTCGACCTCACCGACGCCTTCTTCGACTTCTGGGACCAGCACCGGCCGGTGCTGCGGGTGGTCGACCTGACCACCGAGGAGGGCGACCGCCGGTTCCGCAACATCCGGGTCGGCTTCCTCAACGCGGTGACCACCGAGCTGGCCGGGGTGGTGGCCGCCTTCCAGGCCGAGGGCAAGAACCTGGGCGTCGAGCCCATGGCCCAGGCCGGCACGCTGGTCACCACGCTGGCCAACCTGGCCGCCCACCACCACGGGTTCGAGTATTGGGGCATCCGCACCACGGACGTGCGGGTCTCGGTGGCCCGCCAGGTGTACTGGGGCGCCACCGGCCAGCGGCCCCCGGCCGGGTGAGCGCCGCCCGCCTCGCCGGCCACGTCGCCGTGGTCACCGGCGGCAACCGCGGCATCGGCCTCGGCCTGGCCGAGGGCCTGGCCCGGGCCGGCGCCAGCGTGGCCGTGTGGGGCCGGGACGGGGACCGCAACGCCGAGGCCTGCGCCCGGCTCGACGCCCTGGCGGCCGAGGCCGGCGCCGGGGGCCGGGCCGTTCCGGTCGGGTGCGACGTCAGCGACGAGGACCAGGTCGAGGCCGCGATGGCCGCCACGCTGGCGGCGGCCGGCAAGGTGGACTCGCTGTTCGCCAACGCCGGCATCAGCGGGGGGAGCCCGTTCGTCGACATGTCGCTGGCGGAGTGGCGCCGCGTGATGGCGGTCAACCTGGACGGCGCCTTCCTCACCCTGCGGGCCGCCGCCCGCCACATGGTGGAGCGGGGCGACGGCGGGGCGCTGGTGGCGGTGTCGTCGGTGTCCGCCATCCACGGGGCGCCGGCGATGCAGCACTACGCGGCGTCGAAGACCGCGCTGCTGGCGGTGATCCGGGGACTGGCCGTCGAGCTGGCCCGCCACCGGGTGCGGGCCAACGCCATCCTCCCCGGCTGGATCGACACCGACCTGATCGAGCCGGGCAAGTCCAACCCGCGCTGGGTCGACGCCACCATCCGCCGCACGCCGATCCGCCGGTGGGGCGTGCCGGAGGACCTCAGCGAGCTGGCGGCCTACCTGGCCGACCCGGCGCTGATCTACCACACCGGCGACTCGCTGGTGATCGACGGGGGCTACTCGATCTTCTGACCCTTCCGGGTGAGCGTGAGGGTGTCCTACCGTGGCGCCTAGGGCACGAATCGTGCTCAAATGGGGCGGCGAGGGGCGTTGTGCCCGGCCGTGCTGGGAAAGGCCGAGGAGGATCAGGTGGCGCGATACGACGGTCGCGGGCCCGTCGACTTCGGGTTCCAGTTGCCGATCCAGGCGCAGGCACCGCTGTTCGCCCAGGGCTGGGAGGCCGGCGCGGGCGTCGACCAGCTGGGCGACGTCGCCCGGGTCGCCGAGCACGCCGGCTTCGCCTACCTGGCCGTCTGCGACCACGTCGCCATCCCCAAGGCGCGGGCCGACGCCGTCGGCACCACCTGGTTCGACTGCGTGGCCACGCTGGCCTGGCTGGCCGGCCTGACCCGGCGCATCCGCCTGCTCAGCCACGTCTACGTCCTGCCCTACCGCCATCCCCTCCAGGTGGCCAAGCAGTGGACGACCCTCGACGCCCTGTCCCGGGGCCGGGCCATCCTCGGCGTCGGGGCCGGCCACGTCGCCGGCGAGTTCGCAGCGCTGGGCGTCGACTTCGACCGCCGGGGCGAGCTGCTCGACGAGGCCATCGACGCCGTGCGGGCGGCCGTGGCCGGCGAGTTCTCCCACCACGACGGCGACGCCTGGCGCTACGACGAGGTCGGCCTCGCCCCCCGGCCCGTCCAGGCCCACCTGCCGATCTGGGTCGGCGGCAGCTCGCCCGCCGCCCTGCGCCGGGCCGCCCTGCGGGGCGACGGCTGGCTGCCCGACGGGCCGCCCGAGGAGGGCCTGTCGGCCGGCATCGCCCGCCTCCACGAGCTGCGCGACCAGGCCGGCCGGGCCGACGAGCCGTTCACGGTCGGCGCCCTGTCCGGCCCGCTCTACGTCGGCACGCCGACCTGGGACGTGGGCCGGGCGGTGCAGGGCTCGCCCGACCAGGTGGCGTCGTTCCTGCGGGTGCTGGCCGGCTTCGGGGTCGACCAGATCCAGGTCGCCTTCCGCTCGCGGGACGTCCACGAGCTCCACGACCAGCTCCGGGTGTTCGGGGCCGAGGTCGCCCCCCTGGTCGCCGCCGGCTAGGGGCCCGCTAGATCAGGCTGAGCCCGCCGTCGACCAGCAGCACCTGGCCGGTGATGTAGCTGGCTTCGTCGGACAGCAGGAAGCAGGTGGCCGAGGCCACCTCCCAGGCCGTGCCCTGCCGCCCGAGGGGGACGGGCGTGCGCCCCCGGGACGGCCGGCCCTGGGTGGCCACCCGGCCGAGGGGCGTGTCGATCAGCCCCGGCGCCACCACGTTGGACCGGACGCCGGCCCGGGCGCCCTCGATCGCCACGTGGCGGTTGAGCCCGATGATCCCGGCCTTGGAGGCGTCGTAGGCCGGCAGCCGGCTGCCCGGCTGGATCCCGGCCAGCGAGCTGATGAACACCAGCGCCCCGCCCTCGCCCATGCGGGGGAGGGCCTGGCGGGACAGCAGGAAGTGGCTCCGCAGGTTGACGGCGAACGTGTCGTCCCAGTCGTCGGCGGTGGTGCCGGCCAGGCCCCGGCCCCGGCCGATGCCGACGTTGAGGACCACGCCGTCGAGCGTCCCGCCCCCCGCCTCGGCGGCGCCGGTCACGATGCCGGCGCACTGGGCCTCGTGGCGGACGTCGCCGACCAGGACGACGGCTTCGCCGCCGTCCGCTGTGATCAGCGACGCCGTCTCGGCTGCGGCCACCTCGTCCCGGTCGGCGCACACCACCCGGGCGCCCTCGCGGGCGGCGGTGACGGCGATGGCCCGGCCGTTGCCGGCCGGCGGGTCGTCCTCGTCGCTCGGCTGGGTGCCGGCCCCCACGACCAGCACGGTCCGGCCGGCCAGCCGCCCCTCGCTCACGCCTCGGCCCCGGCCTCGCCGCCGAGCGCCAGGTCGCCGACGTCGGCCGCCACCTCGTCCTCGACCGGCACGCCCAGCGAGTTCAGCGTGTACCCGACCAGGTGGTAGTGGCCGATCAGCATCGGCAGCTCGATCATCTGCCGCTCGTCGTAGCCGGCGGCCAGGGCCGCCCAGGTGGCGTCGGAGATCCGGGACTCGGCGTGCAGCTCGTCGGCCGCCCGCAGCAGGGTGGCGTCGGCCTCGGACCAGCCGGCCGCGTCGGGCCCGTCCTTGATCCGGGCGATCTCCTCGTCGGTCACGCCCGCGGTGCGGGCGATGCGCACGTGCTGGGCCCACTCGTACCCGGAGCGGCAGTTCCAGCCGGTGCGCAGGATCAGCAGCTCGCGGTCGCGGGCCGGCAGCTTGCCCGCCAGCAGCTTGCCCCCGAACGGCAGCCAGCGGCGGAACAGCCCGGGGTGGCGCACCAGGGTGGTGAAGATGTTGGACGCCCCGGCCGGCCGCACCCCGGCCTGGCCCAGCAGCTCCCGGACCTGGTCGTCCTGCTCGTCGGGGGGCAGCGGCGGGATGCGGGGTGCGGCGGTCATGGCCCGGCAAGCTAGTGCCTCGACCCCGAGGGAAGGGCCCGCCATGATCCGCCTGACCGCCATGCTGCGCCGCAACCCGGCGCTGTCCGCCGACGAGTTCCACGCCCACTGGCGGGACGTCCACGCGGCCAAGATCCGCTCGGTGCCCGGTATCGAGGGCTGGGTCGCCCGCTACGAGCAGCATCCCCGGGCCGCCGGCGGCCCCGGGGCGTGGACCGGCAGCGAGGGGTTCGACGGCGTGACCACCCAGTGGTTCCGCAGCCTGGACGACTTCGCCGCCATGGTGGCCGACCCCGCCTACCAGCGCATCGTCGGCCCCGACGAGCGCCACCTCCTCGACCTGGCCGGCGGCGCCTACCTGCTCACCGACGAGCCCCGGGTCATCCTCGGCTGAACCGCTACGGTCGCTCCTCATGATGGACCTCGCGGTCGCCGCGGTGGAGGGGGCGCTGGCGGCGGGGGCCCGCTACGCCGACGCCCGGGTCATGGTCATCCGCCACGAGTCGATGGCGGCCCGCAACCGGGTGGTCGAGGAGCTGGCCCAGGACGAGAACGCCGGCGTCGGCGCGCGGGCGCTGATCGGCTCGTCGTGGGGCTTCTCGGCCACGCCCACGCTCACCGCTGCGGCCGCCCGGGAGGCCGGGCAGGGGGCGGCGGCGGTGGCCAAGGCGTCGGCCCTGGTCCCCGGCCCGCCGCTCGACCTGTCGGCCGCCCCGGTGGTGGTCGACCGCTGGTCGTCGACCTGGGTCGAGCACCCGCTCGACGACGTCAGCCCGGCCGACAAGGCCGAGCTGCTGGTGGCGGCCACCGGTGCGGCCGCCGACGTGGGCGTTCCGCTGGCCCAGGCCAGCTACGTGGCCTGGGACACCGAGAAGTGGTTCGCTTCCAGCGAGGGCAGTCGCATCGAGCAGCACATCGTCGAGTGCGGCGGCGTCGTCGAGGCCACCGCCGTCGGCGACGGCGAGACCCAGCGCCGGTCCTACCCGGGCATCCTCGGCCAGCACGGCACGCAGGGCTGGGAGCTGGTGCGGGGCCTCGACCTGGTGGGCAACGCCGCGCTCATGGCCGAGCAGGCGCTGGCCCTGCTGTCCGCGCCCCGCTGCCCCGAGGGGACCACGACGGTGGTGCTCGACTCCGACCAGGTGGGGCTGCAGATCCACGAGTCGGTGGGCCACGCCGTCGAGCTCGACCGCATCCTCGGCTGGGAGGCCGCCTTCGCCGGCACGTCGTGGCTCGACCCGGCCCGGCTGGGCGAGCTGCGCTTCGGCAGCGAGCTGATGCAGATCACCGCCGACGCCACCCTCCCCGGGGCCATGGGCAGCTTCGGCTACGACGACGAGGGGGTCGCCGCCCAGGCCGTCGACATCGTGAAGGACGGGCGCTGGGTCGGGGTGCTGTCGGGGCGGGACTCGGCGCCGGTCGTGGGGCTGGCGTCGGGCGGCATGGTGCGGGCCGACGGGCCGGCCCGGCTGCCGATGGTGCGGATGACCAACGTCGGCCTGCTGCCGGGCGAGTCGTCGCTGGAGGAGATGATCGCCGGCACCGAGGACGGCATCTTCATGCAGACCAACCGGTCGTGGTCGATCGACGACAAGCGGCTCAACTTCCAGTTCGGCTGCGAGATCGGCTGGGAGATCAAGGACGGCGTGCTCGGTCGCATGGTCCGCAACCCCACCTACACCGGCATCGGGCCCACGTTCTGGGGCTCGCTCGACGCCGTGGGCGGCGGGGACGAGTGGACCGTGTGGGGCGTGCCCCACTGCGGCAAGGGCCAGCCGCTCCAGGTCGGGCACACCGGCCACCACGCCGCGCCGTGCCGGTTCCGGGACGTGCGGGTGGGCGTGCGCTAGCCGGCTAGGCCCGGGCCGGGTCGGCCTGGCCGTTGGCCGACAGCCGCTCCACCAGTGCGGGCAGCTCCCGGATCGAGCCCAGCTCGTGGAACCCCTGGCGCTCGGCGTCGGCGTCGGGCACGTGTTCCAGCTCCCACGTGTAGACGTAGGGGAGGTGGGCGGCGTGGCCCCCCAGCTCGACCACCGGCAGCACGTCCGAGCGCACCGAGTTGCCGATCATCAGGAACTGGGACGGGTCGACCTCGACCGCCTCCATCACCCGGCGGTAGGTGGCGACGTCCTTCTCGGACACGATCTCGATCCGGTCGAACCGGTCGGCCAGGCCCGAGCCCGCCACCTTCGCCTCCTGGTGGAACAGGTCGCCCTTGGTCACCACGATCAGGCGGCGGCCGGTCGCGCCCAGCCGGGCCACGACGTCGGCCACGCCGTCCAGCAGTTCGACGGGGTGGTCGAGCAGGCCCTTGCCCAGGTCGAGGATCTCCCGGACCTCGGCCCCGGTGAGCCGGTCGCCGGTCAGGTCGAGGGCGGTCTCGATGAGCGACAAGGTGAACGCCTTGGCGCCATAGCCGTAGATGGCCAGGTTGCGGGCCTCGGTGGCCACGACCCGCTCGTCGACCAGGGTCCGGTCGTCGGTGTAGGGCGCGATGAGGTCACAGAACCGCTGGTGGGCGTCCACGAAGTGGCTCTCGCTGTGCCACAGGGTGTCGTCGCCGTCGAACGCCACGACCTGGATGCCGCGGCCGTCACCGTTGGTGCTCACGGGCGCCTCGCTCGCTTGCAGGGGAGGGCAGGGTAGCGGCCCCGGCGCCGTTCCCCTCGCGCGGGGCGGCGGTTTGGCTACCGTCGGCGGATGGCCGTCGATGCCCCCGAGGATGTCGCCACCGGCGTGTGCGAGCGGGTCCTGGACCTGATCGGAGGGCGGGCCGAGGCGGTGGCGTCGGCCACGGTGGGGACGTCGTCGCTGACCCGGTTCGCCAACAGCCGCATCCACCAGAACGTGACCGAGGACCTGCGGTCGGTGCGCCTGGCCGTGGCCGTGGGCGGCGGGCGGATGGCCCGGGCGTCGACCACCCGGACCGACGCCGACGGGCTGGCGGTGCTGGTCGAGCGGGCCCTGGCCGCCGCCGCGCTGCGGCCGGAGGACCCCGACTTCCCCGGCTTCGCGCCGGCGGCGCCGGTGCCCTCGGTCTCGCACTGGGACGACGGCACCGCCGAGGCGACGCCGGCGGCGCGGGCCGCGGTGGTGGCCGGGTTCGTGGCCGCGGGGGAGGGCCTGGAGGCGGCGGGATACTGCTCGACCTCGGCCGTGACCCGGGCGCTGGTGTCGAGCACGGGCCTGCGGGTGGTGGGGCGGTCGACGGAGGCCCAGGTCGACGGCGTCCACCGGGCGCTCGTGGGCGGGCCCCACCCGGCCGACGGCTACGCCCAGGCGACGTCGATCCGCCTGGCCGACCTCGACGGCGCTTCCTGCGGAGGCGTGGCGGCGGCCAAGGCCCGGTCGGGCCTCGACCCGGTGGCGCTGCCGCCGGGGGCGTACGAGGTGGTGCTGGAGCCCAAGGCGGTGGCGGCGGTGCTGGCGTTCCCGGCGCTGTACGGGTTCAACGGCAAGGCCCACGCCGAGGGGACGTCGTTCGTGCGGGTGGGGGAGGCCCAGTGGGACCCGGCGGTCGACATCTGGGACGACGCCACCGACCCCCGGGCGCTGGGCGTGGGCTTCGACGCCGAGGGCACACCCCGGTCGCGCTACCCCCTGGTGGAGGCGGGCGTCTCGGCGGGCCTGACCCACGACCGCCGCTCGGCCCGCCTGGCGGGGGCGGCCCCGACGGGCCACTCGCTCGGCACGGAGTCGTTCGGCGGCTGCCCCACCCACCTGTTCCTGGGCTCCGGCTCTGCCCCACCGGCCGACCTGATGGCCGGCGTGACCCGGGGCCTGCTGGTGACGGACTTCTGGTACAACCGCATCCTCGACCCGAAGACGCAGGTGGTCACGGGCCTGACCCGCAACGGCCTGTACCTCGTCGAGGACGGCCGGGTGGCGGGGCCGGTCCAGAACCTCCGCTACACGCAGGCGGTGGTGGGCGCCTTCGGCCCGGGCCGGGTGATGGCCCTGGGCGCCGACGCCCAACTGGTCGGCGACGGCGAGTTCGCCATCATGCACGTCCCGAGCGTGCGGCTGCAGGCGTGGCAGTTCACCGGCAACGCCCAGGGCTGACGTTGAATGTCATACCCCGTCGTTAGGTTCGGGACATGAGCGTGATCCCTCCCCCCGACGTGATCGTCGGCGACGACGGCCACCCCCGCTGCCGCTGGGGCGCAGCCGACGCAGACCCCCTGTACCGGGCGTACCACGACAACGAGTGGGGCCGCCCCTTGCGCGACGAGGTCCCCCTGTTCGAACTGCTGTGCCTGGAGGCCTTCCAGTCCGGCCTGTCGTGGATAACGATCCTCCGCAAGCGCGAGGCCTTCCGCCGAGCGTTCGACGCCTTCGACCCGAAGGCGGTCGCCGCCTACGAGGAACCCGACGTGTCCCGCCTGCTGGCAGACGAGTCCATCATCCGCAACAGATCCAAGATCGAAGCGACGATCACCAACGCCCAGGCGGTAGAAACCCTCCACGCGGAGGGCACAACCCTGGTCGAGGCCGTCTTCGCCCACACCCCACCCCGGTCCCGCCGCCCGAAGACCTTCGCGGACATCCCGAGCAAGACCGACGAGTCGAAGGCCCTGTCCAAGTCCCTACGCGACAAGGGCTTCAAGTTCGTAGGCCCCACAGTCGCCTACGCCCTGATGCAATCCGCAGGAGTGGTGGACGACCACGTAGAAGGCTGCTGGATCGACATCTCCGAACCCCGCCCAGACCCCCCGAGCGGCTAAGCCCCCGCCGCCACCCCGCGGCCGGGTTCCCTGGACGTCGGTGTGGTCCTTGCCCCGGTGGCTCGCCGACGCCGCGGCCGGGTTCCCTGGACGTCGGCGTGGTTCTTGCCCCGGTGGCTCGGCGTCGGCGTGCCCGCCAGCAGGCGGTTCCGGTCGCCCGGCGGGCGCGCCTGCCGACCCGGCCCGGCTACCAGAGCTGATCGGTGTAGCGGTCGGTGCCCGGCACGGTCGGGACGAACGGCGACGCCCAGCGCACCGTCCCCTCGCCCGAGGCGACCACCTTGTCGGCGTACGCCCGCACGTCATCCCACCAGCCGTCGGGGCCGGACGGTGCGGCGTCGGCGAACCACAGCTGCAGCTCCCGCTTGTCCGCGCCCTCGGTGCCCGGCTGCGTGACCGGGGCGTCGGGCGGCATCGGCACCGCCCGGAAGCTGGCCACCAGCGCCACCGGCGAGCCGGCACCGAGCGGCGGCCGGGGCGGGGTGGCACCGTCGCCCGCCGGCTCGACCACCACGGCGGCCAGCCCGGCGAACGGGTGGTCGAGCGCCAGCTCGACCGGCACGCCGTCGGCGTCCCGCGCCTCGGCCCCCCGGAAGAGGTACAGCATCGTGTGGATGTGGTCCCGCTCGGGGAACATCCGCCCGTTGTCGTGCAGCCAGTGCACCTGCCGGGTCGACCAGTCGGTGTTCTCCCGGAACCGCCCCTTCAGCGTCCAGTACAGCGCCAGGTACGACCCCATCCGGTCGTCGCCGAACAGCGGTGCATCGCCGCCGATTCGCAGGTCCTTGAGGTCCTTGGTGCACACCCACCGCCGCCCGGCGAAGTACCAGGCGCCGATCATGCACCCCGCATAGAAGTGGTCCCGCTCGTACCACCGGTTGTAGGCGACCTCGTGCCCCGGGTGCGGCTCGACCAGCGTGAACAGGGCGCTGCCGAGCCGGATCTCGCCACCGAGGTCGGCGTCGTCGGCGCTCACGCGCTGATGCCGAACCGCTCGAGCCCGAAGGCGGCGATGGCGTTGCCCCGCATCAGCTTGTAGATCTCCCCGTCGTCCAGCCCGGCCTTGGCGCAGATGTCGATGGCCACCTGCTTGGAGTCGGGGAAGGTCGAGTCGGCGTGGGGGTAGTCGGTCTCGAAGCAGATCTGGTCGATCCCGACGGCGTCCCGGTTCCGCAGCCCGGTCTCGTCGTCGAAGATGCACCCGAAGACCCGCCCCGGCAGGTAGCTGGTCGGCGCGTGGGGGAGCGAGGTGCCGAAGCTGTTGTCCGCCCGCTCGGCCCACAGCTTGTCGGCCCGCTCGAGGACGTAGGGCATCCAGCCGACCTGGCCCTCCGAGTAGGCGATCTTCAGCGTGGGGAACCGCTCGAGCGTGCCCGAGAAGACGAAGTCGAGCAGCGACCCCATCGCGTTCTGGAAGGTGAGCGTCGACGACACGATGAACGGCGCGTCCGGCGAGGTGGCCGGCATCCGGGACGACGACCCGATGTGCATGCAGACGACCGTGTCGGTCTCCTGGCAGGCGGCGAAGAACGGGTCCCAGTGCCCCGAGTGGATCGACGGCAGCCCGAGCGGGTGGGGGTTCTCGGTGAAGGCGACGGCGTAGGAGCCGCGGGACGCCGAGCGACGCACCTCTGCGGCGGCCAGCTCGGCGTCCCACAGCGGGATCATCGTGAGCGGGATCAGCCGGCCCTTCCCGTCGCCGGCACACCACTCATCGATCATCCAGTCGTTGTACGCCTGCACGCACAACAGCGCGAGCTCGGGGTCGCCGCCCTCCCGCTTGACCCCCTGCTCGTAGAACGTCTGCCCGCAGAACCGGGGCAGCGTGTTGGGGAAGCAGATCGACGCGTCGACGTGGTTGGCGTCCATGTCGGCGAGCCGGTCCTTCTGGATCCAGCACCCCGGCCGGATCTCGTCGAACGTGGTCGGCGTGACGTCGAGGTCGTCGAACCCGACGGCGGCCGACAGCTTCGGGAAGGGGTAGACGAGGTCGTCGTACAACCACCAGTCGCACCACTCCCCGTCGGGCACGCCCTTCTCGTAGGAGAACTTCCCCCCGATGAAGGAAAACTTGGCCCGATCCCGCACGACCCGAGGCCCCCGATCCCGATACCGCGCCGGCATCCGCGTCGACCACAGATCCGGCGGCTCCACGACATGGTCATCGACGGAGATGATCCGGGGCAGCTCGGCCATGCGCCGATACTAGAACGTGTTCTAGTTAGCTGCCATCCCCTAGCCGGCGGCCAGCGCGGTGGCCCGGGCATGCACCGTCAGGCCGTCGGGCGCCCCGGGGATGGCCTTGGCGAAGATGTAGCTGGCCCGCACGGACAGCTCGACCTCGACCTGCCGCCCGGACACCGTGACCTCCGGCCCGTCGGTCACCAGCGGCGCGATGTCGCTCGCCGCCACGACCTGCCGCACGACCCGCGAGGCACGGTCCTGGCTGATGCGGAAGTCGTCGCCACCCTGCTTCCGCACGACGTCACCACCGGCCCCGGCGGCATCGTTCGCCGCAGCCGAAGCGACGTCGAACGCCTGCCGCTGCCGGAGCTGCACGATCGACATGTCGATGGCGATCGAGGCCAAGATGAGAACGACGAGGAACCCAGCCGGGATGAGCATCAACGTGCTCCCCGAGTCCGAACCAGTCAGCCGGCGTCGCACTGCCCAACCGGCGTGTCGTAGCAGACCACGGGCTGGATCTCGTTGACCCGAATGTCGAACGGCGTCGTGGTGTGCAGGTCAGCAAGTGATCCGGTCTGGCTGCCGTCGACGGTGCGCCAGGCGACGGTCCAAGTGATGGTCGCCGTGGCGTGATAGCTGTCGCCGACATGGTCGTCGTGCCGGTGGTCGGTCGATGCCCACTGAAACACGTATGCGCAGTCGGTGTGCTGCAGGTCGTCCGGTACGTCCAGCTGATACATCCGGCCGGGCCCGTCGCATACCGCGGGCTGCTTGCCGTGGCCCTCGCCCATGTCCCAGGTGACCGTGGCCGGCGTGACTGTGGCCGTGACGCCGACGGGTCCGACGCTGGCGGTCCGAGTGATCGGCCTCCACTGCGTGGTGTCCACCCACATCCAGGTCGAGATGCCGACGATGGTCGACAATCCGATCCTTGGCGCCGTCGCCGGCCGAGGCGTCGGCGGTCGAATCTGTCCTACCGCCAGCCGAGCCACGACGTCTGCAGGCACGACTGGTGCTGCTGCTTGGGCGTCGGGACCTGGCGCGAACTGGAAGACCCGGTCGAGACGCCAGGTCCCGTCCCCGTTTGGGCAATAGCGGGCGTAATACCCGTTCGGGGTGAACGACGACACCCGACCCGCGGCGACATCGGCGTCGCTCAAGCTTGCGGGCAAGCCCAGACCAACGTTCCCGTCGGGAATGGCCACCTTGCCCGATACGAATGCAGCCCCGGCGCACGGCCCACCCTCGCCGCCCGCGGTCGAGGTCGGGCCGCCTCCGCCGGTGCCCGGCTCAAGATCCGTGATGCCGGCACGGAGGTTCACAGTGCTGTCGTCAGGGCTCGACACCAGGCCCAGTCGGTTGCCGACGGGGGCAGCATTGGGCGGTGGCGGAGGCGCGGCGAGCACTGGGACCACTTGCAGGCCGACGACGACAAGGGCGAGCGCCGCGGCCAACGTGGTCAGGATCCACAGTCGCGGATTCCCTCCCATCGGTGATCGGCGTCCGTCCCGACCCGGCTGATCTTCCACACGCCCTCCGTTCGGATCGCTGTCACCGTGGCGAGCGAGGTGACGGTCGACATCGCCTTGATCTCGGCGCCGGTCTTCGCATTTATGAGCGCGGACTGGTCCACGTCGCAGATCTTGAGCGTCGCCTGGTCGCCCTTGACGGTCGTGCTCACGAAGCTCAGCCGGGTCTGGGGGCCGACCTTGACCGCGTAGCCGAGGCTCACGCTGTCGCTCAAGGTGCGTCGGAAGTTCGTGAGCGCCTCGCCGGTGGCTCGCCTCCCGAGCTCGGGGTCGCGTGGGTTGGGCGCGCTCGCCAGCCGGGTCAACATGGCGTCGAAGTCGCGGTATGCCTGCTCGACCTCCGCCGTCGGGCTCACGGTCGTGACCGTCGACGGCGCCGTCGTAGTCTCCGCCGACGTTCCGGAGGCGTCGTCCCCGCCGCCCGAGTCGCGGAACAGAACCACCAGCAGTCCCGCCGTGGCCAGGATGCACAGTGCCGTGATGGCTGCCTCGACCTTGCCGCGGCGGGTTTGGAGCCAGCCCGTTCGGGTCTGATCGTCGTCGGCGCCCAGCTCGTCGTTCACTACCGATCGAGCGTACGCACCTACCCTTCGTCCGTCAATGTGCATCCAAAGATACTGAAACGTGTTCTAATCTCGAATCGCCAGGCGGCTGACGATAGACACTTGCGTGTCGGCTGGGGCCGTGAGACAGGCGAGTTAGTTACCGTCACGGAACGTGTACTTGACGTCACGTTCATGTGGGTGGTGAAATCACCCCTAGGTCTTACGTCTGCTCACGCCTGGTACGCCTTCCTTCCGGACCGTGCCCGACGGGGTTGAGCCGACAAGAGTCGGGTCGAGCGTCTGTCCCGCTGGGGGGCGCTCGGCCCGGCTTGCCCACCTCACCTCACCTGGTCCGGGTCCGTGCGCGTCCCACCGGCTTGCCCGAAATTAGAACACGTTCTAGTGTCGGCGCCGTGAGCGAGCGGCCTTCTGACGAGCATCTCCTCCTGATCGGTGGGGCGCGGGTCGCCGGGGGCGACGGGGCCTACGCCGTCGTGAACCCGGCCACCGAACAGCCGGTCGGGTTTGCGCCCGAGGCGTCCGTGGCCCAGGTCGAGGAGGCCGCCGCCGCGGCCGCCGAGGCCTTCCCCGCCTGGAGCCGGACCCGGCCCGCCGAGCGGGCCGCCCTGCTCGACCGGCTGGCCGATGCGCTGCAGGCGCAGGCCGACAAGAGGAACGACGACGGCCACAGCGCGCTCGTCGCCCTCGTGCAGGCCGAGACCGGGGCCACCCTGCGGGTCGCCCGCACCATGCAGGTCCCCCAGACCGTCGAGCGGTTCCGGCGCTACGCCCGGGGGGCCGGCGAGCCCACGGCCATCCCCCTCCCGCCCACCGAGATGGCATCCACCGCCCTGGCCCCCGGCGGCCTGCTCGGCACCGTGGTCGAGCGCCGCCCCGTCGGCGTGGTCGCCGCCATCACCCCCTACAACTTCCCCCTCGTCAACATGGCCGGCAAGGTCGGCCCCGCCCTGGCCATGGGCAACACGGTCGTCATCAAGCCCGCCCCCCAGGACCCCCTGGCCGTGCTCCAGCTCGCCGAGGCGGTCCACGAGGCCGGCTTCCCCGACGGCGTCGTCAACATCGTCACCGGCAGCGGCGCCGCCGCCGGCGAGGCGCTCGTCGCCAGCCCCCACGTCGACATGGTCAGCTTCACCGGCTCGACCCAGGTCGGCCAGGCCATCGGCGCCACCGCCGGCCGGGACATGAAGCGCCTCCTGCTCGAGCTGGGCGGCAAGGGCGCCGGCATCGTCTTCGACGACGCCGACCTCGCCACCGCCGTCGGCGGCATCGCCAGCGTGTGGGGCTTCCACTCCGGCCAGATCTGCACCGCCCCGACGAGGGCCATCGTCCAGCGGGGCATCCACGACCAGCTCGTCGCCGGCCTCACCAAGGCGGCCGAGCGCATGAAGGTCGGCGACCCCCTCGCCCCCGACACCGTCGTCGGCCCCGTCATCTCCGCCGCCCAGCGCGACCGCATCGAGGGCCACGTCCGCAACGCCGTCGACGAGGGCGCCACCCTCGCCGCCGGCGGCAAGCGGCCCGAGATGGACACCGGCTTCTACGTCGCCCCCACGCTCGTCGTCGACGCCACCCCCGACATGACCGCCGTCCAGCAGGAGATCTTCGGCCCGGTCGTCGTGGTCGTCCCCTTCGACGACGAGGACGAGGCCGTCGCCCTGGCCAACGGCACCGACTTCGGCCTCAACGACTACGTCTTCACCGGCGACACGGCCCGGGCCATGCGGGTGGCCCGCCAGCTCCGCTCGGGCAGCGTGGCGCTCAACACCGCCCAGCAGAGCCCCGAGGCCCCGTTCGGCGGGTTCAAGCGCAGCGGCGTCGGGCGGGACCGGGGCAGCTTCGCCCTCCACGCCTACAGCGAGCTCCAGTCGATCGTCTGGCCCGGATGAGGCCGGGCGGGGGGGAAGGACACATGAAGGGCATCGTCTGGACCGGCAAGCTCGAGGTGCGCGACGACGTCGAGGTGCGGGCACCCCGGAACAACGAGGTGCGGGTCCGCATCGTCAACGCCGGCCTGTGCCACAGCGACGTGTCGGTCCTCGACGGCACGATCCCGTTCCCGACCCCCGCCGTCCTCGGCCACGAGGGCGCCGGCGTGGTCGAGGAGGTGGGCGACGCCGTCGCCAAGGTCAAGGTCGGCGACCACGTCGTCCTCACCACCCTCGGCAACTGCGGCCGCTGCGACGCCTGCGACCGGGGCCAGCCCACCCACTGCCGGGACACCGCCGGCCGCCTCGGCCGCCCGTTCACCGTCGGCGGTGAGAAGGCGTTCAGCTTCGCCAACGCCGGCGTGTTCACCGAGCAGGTCGTGGTCAACGAGACCCAGGCGGTCGTCATCGACCCCGCCGTCCCCCTCAGCGCCGCCTGCCTCATCGGCTGCGCGGTCGTGACCGGGGCCGGCGCCGTGCTCAACCGGGCCAAGGTCCGACCCGGCGAGACCGTGGTGGTCATCGGCGCCGGCGGCATCGGCCAGAGTGCGATCCAGGCCGCCCGCATCGCGGCCGCGGGCCGCATCGTGGTCGTCGACGCCAACCCCGACAAGGAGGCCGTGGCCCGCCGGTTCGGCGCCACCCACTTCGTCGACGCCAGCACCACCGAGGACACCGTGGCCGCGGTCAAGGACCTGGGCCTGCCCAACGGCGCCGACCACGTGCTCGAGTGCGTCGGCCACCCCGCCCTCATCCGCCAGGGCGTCGACCTGCTCGACTGGGGCGGCACGCTCACCCTGCTCGGCGTGCCCAAGCTCGGCACCGAGGCCAGCTTCGTCGTCAACGACCTCTACAACGACCGCTCCATTCTCGGCTGCCGCTACGGCGCCACCCGGCCCCACCACGACATCCCGCTGCTGGTCGGCTTCTACCAGGACGGCCGCCTGCTGCTCGACGAGATGGTCAGCCAGGTCTACCCCCTCGACCAGATCGAGCGGGCCGTCGACGACCTGCACGACGGCAAGCTCAACCGCGGGGTGCTCGCGGTCACCCCCGAAGGAGACTGAGATGGAGTTCGGCGTCTTCGCCCAGCTGTTCGTGCCGCAGTTCGAGCGGGACCAGGACCCGCTGGCCGAGCACAAGCGGATCTTCCGCAACATCGAGATCGCCAAGGCCGCCGATCGCAACGCCTTCAAGTACGTGTGGTGCCCCCAGCACCACTTCCTGGACGAGTACAGCCACATGCCCGGCCCCGAGGCGTTCCTCGGCTACTGCGCGGGCCAGACCGAGCGGGTCCACCTCGGCTCGGCCATCTTCAACATCACCCCGCCGGTCAACAAGCCCCAGCGGGTGGCCGAGAACGTCGCCCTGCTCGACCACCTCACCAACAACCGCTTCGAGTTCGGCACCGGGCGGGGCAGCTCGTCGACCGAGGTGCTCGGGTTCGACATCCCGAGCGTCGACATGACCAAGGCGATGTGGCGGGAGACGATCCGCGAGATCCCGAAGATGTGGAAGGACGCCCCCTACAGCTACGAGGGCGAGTTCTTCCGCATGCCCGAGCGCAAGGTCTTCCCCAAGCCCCTCGGCCCGCTGCACCCGGCGATCTGGGTGGCCGGCGGCAGCCCCGGCACCTTCACCGAGGCCGGCGAGCTGGGCCTCGGCGTGTTCTGCTTCGCCATCGGCCGGCCCAGCGACATGAGGCCGCTGGTCGAGTCCTACAAGGGCGCCATCGGCGGCGCCACGCCCGTCGGCGACTACGTCAACGACAACATCATGGGCGTGACCAACATGCTGTGCATGGAGGACCGCCGCAAGGCGTTCGAGGTCGCCTCGAACATGGGCATGAACTACTACTCGAGCCTCGCCTACCACTGGCTCGACAACGTCCCCCGGCCGAAGCACCTGCCCGAGTGGCCGAACAAGATCCCCGAGCCCAGCCCCGACATGGTGGAGCAGCTGTCGGCCGAGGGCTACATCGCCGTGGGCGACCCCGACGACTGCGCCCGGTCCGTGCAGCGCTGGGTGGACATGGGCTTCGACCAGCTCACGTTCAGCCCGACGACGAACACCCTGCCCACCGAGGTCGTGGTCGGGTCGATGGAGCTGTTCGGCCGGGAGGTCATCCCCGCCTTCGACACCGACCCCGAGCACTCGACCACCCGCTACCGCCGCCAGGCCGCCGCCGCCCGCCCGTGACCGCCACCGTGCCGGCCACGTTCAACATGGCCGACGTGTGGGAGATGGCGGCCGACGCCGTCCCCGAGCGGGAGGCGGTGGTGGTCGGCGACCGGCGCCTGTCCTACGCCGAGCTGGAGGAGCGGGCCAACCGGCTGGCCAACCACCTCGCCGCCGAGGGCGTCGGGCCCGGCGACCACGTGGCCCTCTACCTCGGCAACGGCACCGAGTACTTCGAGGCCATGCTGGCCGCCTGGAAGCTGAGGGCGGTCACGATCAACGTCAACCACCGCTACGTGGCCGACGAGCTGCGCTACCTGCTCGACGACAGCGACGCCGTGGGCGTGCTGACCCAGCCGTCGCTGCGGGGCGTGCTCGATGCCGCCGCCGGCGGCCTGCCCGCCATCCGCTTCACGCTGGAGGTCGGGCCCGGCTACGAGGCGGCGCTGGCTGCCGCCCCCGCCACCCGGCCGGTCGTGGCGGGGCGGGGCGACGACGACCGCTACATCATCTACACCGGCGGGACGACCGGCCTGCCCAAGGGCGTCGTGTGGCGCCAGGTCGACGCCTTCTACGCCTGCATGGGCGGCGGCGACCCGACCCGGATGGAGGGGCCGGTCGACCAACCGTCCGAGCTGCCGGCCCGCATCGTCGACCAGCCGCTGTGCTACCTGCCGCTGGCGCCGATGATGCATGCGGCCGCCCAGTGGACGACGTTCGCCTGGCTGTTCGCCGGGTCGAAGGTGGTGCTGATGGCCGGTTCGCTCGACCCCGACGCCGTGTGGCGGACGGTGGCGGAGGAGCGGGTCAACATGATGACCGTGGTCGGCGACGCCGTGGCCCGCCCGCTGCTCGACGCCTGGGACCGGGCCGGCGGGACCTACGACGCCTCGTCGCTGTACTCGTTCTCCAACGGCGGCGCCGCCATGTCGCCGGCCTGCCGGGAGCGGATCTTCGCCACCCTGCCCGACGTGATGGTGACCGACGGGTTCGGGTCGTCGGAGGCCGGGACCCAGGGGGCCATGCGGGTCGCGGCCGGCGCCCGGCCCGAGGGCGCGAGCCTCGTGCGGTTCGACGTGCCGACCAAGCCGACGATCGTGGTCGACGAGACCGGGGCCGAGGTCGTGCCGGGGTCGGGCCAGGTGGGTCAGGTGCTGGCCGGGGGGCGGCTGCCGATCGGGTACTACAATGACCCGGACAAGACCGCGGCGACGTTCGTCGAGCGGGACGGGCGGCGGTGGCTGGCCACCGGCGACATGGCGACGGTGGGGGCCGACGGGGCGATCGAGTTGCTGGGCCGGGGGTCGGTGTCGATCAACACGGGCGGGGAGAAGGTGTTCCCCGAGGAGGTCGAGGGGGCGCTGAAGTCGCACCCGTCCGTGTACGACTGCCTGGTCGTCGGCGTCCCGGACGAGCGCTGGGGGAGCGCGGTCACGGCCGTGGTCGCCCCGGTCCCGGGCGGCCCGCCGCCCACACTCGCGGACCTGGCCGCCCACGTGCGCTCGACGCTGGCGGGCTACAAGGCGCCGAAGCACCTGGTGGTGGTGGGCGCCATCGTGCGGTCCCCGTCGGGCAAGGCGGACTACCGCTGGGCCCAACGCACCGCCGCCGACGCGGTCACCACCCGCTCGGGGGCCGGTCAGCCCTCGTAGCAGTACGCCCGCCACTCGCCCGTGCGGCGGACGGGGCAGAGGGCGCCCGCGGCGCGGAGGAGCCAGGCGAGGTCGTCGTCGAGGTCGTGGCCGTTGTCGCTCGGGGGGACCACCACCAGGCCCCGGCGGGGATGGTCCTGGCGGACCAGCCAGCCGTCCGGCAGCGGCACCCCCCGCTCGGCCAGCGTGGCCACCGTGCGGGTGCCCTGGGCGTGCTGGATCCCGGCGCTGGCCGGCTCCCGGCCCTGGGCCGGCGCCCAGGTGGCCAGCGGCACCGTCGGCCCCCGGGCGCCCAGCAGGGCGCCGAGCGCCGACTGCTCCGGCGGCGGCTCGTCGACGTCGAGGCCCGGCGAGAAGTTGATCCAGCCGACGCCGGCGTCGGACATCGCCCGCATGCGGGCGACGACGGGGTCGCGCTGCTCCTCCTGGAACTCGACGACGACCGGCTGGCGGGTGGGCACCCGCACAACATACGACGACTAACCTCGCGCCGTGCCGGCGACAACCGAAGAGGTCGACGAGGACCCCGCCACCGGACCTACCACCGAGGTCGCCGAGACGGCCGCCGACGGTGGTGGCGAGGCCGCCGGCGAGGGCGCGGCGCCGTTCGGTCCCTGGGTGCTGCGGCTGGCGTTCGCCCTGGCCCTGGCGCCCTTCGTGGTCTCGGCCATCAGCCTGCTGGTCGGGCACCGCCACTACCCGGCGATGGGCGACGTCGCCGTCACCGAGCTCCTCACCCGCGACGTCGGGCGCCGGTGGCTCGAGCTGGGACCGTTCTCCCGGGACGGCTGGTTCCACCCCGGCCCCGCGCTGTTCTACGTCCTCGCCGGGCCCTACCGGCTGTTCGGCAGCACGACGGCCGCCATGGACGTCGGGGCCCTCATCGTCAACGGCGCCTCGGTCGCCGGCATGGGGCTCATCGCCCGCCGCCGGGGCGGGCCGGTCCTGGCGCTGCTGACCCTGCTCGGCTGCGCCCTGCTCGTCCGCTCGCTCGGCCCCGACCTCACCCGCGTCCCCTGGAACCCGTGGGTCACGGTCCTGCCCTACGGCCTGCTCGTGTTCCTCACGGTGGCCATGGCCTGCCGCGACCGGTGGGCGCTGCCGCTGGCCGTCGGGGTGGCCAGCTTCCTGGCCCAGACCCACATCGGATTCGTCCCCCTCGCCCTGCCGCTGGTGGCGCTGGGCGCCGTGTGGCTGGTGGCCAGCCCGCCCGAGGGCGGTCGCCGCCGGCTGATCGTCCCCGGCCTGGTGGCCGCGGGCGTCGCCGCGCTCATGTGGCTGCCCCCGGCCGTCCAGCAGCTCACCAACCACCCCGGCAACCTCACGGTCGCCAACCGGTGGTTCCACACCGGGGGGCCGCAGCACTACGGCAAGCACCCGCTGAGCATCGGGTGGCGGCTGGTCAGCTCGCAGTACTTCATCGCGCCCGAGTGGCTGTTCGGCGCCCGGGGCCACGCCAACACCCAGGAGCCGCTCGCCCTCTACCGCCCGCTGGCGCCCGGGCTGCTGCTGCTGGTGGGCGTGGCCGCCATCGTCCTGTGGCGCCGGCGCGCCCCCGGGGCCCGGCCGCTGCTCGTCGTGTGGCTGGCCGCCTCGCTGATCAGCATCGTCGCCACCGCCCGCACGCTGGGGCCGATCTACGCCTACCGCACCGGCTGGACCTGGGTGCTGGGCATGGTCGGCGGGGTCATCATCGCCTGGGCGCTGTGGCGGGCGCTCGCCGCCCTGCGCCCGAGCCTGCAGCGGACGGTCCTGGCCCCGGTCGCGCTGGTCGCGCTGGCGGCCGTGTCGCTGGTGACCGCCGTGGCCCATGTCGACGGCGGGCTGCCCAACCCCGTCGTCAGCCGGAAGATGGCGGCGATCATCCCCCAGGTCGAGGCGGGCCTGCCCGACCGGCCCGGCCAGATCATCGTGACCAGCAACAGCTTCGAGGGGGCGGGCTACGCCGGCGGGCTGCTGCTGGCGCTGGAACGGGCCGGCTACGACGCCCGCGTGCCCGCCGGGGACAAGACCGCCGGCCCGGCCCGGGCGGCCGACGGCGGCGCCGTGCGGGCCACACTGGTCGTCAGCTCCGACTTGGTCATCGCCGACTCGAGCGCCGACCGGAGCCTGCGGCGCATCGCCTACGCCGGCAAGATCCCCTTCGCCGAGCTGATGGCCCGGGCGCCGGCCACCCGGGCCATGGACGCCTACTTCGCCACCGGCGACACCACCGTGTTCGAGCGCTACGGCCCGAAGCCCAAGGTCATCGAGCAGCTCAGCACCGTCGCCGTCTTCGTCCAGCGGGACGCCGGTTCGCCCTAGTCTCGGGGCATGGATCTCCCCCAGGCCCTGCGCGAGGCGCTCGAGACGCAGGTCATCGAGCACGAACCCGCCCAGGCGGCGATGGTGCTGCGCAACGCCGTCGCCGACCTCGGCCCCGAGGAGGTCACCGGTGGGCTGCTCGACGCCGCCGCCGTGGCGTTGCGGCGCATGGTCAGCGAGACCGACGAGGCCTACGACCAGGTCGAGCTGCTCGACCGCCTGGCGCTCGACGGGGCCGTGCCCGCCGACAACATCGACATCCTGGCCCAGATGCTCACGCTGGCCGCCTCGACCGCCGGCGGGGTGCGGCCGCCGGCCGAGGGGATCGTGGCCCAGCTGGGCAGCGAGCGGGCGCTGTTCGGGGCGTGGCTGACCACCCTGGCGGTGGTGCGGGTGGTGTCGATCAGCCTCGAGCGCACCGAGGTCGACCTGGTGGAGGAGATCGTCGCCGCCGTCGAGGCGACCTGACACCTGCCGCTGATTCGATGGCGGGGGCCGGCCCTCCTACAATCTGACACAGCGTCAGATCTCGGAGGAGGGTCAATGGGGCTGCTCGACGGCAAGGTCGCGATCGTCACCGGGGCGGGGCACGGCATCGGCCGCGGCCACGCCATGGAGCTCGCCAAGCACGGCGCCCGGGTGGTGGTCAACGACCTGGGCGGCTCGGTCTCGGGCGAGGGCACCTCCCGCGACGCCGACCTCACCGTGAAGATCGTCGAGTCCCGGGGCGGCGTGGCCGTCGCCAACTACGAGGACGTCGCCGACCACGAGGGCGCCGGGCGGCTGGTCGCCCAGGCGGTCGACACGTGGGGGCAGCTCGACGTGCTGGTCAACAACGCCGGCATCGTGCGGGACGGCGCCATCTGGAACATGAGCGATGCCGACTTCGACGCCGTGCTGCGGGTGCACGTGAAGGGCACCTGGGAGCCGTCGCACTGGGCGGCCCGGCACTGGCGGGCGCGGTCCAAGGCCGGCGAGACCTTCACCGGCCGGGTCATCAACACCGTGTCGGGGGCCGGCCTGGTCGGGAACTTCGGCCAGACCAGCTACGCCACCGCCAAGGCCGCCATCGCCGGTCTCACGCAGACGCTCAGCCTCGAGCTGTACAAGATGGGCGTCACGGTCAACGCCGTCGGCCCGGCGGGCGCCACCCGCATCACCGCCACGATGCCGGGCGCGCCGGCGGTGATCGAGCCCGACGACCTGGCGGAGGACGAGTTCAACCCCATGGACCCGGCCATGTCCTCGCCGCTGGTGGCCTGGCTGGCGTCGGACGAGTCCCAGCACGTGACCGGCCAGGTGATCCGGGCCGTGGCCGAGAACATCATCTGGATGCGGGGCTGGACCGACGGGCCGACCGTCGGCAACGGGGGCAAGCGGTGGGACGCCACCACCCTCGGCACGGTGCTCAACACCGACGTGTTCGGCACCCGGGCCCCCGGCCTGCGCTACTAGGCCGGCCGAGCGACTACGGTCCGTCCCCCATGGGGGGAGTGATGCGGCGTGCCGCGGCCGGGGGCCAGTCGTATCTGCTCGACGTCCAGTACCGCGACAGCTCGCGGCTGGCCGCCCGCGCCCGCCTGCACGTGAAGTACGGGACCGCGCCGGTGGCGTGGTTCCCGTGGCTCGCCACCCAGGTGCCGTGGCCGGCCGAGCCCCGGGTGCTGGAGGTCGGGTGCGGGGCCGGGTGGATGTGGGCCGAGGCCGCCGCCCGGCTGCCCGGCGACCTCGACCTCACGCTCACCGACCTGTCGCCGGGCATGGTCGACGAGGCGCTCGACCGGGTGGCGTCGCTCGGCCGCTACCGGCGCACGGTCGGGCGGGTGGCCGACGTGCAGGACCTGCCGTTCCGGTCGGCGGCCTTCGACGTGGTCGTGGCCAACTACGTGTTGCACCACGTGCCCGACACCGCGCGGGCCGTGGCCGAGATGGCCCGGGTGCTGCGGCCCGGCGGCGTGGCCGTGGTCGCCTGCGTGGGCGCCGGGCACCTGGCCGAGCTGCACCAGATCCGCCACGAGGTGTTCGGCGCCGGGGCCGACGTGTTCGCCGACGCCTTCGGGGCCGCGGCCGGGGCCCGGGTGCTGCCGTCCCGCTTCGGGGACGTCGAGTGGCGGGCCTACGCCGACCGGCTCGACTGCCGGGACCCCGACGACGTCGTCGCCTACCTGGCGTCGACCCCGCCGGTCGAGACCGCCACCGACGACCAGCACCGGCGGGTGGTGGCGGCCGTGGCCGCCCGGTTCGCCGCCGGCGGCGGGCGCCTGCGGGTCAGCAAGGACACGGGGGTGTTCCTGTGCCGCACGCCCCAGCCGCCCGGACGCGGCGGAGGCGGCGCCCCAGCGGACGCCGCCTCCGTGTGACCGCTCTGTCGTTCGCCTACAGGTAGCCCAGCTTGGCGGAGCAGGCCGGCCAGTTGCCCCAACCGGAGCGGGCCTGGAGCCGCTGCCCCATCAGGATCTGGGTCTCGCGCGATGCGGCGCTCGGGAGGCCGGTGCCGCCGACGGACTGCCAGGAGCCCAGCGAGAACTGCAGGCCGCCGTAGTAGCCGTTGCCGGTGTTGGCCGCCCAGTTGCCACCGGCCTCGCACTTGGCGAGGGCGTCCCAGGTGGCGTAGCTGGACGGGTCGCCGAGGCCGCCGCCGCTGTCGGGCGGGGTCGCCGGCGGGGGCTGCGTCGCGGGCGGCGCCGTGGTGGGCGGCTCCGTCGACGGCGGCAGCTTCGGCGCCACGGTGGTGGGCGGCGCCTTGGGCACCGTCTTCGGCGGCGGCGGGGCCGTCGTCGTCGTGGTCAGGTGCTGCTCCAGCTCGTTCTTGGTGTCCATTGCCTCGGAGGCGTCGCGCCGCAACGCGATCGCCGAGGTATCCGACCCGGAGGCCGCCTCGACCCGGTCATTGCCAGACCCGTTCGGAACGATCAGGTTGGCCAGGACGACGGGGCCGACCAGCAGAGCGACACCGGCGGCACCGCCGATGATCGCCCGGCGGGCTGCGGTGCGGCGCGGCGGGTCGTCGGTACTGGGAGGGTGATCAGTCCGCTCCGGCATGGGGAGTCGTCTCCTTCCGTCGGCGCGCGCGTCAAGGGCATCGGAATCGAGGGGAAGAGCAACCAGGGGCGCCCCAGCGCGTGCCGTCCTATGCGGTTGGTGCAAGGAGTTTGTCACGATCGCAATGTTTCCGCAACGTTGCGTGGCCGAGGGATACCCCAAGTGGTCCCCCCAGCGGCTGTCCCAGCCGAATGCGTAGGGACCAACCTAGATCGTTTCGAGGGGCGCGTGCACCACCCCTGGCCGGATCAATCTGACGGTGTGTCAGATATGTGGGAGACTGACGGAACCGCAGGTCAGGAGGGGAGCGATCGCCGTGACGGAGCGCAGCCAGCCAGCCACGCAGACTGCTCAAGGAGGGCCCCTCGCCG
This sequence comes from Acidimicrobiales bacterium, assembly GCA_035263165.1. GTDB lineage: Bacteria > Actinomycetota > Acidimicrobiia > Acidimicrobiales > VFJN01 > ZC4RG19. Next base: position 3,437 of record DATFRN010000479.1, on the reverse strand, counting down.
GGGTGCGGATCGTCGAGTGCTCGATGCTGGGACCGGGCGCGATCACCACCCACCTGGCCGACCTCGGCGCCGACGTCATCAAGGTCGAACCGCCGAGCGGCGACTACGTGCGCGACATGACGTGGCCCATCGTCGAGGGCGTGTCGCTGATGCACCTGCACATCAGCCGGGGCAAGCGATCGGTGGTGCTGGACCTGCGCACGGAGGGCGGGCGGGCCACGTTCCTCGACCTGGTGCGGGGGGCCGACGCCGTGGTCGAGGCCATGCGCCCGGGCGGCCTCGACCGCCGGGGCCTCGGCTGGGAGGCGCTGCGGGAGGTGAACCCGGCGCTGGTGTTCATCACGATCTCGGGCTACGGCATGACCGGCCCCTACAAGGACATGCCGAGCCACGGCGTCGCCTACGACACCTGGGCCGGACTGGTCAGCCCGGGCGTCGACGACGAGGGGTTCGCCTACATCCCCGAGCACCCGTCGATGGGCATCCACGCCGGCCCGCTGTTCGGGGCGCTGGGGATCCTGGCCGGGATCATCCGAGCCCGGGCGACGGGCGAGGGGTGCCGGCTCGAGATCGCCCAGTCCGACGCCGCCGCCGCCATGGACTGGTACCGCAGCGAGAGCTGGAAGGCCTACGAGCGCCCCCAGTCCGAGGTGACCGGCAACAAGGCCGACAACTACGAGCGCCGGGCCGTGGGCACCGCCGGCATGCGCCACGGCGTGCGCTACCAGATCTACGAGTCCAAGGACGGGTTCGTGCTGTTCCAGGCGTCGGAGCAGGCGTTCTGGAAGAACTTCTGCGCCGGCGTCGGCAGGATGGACCTGTTCGACCGCTGGCCCGGCGCCCGCATCGCCGACCACGCCCCGGGGAACCGGGAGATGCAGGCCGAGCTGCGGGACATCTTCCGGACGAGGACGACCCAGGAATGGATCGCCTTCGGCGACGACCACAACACCCCCATCGCCCCGGTCAACACCCCCCGAACGCTCGCCGGCGACCCCCAGTTCCAGGCCCGGCTGGGCTGGCTGCCCCGCGAGACCCTGGGCGCGGAGCAGCTCCCGTCGCCGATCAAGGTGGTCGAGGGCGCCGCGTTGCCCCAACCCACCAAGGCGCCGACCGTGGGCCAGCACACGGACGAGGTGCTGGCGGAGGTCCTGGGCTACGACGACACCCGCCGCGCCGCCCTCCGCGCCGAGGGCGCGTTGGGCTGACCGCCGCCCACGGCGCCGGGCTTGGCTCGGTCGCCGCGGGACCGGGCGCGTTGGGCTGACCGCCGTCGGCAGCACTGGAGTCGGCCAGGTCGCCCCGGGACCGGGGGGCATTGGGCTGACCGCCCGCAGGGGCGGCGCGCGACCCGTGGCTGGGGTGTGGCTGGGTGGGGGCGCTCGGGGCATGGCCGAGGGCGGCCCGTGGCCGGGGGGGTGCCGCGAGGTCGGCGGGGTCGCTCGGTAGGGTGCCCGGATGCGTGCCGCGCCCCGTCGCCGACGCGGCGCCGGTGTCGTGGCTCTCGTGGTCGCGGTCCTGGCGCTCACCCGGTTCACCGGGTGGGGCGGGGGCAACGAGCCCGGGGCCGATGGGATCGACGGTGGCGACGCGGCCGCCGTCGTTCGGGCTCGGCGGGCCGCCGACGTGTACGGCGGGCTCGGGGCCTGGGTCGACCTGTACGACCACGGTGCGGTCGCGGTCGAGGCGGTCGACCGCATGGCCGATGCCGGCGTGCGCACGCTCTATCTCCAGGCGGCGCGGGACACCGGGGCCGGGCTGCCCGCCGTCGCCGAGCCGGAGCGGACCGGCGCGTTGCTGCGGCGGGCCCACGAGCGGCACATGCGGGTCGTCGGGTGGTACCTGCCCCGGTTCGGCGACGTCGATCGGGACCTCTCCTTCCTCCGGGCCGTCGCCCGGTTCGAGGCCGGCGGGGAGCGGTTCGACGGCGTCGGCGTCGACATCGAGTGGACCGGGGACGTACCCGCGGACGACATCCGCTCCGACCGGCTGGTCGCCCTGTCCCGCCGGCTGCGGAGCCACGTCGGCGACGACCGACCCGTGGGCGCGATCGTGCCGCCGCCGACGCAGCTCGAGGTCGTCAACCCCGGACTGTGGCCGGACTTCCCGTGGCGGCGCCTGGCCCGGGACTACGACGCCTGGCTGCCCATGGCCTACTGGACGTTGCGCACCCCGGCGTCGGGCTTCCGGGACCCGGCCCGCTATGTCGACGACAACCTCGCCCGGCTGCACCGGCACCTGGGGGCGGACGCGCCGGTCCACCTCGTCGGGGGCGTGGGCCCCGCCACCACGCCCGGCGAGGTGGCCGCCTTCGCCGCCGCGGTCGGCAAGGCCAGGGCGGGCGGCGGCGCCGACGTCATCGGGGCGTCGCTCTACGACTGGGCGTCGGTGCCGCCCGGGGCTCAGCTGAGCCCGGCCGCCATCCGAGCGTCGGCGGGCAGCGCGGTCACCGGAAGCGGCGTCCCCGCCGGCGGCTGAGCGCCCGCCTCGCCGTCGGCCAGCGGCCGCTGCCACCAACCCACGTCGTGCCAGGCGCCGAACTTCCACCCGGCGGCCCGGTAGACGCCCACCGGCGCGAAGCCCACCCGCTCGTGGAGCGCCACGCTGGCCGGGTTGGGCAGCGCGATGCCCGCCATCGCCTGCCGGTAGCCCTGGGCCGCCAGCAACGCCAGCAGCACCTCGTACAGTGCCCGGCCCACGCCGCGGCCGCGGGCGGCCTCGGCCAGGTAGACGCTGGTCTCGACCGACCAGTCGTAGGCCGCCCGGCCCGAGAAGCGGCCTGCGTAGGCGTAGCCGACGACCCCGTCGGCCTCGGACTCGGCCACCAGCCAGGGGTAGGCGGGCTGGCGGCCCACGATGCGCGCCGCCATCTCGTCGACGGACGGCACGGAGAGCTCGAAGGAGATGGCCGACGACTCGACCACGGGGGCGTAGACGTCCCGGACGGCCCGGGCGTCGTCGGCCGAGGCCAGCCGGATGCGCATGGGCCCATCTTGCCAAGGTGGTCAGCACGGCCCGGCACCGCCGCACGACGGCGTCGCCACCTCGTCGACCGCCGCCGCCAGCCGCTCGCACAGCAGGCTGTGGACGGCCGCCCGCAGGTCGTCGGCGTGGGGGAGGGCCGAGAGGAGCCAGCGGGCCCACATGCCGTCGTCCATCCACGCCGCCAGCGCCGGCGTGCGGTCGAGCCACGGCACGTCGAACGCGGCCGGCTCGGCCCGCAGCCGGGACCACGGCCACGCCGCGGCCCACCGCACCGCCGCCCGGGCCAGGGCGTCGACCTCAGCGGGCGCGGCGCCGCGGTGGGGTGGGGGTGCGGGGTCGGCCGCTTGGGCTGGGGCGTCGGTCTCGGTGGGGATGGGGTCGCGGTGGGGTGGGGGTGCGGTCTCGGGTGTCCGAGCTAGGTCGTGGACCTGAGGGGGTAGGGGGTCGCGGTG
>DATFRN010000478.1:0-14536 GCA_035263165.1 Acidimicrobiales bacterium | reverse complement strand
ATGGCCTCCATGAGCGCCATGCCGACGCCGTCGGCCAGGCCCCCGTGGATCTGGCCCTCGACGATCATCGGGTTGATGCGGGGACCGCAGTCGTCGGTGGCGACGAACCGCCGCACGGTCACCCGCCCGGTGCCGGGGTCGACGTCGACCACGGCCAGGTAGGCCCCGAACGGGTAGGTGAGGTTGGGCGGGTTGTAGACGGCGCTGGCGTCGAGGTGCCCCTCGACCCCCTCGGGCAGCTCCAGGCTGGAGTGGGCCAGCAGGGCGATCTCCTGGATGGTCTTGCCCTGTGACGGGTCGCCCTTCACGAACCAGCGGCCGTGCTCCCACTCCAGGTCCTCCGGCGCGCACTCCAGCGCGGCGGCGGCCACGATCCGGGCCTTGTCCCGCACCCGCTGGGCCACGATCGCCGCCGCGGCGCCCGACACCGGCGTGGACCGGGACGCGTAGGTCCCCAGCCCGAACGGCGTCTGGTCGGTGTCGCCGTGGACCACCTCGATGTCCTCGGGCGGGATGCCGAGCTGGCTGGCCACGATCTGGGCGAAGGTCGTCTCGTGGCCCTGGCCCTGGGTCTGCACCGACAGCCGCACCACGGCCTTGCCGGTGGGGTGGACCCGCAGCTCGCAGCCGTCGGCCATGCCCAGGCCGAGGATGTCCATGTGCTTGCGGGGGCCGGCCCCGACGCCCTCGGTGAAGAAGCTGAGCCCGATGCCCATGAGCTCGCCCCGGGCCCGCTTCTCGGCCTGCTCCCGGCGCAGCTCGTCGTAGCCGGCCAGGTCGAGCGTGGACTGGAGCGCCCGTGGGTAGTCGCCCGAGTCGTACTCCCAGCCCGTCTTGGACAGGTAGGGGAACTGCTCGGGCCGCAGCAGGTTCTTCATCCGCAGCTCGGCGGGGTCGACGCCCAGCTCGTCGGCCAGCACGTCGACCATGCGCTCGACCAGGTACACCGCCTCGGTGATCCGGAACGAGCAGGCGTAGGCCACGCCGCCCGGCGCCTTGTTGCTGTAGACGCCGGTCACCTTGCAGTGGGCGGCCTCCAGGTCGTAGCTGCCGGTGAAGATGTTGAAGAACCCGGCCGGGAACTTGGTCGGGTTGGCGCTGGCGTTGAACGCCCCGTGGTCGGCGATGACGTCGACCCGCAGGCCGGTGATCTTCCCCTCCCGGGTGGCGGCGATCTCGCCGTGCATGTGGTAGTCCCGGGCGAACCCGGTCGACATCAGGTTCTCCGAGCGGTCCTCGACCCACTTGACCGGCTTGCCGGTCACGATCGAGCCCACCACGACCAGCACGTAGCCGGGGTAGATCGGCACCTTGTTGCCGAACCCGCCGCCGATGTCGGGCGAGATCACCTGGATCTTGTGCTCGGGCAGGCCCGCCACCAGCGCGTAGACGGTGCGGTGGGCGTGGGGCGCCTGGCTGGTGATCCAGGCGGTGAGCTTGCCGGTCACCTTGTCCATGTGGGCGATCGAGCCGCAGGTCTCGAGCGGCGCCGGGTGCGACCGGGGGTAGAGCATGTCCTGGGCCACGACCACCTCGGCCGCGCCGAACACGGCGTCGCAGGCGGCGGCGTCGCCCGACTCCCAGTCGAAGATGTGGTTGTCGGCCTTGCCCTCCAGGTCGTCGCGGATGACCGGGGCGTCGGGGTCGAGCGCCTTGCGGCCGTCCATGACCGGGGTGAGCGGCTCGTACTCGACGTCGATGAGCTCGAGGGCGTCGCGGGCCGCGTAGCGGTCCTCGGCCACCACGAAGGCCACCTCCTGGCCCTGGAAGCGCACCTTGTCGGTGGCCAGCACAGCCTCGACGTCGCCCGACAGCGTCGGCATCCAGGCCAGGCCCAGGGTCTCCAGCACGGCGCCGGTGATGACCGCGTGGACCTTGGGGTGGGCCTCGGCCGCCGCGGTGTCGATCGAGACGATGCGGGCGTGGGCGTAGGGGCTGCGGAGGATGGCCCCGTGCAGCATCCCGGGCAGCTGGACGTCGTCGAGGTAGCGGCCCTGGCCGCGCAGGAAGCGGGCGTCCTCCTTGCGCAGCATGCGGCCGAAGCCGATCGGGTTGCCGGCGCCGCTCAGCGGTGCGCTCTCGGTGGCGGTCATGCGGACACCTCCTCGCCCTCGTCGGCGGGCGCAGCGTCGCCGGCCGAGCCGTCGGGGTGCTCGGCCGCCCAGCGGACCGAGCGGACGATGTTCTCGTAGCCGGTGCAGCGGCAGAACTGGCCGGAGATCGCCTCGCGGATCTCGGCCTCGGACGGGTCGGGGTTGGCGTCGAGCAGCGCCCGGCTGGTCATCAGCATGCCGGGGGTGCAGAAGCCGCACTGGAGGCCGTGGCACTCCATGAACCCCTGCTGGATGGGGTCGAGCTCGCCGCCGCTGTCGAGGTCCTCGACGGTGCGGATGGTGCGGCCCGCCGCCATGGCGGCCAGCACCGTGCAGCTCTTGACCGGCTCGCCGTCCATCCACAGCACGCAGGCGCCGCAGTTGGACGTGTCGCAGCCCCAGTGGGTCCCGGTCAGGCCCAGGTGGTCGCGCACGAAGTGGACCAGCAGCAGCCGGGGCTCGACGTCGCGGGTCACCTCTTCCCCGTTGACGGTCATCGTGACCTGCATGTCAGGCTCCCTCTCCTCGGGCGCGGGCGACGGACCGGCGCAGGGCCCGCAGCGTCAGCTCGCCCGCCAGGTGGCGCTTGTAGTCCTCCGGGCCGCGCTGGTCGGCCGCGGGGTTGGTGGCGTCGGCCGCGGCTGCGGCGGCCGCGGCCAGGTTCTCCTCGGTCGCCGGCTGGCCCCGCAGGCCGTCCTCGGCGGCCGGGGCGCAGAAGTGGGCGGCGCCCACCGCGGTGAGCCCGATGCCGACGTCGGCGACGGTGTCGCCGTCGAGGGCGACGAAGGCGCCGGCGGCGGCGATGGCCCAGTCCCCCACCCGCCGCTCGACCTTCTCGTAGGCGCTGCCGGCGCCGGGGCGCAGCGGCACCCGGATCTCGGTGAGGATCTCGGCGTCGCCCACCACGGTCTCGTAGGGGCCCGAGTGGAACTCGCGGGCCGCCACCGTGCGGCTGCCACCGGCGGAGCGGACGACCAGGCTGGCGCCGAGGGCGGACCCCACCGCGGCCAGGTCCTCGGACGGGTCGGCCTGGCAGAACGAGCCGCCGATCGTGCCCCGGTTGCGCACCACCGGGTCGGCGATCACCCGCTCGGCGTCGGCGAAGATCGCGTAGTGCTCGGCCAGCAGCGGCGAGTCGAGCAGCTCTGCGTGGCGGGTCATGGCCCCGATGGCGATCTCGGAGCCGTCCAGCTTGATGTAGCCGAGGTCGTCGGCGAGGTCGTTGATGTCGATCAGGACCTCGGGCCGGGCCAGCCGCAGCTTCATCATCGGCAGCAGGCTGTGCCCGCCGGCGACGAGCCGGGCCTCCGGTCCGTGGCGGTCGAGGAGCGCCAGGGCGTCGTCGACGCTGCTGGCCCTCTCGTACTCGAACGGCGCGGGCGTCTGCACGTGAACCCCCTCGAATTTCCGGGCGGGTCGCGGCGGCCCGCCCGGACCGGAGTGTGCCCGGGGTCGCCTGGGCCGTCCAGGCCGGGATAACCGAATGGTTATCGGGCGATACGGTCGGTGGGTGGCTAGTACGCAGCGGACTGACCCGTGACCCTGACCCAGCTCGAGGCGTTCGTCCTCGTGGCCCGGCTGGGGTCGGTCAAGGCGGCGGCGTCGGTCCTCGGGGTGAGCGAGCCGGCGGTGTCCGGGGCGCTGGCCGCGCTGCGACAGCACCTCGACGATCCTCTGGTCGTGCGCACCGGCGGGGGCATGGAGCTGACGCCGGGCGGCCAGCGGGTGCTGCCGATCGCCAGCCAGATGGTCAACCTGGCCGCCGACGCCACCGACGCCGTCCGCCGGGCCCAGGGCGCCCCCGACCTGCTGCGGGTGGTGGCCACCAGCACGGTGGCCGAGTACGTGGCCCGGCCGCTGATCACCGCCTTCACCCAGCGCCACGGCCCGGTCGAGGCGACGCTGGGGGTCACCACCGCGACGGAGATGCCGGCGCTGCTGATGGAGCGGCTGGCCGACGTGGGCCTCGGCCCCCGGCTGGGCGGCCTCGACTCGCACCCGATGCTGCGCCACCGCCTCGTGGTGGTGGCGGGGCCCGAGCACCGGCTGGCCCGGGCCGAGCGGGTCGAGCCCGCCGACGTGGCCCACCAGGACTGGCTGGTCGACGCCAGCGGCGCCGACCCCGCCACCGAGACCGGCATCCTGCTGGCCCACCTGCGGGTGCCCGACGCCCGGGTGCGGGTGTTCCCCAACCTGGACGCAGCGTGGACAGCGGCCGCCGCGGGCGAGGGGGTGGCCCCGGGCATCGCCCACCTGGTGGCCGAGGACGTCGACCACGGTCGGCTGGTCATCCTGCCGGTGGAGGGCACCCCGCTCGACCTGCTGTGGTACGCCAACACGCTGCCGCCCGACCGCCGGTCCCGGTCGGCCACCAAGCTGCGGCGATTCATCGACACGCCCGACGCCATGCACGCCATGCACCGGGCCGACGCCAGCGTGCCCGTGGCCCGCTTCCGCCCCCCGGTCTACGTCACCTTGTGGAGCTGACCCATTCCGTGGACGTAAATGGTTGACTCCCAACCACATGCGTCCACGGAACGAGGAAAGATAGGTCTCATGCGCGTGCCCTTGACGATCGCAGACCAGCTGGAGCGGGCCGAGCTGGTCTATCCCGACCGCATCGGGGTGGTCGACGAGCCCGACCAGCCGGCGTCGCCGTGGGGCGAGCTCACCTACCGGCGGGTGGCCGAGCTGGCCCGGGCCCAGGCCGCCGCGCTCGACGTCATGGGCGTGGGCCGGGGCGAGCGGGTGGCGATCGTGTCCCACAACGCCGCCCGCCTGCTGGTGTCGTTCTTCGGCGTGAGCGCCTGGGGGCGGGTGCTGGTGCCGATCAACTTCCGCCTCACCGCCGAGGAGGTCGGCTACATCGTCGAGCACTCGGGGGCCCGCGTGCTCCTGGTCGACCCCGAGCTGGACGAGGCGCTGGCCGGCGTGGGCGCCAAGCACCGCTTCGTGCTGGGCGCCGACACCGACCCGGTGCTGTGGCCCACGGGCGCCGCCGACCCCGAGCCGTGGGCCGAGCCCGACGAGGACGCCACCGGCACGATCAACTACACGAGCGGCACGACCGCCCGCCCCAAGGGCGTGCAGCTCACCCACCGCACGCTGTGGCTCAACGCCACCACCTTCGGCTGGCACTCCGGGGTGAGCGACCGCGACGTCTACCTGCACACGCTGCCGATGTTCCACTGCAACGGCTGGGGCATGCCCTACGCGCTGACCGGCATGGGCGCCCGCCAGGTCGTGTTGCGCAAGGTGGACGGGGCCGAGATCCTGCGCCGCGTCGAGCGCCACGGCGTGACCCTCATGTGCGGCGCCCCCGCCGTGGTGGCCGCCATCCTCGACGCCGCCACCACCTGGGACGGCCCCATCCCCGGCCGCGACCGGGTGCGCATGGTGGTGGCCGGCGCCCCGCCCCCGACCCGGACCATCGAGCGCATGGAGACCGAGCTGGGCTGGGAGTTCATCCAGATCTACGGCCTGACCGAGACCGCCCCGCTGCTGACCATGAACCGGCGCCGGGAGGAGTGGGACGACCTGACCCCCGCCGACCGGGCCACCCGCCTGGTGCGGGCCGGGGCGCCGGCGCTCGGCGTGAGCCTGCGGACCAGCGAGGGCGGCGAGGTGCTGGCCCGGTCGAACGTGGTGCTGGAGGGCTACTGGGACAACCCCGAGGCCAGCGCCGACGCGCTGGAGGGCGGGTGGTTCCACACCGGCGACGGCGGCAGCTACGACGACGGCTACCTGACCATCTCCGACCGCAAGAAGGACGTGATCATCTCGGGCGGCGAGAACGTGTCGTCGATCGAGGTGGAGGACGCGCTGTTCTCGCACCCCGCGGTGGCCGAGGTGGCGGTGATCGGCGTGCCGGACGAGCGCTGGGGCGAGACGGTCAAGGCGCTGGTGGTGCTCGCCCCCGACACGGCGGCGAGCGAGCGGGACCTGATCGACCACTGCCGCGAGCGGCTGGCCCACTTCAAGTGCCCGACCACGGTCGAGCTGCGCGACACCCTGCCGCGCACGGCGACGGGCAAGCTCCAGAAGTTCAAGCTGCGGGCCCCGTACTGGGAGGGCCGCGACCGCCAGGTCAACTGACGGCCGGCGCGGGCGACCCATCCCGTATCGTCTCGCCGCATGGCGGATCGGTTCGAGCCGAGCGAGTTCGCCCGGGAGTTCCAGCAGTTCGTCAGCGGCATGAACCGGCTGGTGCCGGCGCGCTCGTCACCGGTACGTCAGATGCTGACCGAGCATCTCGGCCGCGACCCCGACGACCTGCCGGTGCTGTCCGAGCCGCTCGAGTCGGCGGAGCATCCCAACGTGCAGCTCGCCCTCGACGAGCTGCACGCATCGGGAGGTTGGCGCGTCGTGGGGCTGTCGCTCGGGCTCCGCCAGTACGGCGCCTTCTCGCTCGGCGCCCTCGCGACCGATCGCATGGCCGACTGGGGCTACCCCAGCCCTCGACCCATGCCGGTCGACTACCTGAACCTCCCTGTCGGGCCCGACGACCGCCTGGCGTGCGCCCAGCTGGCGCTCTACCTCGGGACCTGGGAGGACACCCCGCTCGCCGTGATGGTCATGGCCGGCGACGAACGGTCGCACTTCGAGTCCCGGCTCACCCTCGAGGTCCTCGCGCCCGACCCGCAGGTGGCCCGTGCGTTCCTCGACGAGCTGGGGCGCCGCCGGCAGGCGCTCAACGTCTACCGGGGCCAGGCCCTGTCGTTCGCGTTCACGCCCCACGGCCGGTTCCGGCTCGACTTCCTGCGGATGACGCCGATCGACCGCAGCCAGGTCATCCTGCCCGACGCCGACCTGCTGGCCATCGAGGACCACACGATCGGGATCTCCGCCTACGCCGAGGCCCTGCGGGCCAGCGGCCGGCACATCAAGCGGGGCCTGCTCCTCTACGGGCCGCCGGGCACCGGCAAGACCTGGTCGGTCACCTACCTGCGCAGCCGGATGACCGAGCGGACGACCGTCGTCATCAACGGCGGTCCCGGCATCCAGGCCCTCGGGCAGGCCGTCGCTCTCGCCCGGAGCCTCCAGCCGTCGATGGTGGTGGTCGAGGACGTCGACCTGATCGCCCACGAGCGGACCATGCCCGGACACGACACCAACGCGCTGCTGTTCCAGCTGCTCAACGAGATGGACGGGCTGGGCGAGGACGCGGACGTGATCTTCGTGCTCACGACCAACCGGGTCGAGCTGCTCGAGCCCGCGCTGGCGATGCGCCCCGGCCGGATCGACCAGGCCGTCGAGATCGGCCTCCCCGACAGCGACTGCCGCGCCCGCCTGTTCGACCTCTACCTGCGCGAGCTGCCCGCGCTCGACGCCGGCATCGACCTGGAGCCGCTGGTCGCCGCCACCGACGGCGTGAGCGCCGCGTTCATCAAGGAGCTGACTCGCCGGGCGGTCCTGCTGGCGGCCGTCGAGAGCGGCGACCCCTCCGCCGCGCCGCGGGTCGAGAGCCGCCACCTGACGCAGGCCCTGGCCGCGCTGGACGGCGCGACGGACCCGATCCGCCGCACGCTCCTCGGGGCCCAGCCGGCCTCCTGAGCCGGGCGCTGGGGGAGGTCGTCCGCCGCCAGCGTGGGCGGCGCTAGGTTGCGACCCGCCGGCGGGCGCTGGGGGAGGGTCGAGGGACGCATGCGCACACGACGGGCCGTGGCCTGCCTGCTGGTGGCGGCCGCCGCGCTGACCGCCTGCGCCACGCAGGCCGACCTCGACGGCGACGACCGGACGGCCGCCGAGCGGCGGGCCGACGAGGCCGCCGCCAAGCGGATGCTGCTCACGATCGACGACCTGCCCGCCGGCTTCCGCGCCGGGCCGGTCGACGAGGGCGACGACGCCGGGGTCACCGGATTCGACGCCGACGTGGCCCGGTGCCTCCACGTCAGCCCGGACCGCCTCGACTCGGACAGCCCCAAGGCCGCGTCGCCCACGTTCTCCACCGCCGACGACAGCACCGAGATCACGGCCGAGGTCACGTTCACCCCGTCGACCAGATCGGCGGCAGGCACGATGGACGTGTACCAGTCCGACGCCGCACCCCGGTGCTACGAGCAGGCGTTCCGCCGGGAGCTCGCCAAGCAGCCTGCCCGGCCGGGCGTCGAGTTGGGCGACCCCTCGCTCGACCGCCTCGACGTGCCGGACGTCGGCGACGAGACGGTGGCGTTCCGCGTGAGCGTGCGCCTGTCCGGGGGTGGCCTGCACATCCCGCTGTACTTCGACGTGCTGCTCGTGCGGGTCGGCCGCATCGGGATCACCATGACCTTCGCCACCCAGCGCGAGCCCTTCGACCCCGGCGAGGCGGCGGAGCTGGCCCGGGTCGTCGCCGACCGGGCGCCGGCGTCCTGACGCCGTCAGGCGGTCGGGAGCCGGTGGCGCAGCAGCGGGAGGACCAGCCGGACCTGGGCGCCACCGGTGGCGGAGCGGCCGATCTCCAGCGCCCCGCCGGCCGCCTCCGCCGCCCGCCGGGCGATGTCGAGGCCGAGCCCGGTCGACCCCGCCCGGGTGGCGCCCCGGCCGACCGCGTCGTCGGGCGAGGCGATGCCCGGCCCGGCGTCCTCCACCATCAGCTGGACGCGGCCGTCCTCGATCGCCAGGGCCAGGCCGTACGGGGTGCCCTCGGGCGTGTGGGCGAACACGTTGCCGACCAGGGCGTCGATGGCGGCCGCCGCCTCCTCGGCCGACAGGTGGACGGCGCAGGTGGCGGCGCCGACGCCGACGTCGAGCGTCCAGGCACGGCCGTCGTCCTCGGCCAGCGCGCTCCAGAACTGGGCCCGCTCGCGGGTGACGGCGGCCAGGTCGCAGGCCACGCCGACCACGCCGGCGTGCAGCGGACGGCGGGCGCTGCGGATCAGCTCGGTGATCGCCGTCTCCAACCGCTCGACGTCGGCCACGAGCGCCGGGTCGCCGGCGGCCTCGGCGTCGAGGCGCAGGGCGGTGAGCGGCGTCCGCAGCCGGTGGGACAGGTCGGCCACCCGCTCCCGCTCGGCCGCCCGCAGCTCGTCGATGCGATCGGCCAGCAGGTTGAGGGCGCGGGCCGCGTCGGCCAGCTCGGGCGTCGGGCCGGGGTCGGCCCGGGCCTCGACCTGGCCGGCGGCCAGCGCCCGGGCCGTGCCGGCCAGGTGGGTGGCGTCGCGGGTCACCGAGCGGGCGAGCCGGTCCGCGATGACCACCGCCGCCAGGATCAGCACGACGGCCACGCCGGCCAGCGCCAGCCACGCCGTGCGGACGCCCTCGTCGAGCAGCGAGGCGGGGATCCGGGCCCGGACCACCGAGGTGCCGTCGTCCCCGGTCACGACCGCGGTGTACAGGTTCATGCCGTCGTGGCTCACCTGGCTGAACGACCGCTGCCGGCGGGCGAGCGCCAGCGCGTCCGGGTCGACGGGGGTTCGGTCGCCCACCCGCTCGCCGCCGGGCAGCCACACGGTCAGCCGGCCGTCGTTGCCGGTGGCGGTGTTGCCGATGGCGATGCCGACCGCGTCGGGCGACCCGGCGTCGAGGGCCAGCACCGGCGCCAGCGAGGCGGCGTCCCGCTGGGCGGCCGACACGGCCCGGTCCCGGGCCACCGAGCGCACGAGCGCGCCGAGCGGCAGGGCGAAGGCGACGACCACCAGGCTGGTGGTCGCCAGCACGACCAGCACGATGCGGCGGCGCACAGCGCGGCGGCCTCAGCCGTCGGCGGGCGCGACGAGCTTCACGCCCACGCCCCGCACCGTGTGGAGGTAACGGGGCTCGGTGCCCGTCTCGCCCAGCTTGCGGCGCAGCCAGGACAGGTGGACGTCGACGGTCTTGTCGCCCCCGCCGTAGGGCTGCTGCCACACCTCGGCCAGCAGCTCGCGCCGGGTCACGACCTCGGGGCTGCGCCGGGCCAGATGGGCCAGCAGATCGAACTCGAGGCGGGTGAGGTCGAGGGGGCGGCCCTCGACGCTGGCCTCCCGCCGGCCGGGCGCCACCACCAGGCCGCCCACCCGCACCTCGTCGTCGCCGGGCGCCGCCGGGGCCGACTCGCCCCGGCGCAGCACGGCCCGGATGCGGGCCTCGAGCTGGGCGGCCGAGTAGGGCTTGACGACGTAGTCGTCGGCGCCCCGGTCGAGCAGGCGGACGATCTCGGCCTCGTCGTCGCGGGCGGTGGCCACGATCACCGGCACCGGCGACAGGCCCCGCAGCATCACCAGGACGTCGGCGCCGTCGATGTCGGGCAGCCCGAGGTCGAGCACGACCACGTCGGGCCGCCAGTCGACCGCGGCGGCCAGGGCGGCCGCGCCGGTCGCCTCGCTGCGCACGACGTGGCCCGCGGCGACGAGGCCGCGGGCCAGCGATTCCCGGATGGGTTGGTCGTCCTCGACGACGAGCACGGCGGCCACGGGCGCCACGGTACGCCGTGACGTGCGCCTCCACGCCACCGATCGGCAGCCACCGAGCGCGGTTTACGGAGGCTTAGGGCGGGGTTTGGGCCGCCCTAGGGAACCGACGCGATGATGGAGCGGTGCGGCGGTTCTTCGCGTTCGGCGTCGCCTGGCTCGCCGCCGCGGTCGTCGCCACGGTGGTCGCCTGGCAAGGCGTGGGCCTCATCGGCGACCAGGTGACCGACAAGCAGTCCTCGACGCTGTCGGCCGCCCAGATCGACGCGGCGCTGGCCGGCAGCAGCACCACCGAGGCCCCGGGCCGGTCGTCGACCAGCGGCCGGCCCCCCACGACCACCGCCGCCCCCGGTCCGGCCGCCACCGGCCCGGGGACCGCGGGTGGTGGCGGCGCGCCGGCCGGCACCCAGCCGTCGGGCGGTGACGGGCCGGGCGCCACCACCGCCGCACCGGGGCCGGCCGCCACCAGCCCGGCGCCCGAGCCGGCCCGGCCGATCACGAGGACGTACCACCTGAACGGTGGGACGGTGACGATCAGCTTCTCGCCCACGGCGGTGCGCCTGGTCTCGGGCGTCCCCAACCCCGGCTACGCGCTGACCCGCAGCGGCCCGGGCGACAACAACGGCTGGCGGGTCGAGTTCGAGGGCCCGGGGGGACGCAGCCGCATCGACGCCTGGTGGGCGGGCGGGCCCCAGCGCCGGATAGACGAGAACCCGTCCGGCGGCGGGAGCGGCAAGGGGTCTCCGGGTTAAGACACCCGGGATGAGGTCTTAGCCGCCCCTTATGTGACAGGCGGTGTGCCTTTAGCGCCGGGTCCCGCAGTGTCCGGGGTGCAAACGCACGACACCCCCAAAGGACACCCTCCCATGAACTTCTCCCGCTCCAAGACGCGCATCGGGGTCGCCGCCGGCATCGTGGCCGGCAGCGCGGCGCTCGTCGCCGGGCTCGGTCCCGCCCAGTCGCTGCTGCCGATCGCGTCGGCCCGCGGCGCCGACGACCATCCCACGAGCACGACCGTCGACGACCACGGCGTGGATGCGCCGACCACCGCCCCGGGGGCGGGTGCCCCCAGTGCGCCCGGCACCACCCGGGTGGTCCAGGCCGCCGGTGCCGGCAGCGTCACCGTCGCGGTCTCGGCGAACCGCCTGGACGTGCTGGCTGCCACTCCCGCCCCCGGGTGGCGGGCGGAGGTCGAGGTCGCCTCCGGCCGCGAGGTCGAGGTCGACTTCCGCCGGGGCGGCGACCGGGTCCAGGTGAACCTGGAGATCGAGGACGGCGCCGTCCGGGAGCGGATCCGCATCCGCGACGACGCCGGCACCGACGTCCGCATCGAGAACGGCGTGGTCGTGCGGGCCGAGGAGCCCGGCGAGGACCGGGCCGACGACGACGACAGCCCCGGCGTCGACAATTCCGGACCAGGCAGCGCCAATTCCGATGACGCCGTCGACAGCTCCGGCCGCGGCGGCGCCGACGACCCCGCCGGCGACGACCACGGCGTGGACGACCACGGCGGCCACGGCGCCGACGACCCCGCCGGCGTGGACGACCACGGCGGCCACGGGGCCGACGATCCGGCCACCGACGACCACGGCGGCCGCTGAGGAACGGCTCGCGCTGGCGACCCCCGCCCACATCCGCCCGTGGGGCAGGGGGTCGAGGCGCTGAGCTGCGCCGGCGACCGTGTGCCCTCTCCGCCTAGGGGCCACGGTCGCCGGCGCCGTGCCGCGTTTTGGCGGCGGTAGGCTGGTCGGGCTGTTTGACAAGGGGCTGATCGGTTTCGACGTCGGGACCGGAAGCCGAATCGTGCGACCGGAGTTGCTCAGACTCCTTAAACGGGGCACAACACCAACTGCCAACAAGCAGTACGCCCTCGCCGCCTGACAACCAGGCGTCACGAGAGCACCAGCGACCCGCAAGGGCACGCGGGGCCTGACCATCGCAGCCCGGCAACAGAAGCGGTGGTTGACGGCGGGAAAGACCGCTGGCGGCGGGAAAGACCGCTGACCCCGGGCAAAGCCCCGGCGGCGGCCTCCTAGCGAGGCCCACCGACCCGGCGGTGCGGCAGCCGTAGAGCCGTAGACCTCGGGAATGGTCGTAGCGCGAACGGCGACCGCTCGACGGACGGGGGTTCGATTCCCCCCAGCTCCACTGGCTCCGGGTTGGGGATTGACCCCACACCTGGGGCAGTCGCAGATTCACCCTCCGCGGGGCTGTGCTTGACGCACTACGCTGGGAGGCGATCACGGTGGGGCAACGGGGTCCCCACCGGTCGTTTCGGCGGGGAGGGCCGATGACGACGACGTCGCTGGGGACGAGGCTGGTGTGGCTGGCGGCGGCAGTCGGGGCCGTCATCGCGCTCGACAGCACGCCCCTGCTCACCCCCCACGCCGCCGTCGTCGTCGACGACGCCGCGCAGCTGGCGGCGGGGGTGTTCGCCGCGGCCGCCTGCTGGTTGACCGCGCAGCGCACCATCGGCAGCCAGCGCACCTGGCGGCTGTTCATGGCCGTCGGCATGGTCGGCTGGAGCATCGGCCAGGCGATCTGGTCGTGGTACCAGATCGTGGCCGACACGCCGCTGCCCTGCCCCTCGCTCGCCGACGTCGGCTACCTCACCATGCCGGTCATGGCCCTGCCGGCGCTGCTGTCGCTGGCCGGCGGGCGCCGGCGCTTCCTGGGCGAGGGCCAGCGCCACGGCTCCGAGGTCTACTTCCTCGACGGCGTGGTCGTGGTCGGCTCGCTCTTCGTCATCACCTGGGCGACCTCGCTCGGCACGGTGGTCCACTCGGTCGCCCCCACCGCCCCCGCGTTCGTCACCGCCGTCGCCTACCCGGCCACCGACCTCATCCTCGTGGTGATCGTCGGCCTGCTGGCGGTGACCCGGCGGGTGCCCGAGCAGTACAGCACCCAGCTGGCGCTGCTCGGCGGCGGGCTCGTGGCCATCTCGGTCTCCGACAGCATCTTCGCCTACATCATCGCCAGCGGCGGCGACACGATGCCGCCGCTCACCAACGCCGGCTTCATCGCCGGGCCGCTGCTCATCGCCCTGGCCGCCCTCACCGGCGTCGACGAGCGCCACGGCGCCCACATCCGCCGGGCCACCCACCGCACCGAGCTGGCCCACCTGCTGCTGCCGCTCGGCCTCGTCGCCTTCACCGCCGCCCTGGTCATCGTCCAGGTCGTCATGGGCTGGCGGGTGGACGCGGTCGAGGCCGTGAGCGTCGGCGTCGTGCTGGCCGTCGTGCTGGGCCGCCAGGCCATCACCTCGGTGCAGAACGCCGCGCTGGTCGACCGGATCTCCACCGCCCAGGCCGCGCTGAGCCACCGGGCCCACCACGACCCGCTCACCGGCCTGGCCAACCGCTCGCTGTTCGGCGAGCGCCTGCGCACCGCCGTCGAGCGCCACCGGGTCCACGAGCGCCCGTTCGCGCTGCTGGTCATCGACCTCGACGACTTCAAGGCCGTGAACGACCGCCTCGGCCACACCGCCGGCGACCTCGTGCTGCGGGCGGTGGGCGAGCGCCTGTGCGCCTGCGTGCGCAGCACCGACACCGTGGCCCGGCTGGGCGGCGACGAGTTCGCCGTGCTGCTCGACGGCGCCTCCCTCCCCGCCGCCCTCGTGGGTCAGCGCATCCTGGCCGCGCTGGGCCACCCGTTCGTGTTCGAGGGCTGGCAGGTGACGGTGGGCGCCAGCGTCGGCGTGGTCGAGTCGGGCGACGACCCGGCGCTCACCCCCGACCTGCTGCTGCGGCGGGCCGACGGCGCCATGTACGTGGGCAAGCGCCGGGGCAAGGGCGTGGCCGTGCGCTACCGCGCCGACCTGGGCGACGAGCTGCCGCCCCTCGCCCGCAGCGCGGCGGAACCGCCGCCACCCCCGCCGCCACCGCCCCCGCCGCCCCGGCAGCTGTGGCAGCCCGCCCCATGGGCGCAGGCCACGAGCGCTCACCCCAGGGGCGGCAGCACGCCGTAGACCGCGCTCACCCCCGCGGCGGCAGCACGCCGTAGACCGCGCTCACCCCCGCGGCGGCA
This sequence comes from Acidimicrobiales bacterium, assembly GCA_035263165.1. Lineage (GTDB taxonomy): Bacteria > Actinomycetota > Acidimicrobiia > Acidimicrobiales > VFJN01 > ZC4RG19. Next base: position 51 of record DATFRN010000478.1, on the reverse strand, counting down.
GCACCCCGTGCACCGCGCTCACCCCCGGGGCAAGGCGTGGCGGTGCGCTAC
>DATFRN010000477.1:0-8939 GCA_035263165.1 Acidimicrobiales bacterium | reverse complement strand
CGGCCAGGAACGTCGATTCGCCCCGGGCGGCGGTGGCCAGGAACGCCAGCACGAACGGCCCCCACCGGGCCCAGCGGCCGTCCCGCCCGTCGGGGCGCACCCAGCGGGCCTCGACCGCCAGCGCGGTGGCCAGCACCAGCGCCATGTGCAGCGTGTGCTCCATGCCGATCATCACCAGGCCGGGCAGGAACAGGACGACCGCCACGAGGACGGCCACCGCCGCCAGCCCGACCGCCCGCGCCGCCCGCGCCGCCCGCCCCGCGCCGGTGTCGACCAGCGCCAGCATGTCCCGGCGCAGCAGCGCCAGGACCCAGGCGGCCGCCACGAGGTTGAGGACCAGGGGCACCTGCTCGCCCGCGGCGCCGCGGACGACCCACTGGGTCGGCGCCAGGATGAGGGTCCACAGCGGCGACGAGGAGGCCGCCTCGTAGTGCCCGGCCACCACCCCCCACGTGCCGTCGTACGCCAGCCGGCGGGCCACCGCCAGGTGGATGGCCGGGTCGTCGAGCGTGTAGACGTACGTCCCCCCGGTGCGCCGGAGGGTGAGCGCGTACAGCGCCGCGACCGCCCCGGCCAGCACGACCGCCCCCGTCAGCAGGACCGCGCCCGTCCGGGCGTGGCCGCCCCTCAGCTCGGGCGGTGCCTCGTGGACGTCAGTGGCCTGTGCCACCCGGGCCGTTGGCCGCCGTGAGACGCACGTCCGCCCGGCGGACCGCGGCCTCTGCCTCGTCGTCCTCGTCGCGGGCCAGGCGCTGCTCGGCCTCGCTCTTGGCCTGCTCGGCCCGGTCGACGTCGATGTCGTCGCCCAGCTCGGCCACGTCCGACAGCACGGTCACCGTGTCGTGCGAGACCTCGACGAACCCCCCGTGCACGGCGAGGACGGTGTCGCCGGCCTCGGCCCGGATCGTGACCGTGGCGATGTCGAGCGCGCCCACGAACTGGGCGTGGCCGGTCAGGAAGGCGATCTCGCCGCCGCCGACCGTGCGGGCGATGACGCTGTCGGCCTCGCCGGAGTAGAGGATCCGCTCCGGCGAGACGACCTCGACCTGGAGGGTCACGGCCCGGTCACTCCCCCGCCGACTGGCGCAGCTGCTCGGCCTTGCGCCGGGCGTCGTCGGCGCCGCCGACGTTGAGGAACGCCTGCTCGGGCAGGTCGTCCAGGTCGCCGTTGACCAGCGCCTCGAACGACTCGACCGTCTCGGTCACCGGCGTGAAGATGCCCGGCAGGCCGGTGAAGTTCTCGGCCACGAACATCGGCTGGGACAGGAACCGCTGGATCTTGCGGGCCCGGGACACGGTCACCTTGTCCTCCTCGGCCAGCTCGTCGAGGCCGAGGATGGCGATGATGTCCTGCAGCTCCTTGTAGCGCTGGAGGATCTCCTGCACCCGCCGGGCCACGGCGTAGTGGCGCTCGCCGACCACGTCGGGCTGGAGGATGGTGGAGGTCGACGCCAGCGGGTCCACGGCGGGGTAGATGCCGAGGGCGGCGATGTCGCGGGACAGCTCGGTGGTGGCGTCGAGATGGGTGAAGGTGGTGAACGGCGCCGGGTCGGTGTAGTCGTCGGCCGGCACGTACACGGCCTGCAGCGACGTGATCGACCGGCCCCGGGTCGAGGTGATGCGCTCCTGCAGCTCGCCCATCTCGTCGGCCAGGGTGGGCTGGTAGCCCACGGCCGAGGGCATGCGGCCGAGCAGCGTCGACACCTCGGACCCCGCCTGCACGAAGCGGAAGATGTTGTCGACGAACAGCAGCACGTCCTGGCCCTTGGCGTCGCGGAAGTACTCGGCGACGGTCAGGGCGGACAGGGCGACCCGCAGGCGCACGCCCGGCGGCTCGTCCATCTGGCCGAACACCAGGGCGGCCTTCTCGAGGACGCCCGACTCCTTCATCTCCAGGTAGAGGTCGGTGCCCTCCCGGGTGCGCTCGCCCACGCCGGCGAACACGGACACGCCGCCGAACTGCTCGGCCACCCGGCGGATCATCTCCTGGATGAGCACGGTCTTGCCCACGCCGGCGCCGCCGAACAGGCCGATCTTGCCGCCCCGGAGGTAGGGGGTGAGGAGGTCGATGACCTTGATGCCGGTCTCGAACACCTCCTTGCGGGGCTCGAGGGCGTCGAAGCCGGGGGCCTCGCGGTGGATGTCCCAGTGGGTGTCGATCTTGTCGGCGTCGAGCTCGGGGACGTCGAGGGGCTGGCCGATCACGTTGGTCACGTGGCCGAGCATCCCGTCGCCCACCGGCATGCTCAGGCCGGTGCCGAGGTTGCGGACCTCGGTGCCCCGGGTCAGGCCGTCGGTCGGCTTGAGGCAGATGGCCCGCACCCGCGAGTCGCCGATCTGCTGGGCCACCTCGGCCCGGACGTCGACGCCCTCGCCCTCGACGACGATCGTCATCTCGAGCGCGGTGTTGATCGCGGGGACGGCGTCGGGCGGGAACTCGACGTCGACCACGGGGCCGGCGATGGCGACGATCTTGCCCGGCTTGGGCGACGCGCCGGCGCCGGTGTCGCTGGTGGTGTCGGTGACGGTCATGTCCGGGGGCTCCTGTTGGTCAGACCTGGGGGGCGGCGAGGCTGTCGACGAGGGCGTCGGCGGTCCGGAGGGCGTGGTCGACGAGGATGTCCCCGCCGTCGACCTGCGCGGCCCGCATGGCCTCGGCACCGCCGACGATCTCCATGATCTCGGTGGTGATGGCGTCCTGGCGGGCCCGGTTCATGGCCCGGCTGTACTTGACGATGAGTTCCTCGGCGTTGTCGGTGGCCGACTTCATCGCCCGCTGCTGGGCGGCGAAGAACGACGCCGCGCCCTCGAGCATGGCGGCGTAGAGCCGCGCCTCGGCGTAGCGGGGCAGCAGGCGGTCGAGGATCTCGGTGGGGTCGGGCTCGAACTCGTAGTCGCCCTGGGGCCCGTCGGCGGCCTGCTCGAACATGGTGGTGTCGAGCGGCACGAACCGGCGGACGACGACCCGCTGGGAGGCGGCCGACAGGAACTGGGTGTAGGCGATCTCGACCAGGTCGTAGTCGCCCCGCTCGAACCGGGTGGTGACGTACTCGGCCACGAGCTTGGCGTCCTCGTAGGACGGGCTGTCGAGGAAGCCCGAGTAGTTCTGGTCGATCGTCCAGCCCCGGAACCGGAAGTAGGACTCGGCCTTGCGGCCGACGGTGATGAGCCGGGTCTGGCGGCCCTCGGCCTGCTGGCGCAGCATCGCCCGCTCGGCGGCCCGGATCACCGAGCTGTTGTAGGCGCCCGACAGGCCCCGGTCGGCGGCGACCACCACGTAGGCGACGGTGCCGATCCGGTCGCGCTCCTCGAGCAGGGGCGAGCCCCCGCCGGCGCCGGCCGCGGCCAGGTTGCGGATGACATCGGTGATCCGCTCGCTGTAGGGGCGGGCGGCGGCCACCTGCTGCTGGGCCTTGAGGATGCGGCTGGCGGCGATGAGCTCCATCGCCTTGGTGATCTTCTTGGTCGACTGCACCGAGCGGATGCGCCGGCGCAGCGCCCGTTCCTTGCCGCCGGGCACTTAGCGGACCTCCACTATGCGGTCGCCTCGTCGGCGACGGCCTCGTCGGACGGGGTGCCGGCCTCGTCGGCCTCCTGCTCCCAGCCGAACTGCTCGGCGAAGCCGCGCAGGGCGGCCTCGAACCCGTCCACGTCCTCGATGTCGCCGCTCTTGCGGATGCCGTCGAGGATGTCGGCGTGGCGGGCCCGGAACCACTCGATCAGCTCGGCCTCGTACCGCCGCACCTCGGGCACCGGGATGGGGTCGAGGAAGCCCTGGGTGCCGGCGTACAGCGACACCACCTGCTCCTCGACCGGCATCGGGCTGTTCAGCGGCTGCTTGAGCAGCTCGACCAGCCGGTAGCCCCGGTCCAGCTGGGCCTGGGACACCTTGTCGAGCTCGGACCCGAAGGCGGCGAACGACTCCAGCTCGCGGAACTGGGACAGGTCGCCCTTGAGCGTGCCCACCGCCTTCTTCATCGCCTTGATCTGGGCGGCGCCGCCCACCCGGGACACCGACTGGCCGGTGTCGAAGGCGGGACGGATGCCGGACTTGAACAGGTCGTCCTGCAGGTAGATCTGGCCGTCGGTGATCGAGATCACGTTGGTCGGGATGTAGGCCGAGATGTCGCCGGCCTTGGTCTCGATGATCGGGAGGGCGGTCAGCGACCCGCCGCCGTTCTCGTCGGACAGCTTGGCGGCCCGCTCCAGCAGGCGGCTGTGCAGGTAGAAGACGTCGCCCGGGTAGGCCTCGCGGCCCGGCGGCCGGCGTAGCAGCAGCGAGATCTGCCGGTAGGCCTCGGCCTGCTTGGACAGGTCGTCGTAGACGGCCAGGGCGTGCTCGCCGTTCTCCATCCAGTGCTGGCCCATGGCGCAGCCGGCGTAGGGGGCGAGGTACTTGAACGGCGAGGGGTCGGACGCGCCGGCCACCACGACCACCGTGTAGTCCATGGCGCCCGCCTCTTCCAGGGTGGCGACGGTGTTCTTCACCGTCGACTCCTTCTGGCCGATGGCGACGTAGATGCACTTCACGCCGAGGCCGCGCTGGTTGAGGATCGTGTCGACCGCCACCGTGGTCTTGCCGGTCTTGCGGTCGCCGATGATCAGCTCGCGCTGGCCCCGGCCGACCGGGGTCATGGCGTCGATGGCCTTGATGCCGGTCTGGAGCGGCTCGTGCACGGGCTGGCGGCCCATGATGCCGGGGGCCTGGATCTCCATGCGGCGCTGCTCGGCGCCGGCCAGGGGGCCCTTGTCGTCGATGGGGTTGCCGAGGGCGTCGACGATCCGGCCGAGCAGGGCGTCGCCCACCGGCACCGACAGGATGCGCCCGGTGGCCTTGACCGCCTGGCCCTCCTTCACGGCCGCGGCGTCGCCCAGCACCACGGCGCCGATCGACTCCTCGTCGAGGTTGAGGGCGAGGCCGACGGCCCCGCTCTCGAACTCGAGCAGCTCGTTGACCGCGGCGCCGGGCAGGCCCGACACCGAGGCGATGCCGTCGCCCACCTCGGTGACCCGGCCGACCTGGGCGGTCTCGACGTCGGGGCTGAAGTCGTCGAGGTTCTTGCGCAGGGCGGCGGCGATGTCGGCGGTGTTGATGGTCAGCTCTGCCATCGGTGTTCCTCGTTCTCCTAGAAGGCCTTGCGGAGCCGCTCGAGGCGGGTGCGGACCGAGCCGTCGATGACGGTGTCGCCCACCTGGGTGATGACGCCGCCGAGCACGGACGGGTCGACGACGACCTTGACCGTCACCTGGCGGCCCGTGGCCTCGCCCAGGGCCTTGGCCAGGCGCTCGGTCTGGTCGTCGGTGAGGGGGACGGCCGAGCGGACCTCGGCCACGGCCTTGTTGGCCTCGGCCGCGCTCAGCTCGACCAGCTCGTGGATGATCCCGGGCAGCTCCCGGGCGCGGCCCGTGCCGACGACCAGCGAGATCAGCGCGGTGGTGGTCGGCGACGCCTTGCCACCGAGCAGGTCCTCGACGATCTGCTGGCGCCGGGCCACGGGGATGGCCGGGTCGGTGAGCGCGTCGCGCAGCTCGTCGGACCCCTGGAGGGTCTGCGAGAAGCGGAACAGCTCGTCTTCCACCTCGCCGAGGGTGCCCTCGGCCCGGGCCACCCGGAACAGGGCCTCGGCGTAGGCCAGCGTGCGGTCGTCTGCCATCGTCAACTCCTCACGAGCGCTGCGCCGCTACCTGGTTGATGTAGTCCTCGATGAGCTGGGTCTGGGCGCTCGCGTCGAGGTTGCGCTGGACCACGGCCTCGGCGGCACCGACGGCCAGCTGGGCCACCTCGTCCCGCAGGTCCGCCATGGCCTGGGCCTTGGCGGAGTCGATGTCGGCCACCGCCCGGGCCCGCAGGTCGGCCAGCTCGGACTCGAGCCGGGACTGCTGGTCGCGCTTCATGGCGTCGGCGGCCTGGCGGGCCTCCTCGACGATGCGCCCGGCCTCGGCCCGACTGTCGGCCAGCTGGGCCTTGTAGTCCTCGAGGACCGTCTGGGCCTCGGAGCGGGCCGAGTCGGCCGAGGCGAGGTCGCTGCGGATGCGCTCGGTGCGGTTCTCCATGCCCTGCTTGATCGCCGGGTAGGCGAACTTGCGCAGCAGGAAGAACAGCGCCACGAAGCTGATCGCGCCCCACACGAGCTCGTCGGTGGCGGGCAGGATCAGGTTGGGCGCCTCCTGGCAGGCATCGGGGTTGTCGGCCTTCTCGGCCGCCTCGATGCACTCCTGGGTGCCCTTGGAGAGCGTGGTGTCGGTGGTGCCGCCTTCCTGGGCGTGGGCCGCGGGGGCCAGCGCCAGGATCCCGACGACGGCGAGCGCCAGGCTCGCCAGCAGTGTGCGGATGCGCACGGGGGTCCTCCCTGTCAGCCCGAGATGATGAAGGCCAGCACGAAGCCGAAGAGGGCGAGCGCCTCGGTGAAGGCGATGCCGAGGAACATGGTCGTCCGGACCATGCCGGCAGCCTCGGGCTGGCGGGCCATGGCGGTGATGGCGTTGCCGACGACGAGGCCGATGCCGATGCCGGGGCCGATGGCGGCCCCGCCGTAGACGATGCCGCGTCCGACGGCGGTGAGGCCCTGGACGAGCTCGCCCGGGTCCTGCTGAGCAAGCGTGTGCAGCACGGTGGTGTCTCCTTGGGTTTGTCTCAGTGCTGGGGATGCATCGCAGCGTCGATGTAGACGGCGGCGAGAATCGTGAAGATGTAGGCCTGGAGGAACGAGACGAGGACCTCGAACCCCATGAGGAAGATCAGCAGCGCCAGCGGCAGGGCCGCCCCGACCACGGTCGCCTCGAACAGCGCCTGGGTGATGACGGCGAAGCTCACGAGGAGCAGATGGCCGGCCAGCAGGTTGGCGAAGAGCCGGACCGCCAGGCTGAGCGGCTGGGTGATGAACCGCGTGATCAGCTCGATCGGCGTGAGCAGGATGTACATCGGCCACGGCACGCCGGGGATGAACATGATGTTCTTGAGGTAGCTGATCGGCCCCTGCCGGACGATGCCGACGAAGTTGTAGATGACGTAGACCAGCAGGGCGAGGAAGATCGGCACGGCGATGCGGGCGGTCACCGGCATCTGGATGCCCGGGATGATCTCCCAGATGTTGCAGACGAAGATGAACGTGAACAGCGTCATCAGGAAGGGCGTGAACCGCAGCCCCTCCACGCCCATCGTCTGCATGACGATCTGGTCGTCGATGAACTCGATCGTCGACTCGGCCAGGTTCTGCGCCCCGGTCGGGACCAGCTCGCGCTTGCGCCCGCCGATGAAGTAGACGGCGAACACGATCGCCACCGACGCCCACATGAGCAGGACGACCTTGTTCACCGCGAACGGCCCGCTGCCGAAGATCGTGGGCCACTCGACGAGGTGGCTGATCGGCGGGAAATCCAACCCGAGGATCACGACTGCACGGCCTCCTTGTGCCCCGGCTTGAGCGCCGGGAAGGCGAGGGTTGCGGACACGTACCTCAGCTCCCAGAACAGGAGGCCGAGGTGGGTGACGAGGATGGTCACCGCGAGGGCGACCAGGTCGATCCAGGGCTGGTGGCGCACCGCCAGGACGACCACGGTGACGAGGCCCATGCGCACGGCGAAGCCGGCGAAGGCCGTGGCCATGAGCAGCGTGAGCGAGCGGCGGGCGGCCCACGACAGCGACACGGCGGCGAGGACGAGGTTGACCAGCACGACGGCCACGGCCACCAGCGCCGACCAGGCGCCCTGGCGGCCCCAGATCACGGTGGCGGCCAGCACGATGAGCGGCGTGGCCAGCAGGCCGTGCCTGGCCATGTCGAACGCCAGCTCGCGCTCGACGGCGGGGGCCTCGGGTACCGGGGCGGTCAGGTCGGCGGCGGTCAGCTTCACGGCTGCCCCTCCGGCCCGGTCGGGTTGGTCGGCCCGGTCGCCTTCGTCGGCCCGCCGGCGCCGGGCGCCGGGCGGAGGCCCTTGACCTTGGCCTGCTGCTCGGCCATGCGCATCTCGTAGCGCTTGAAGAGCTTCCAGATCTCGTAGCCGAAGGTGAAGACGAACAGGGCGATCATCAGGAACGGGCGGGTGCCGAGCCAGCGGTCGAGGCCGTAGCCGATGAGGCCCATCACGAGGGGGGTCACCGACAGCTCGAACGCGGTGGAGAGCGCGTCCCCGGATCCCCTGTTCAGTTCACGCTTGACGGAGAGATCGACCACCCCGTTCGCTCCTGGCAAGTCAGGCACCGCCTCGTCGCGATGACCCCTTGTGAATGATTTCGCAATCTACAGGACGATTCGCGAAGGACCAAATTCAGATCTTTGGCCCACGGGGGTGGCACCCTATCTGGTCGGCCGATCCCGCTCTAACTCCGGCCCGCGGGCCGGGACGGGGACGGGGGCATGGCCGTTGCCGTTCCCCCGGCGGGCGGCCCAGCCGGGGGCGAACAGGGTGTACAGCAGCAGGCCGAAGGCGGCCGCGCCCAGCGGCGCGATCGACCAGCCGTCGCCGGTGTACACGGGGATCAGCACCGCGCCCGACAGCAACGCGGTCCACGACCACAGGATGAGCACCGCCCGGCGCTGCCCGTGCCCCAGCGCCATCAGCCGGTGATGGAGGTGGCCCTTGTCGGCGATGGTCAGCCCGGCCCGGCCTTTGGCCCGGCGCAGCAGCGCCCACACCGTGTCGACGATGGGGACGCCCAGGATGACGAGGGGCAGGAACAGCGGGGCGAAGAAGAAGAACGTCTGGCCCCGGACCTCGGCGTCGGTGTTGCCGCCGATCGCGATCGTGGACGCGGCCATGAGCAGCCCCAGCGTGAGCGCGCCGGCGTCGCCCATGAAGATCTTGGCCGGGTGGAAGTTCCAGGGCAGGTAGCCGAGGCAGACCCCGACGACGATGGCGGCGATGAGGGCGCCGATGTTGTCGTCGCTGATGATCGAGCCCTTGTTGTCGAGGTGCTCGGCGAACATGAGGATGGCGCCGGC
>DATFRN010000476.1:0-6831 GCA_035263165.1 Acidimicrobiales bacterium | reverse complement strand
GACCCGCATACGGCTGTTCTCGATCGAGTTGGCGGCGAAGTGCTTGACGCACGCCATCACGTGGCGCTGGCTGCCCCGCACCAGGGCGGCGCCCATCTCGCCCACCAGGTGGGGGTCCTCACCGAAGCACTCCTGGGCCCGGCCCCAGGCCGGGTGGCGCAGCAGGTTGACGCACACGCCGGCGAACAGGTTGGCGCCGAGCGCCCGGCACTCGACGCCGATGGCGTCGCCCACCCACTCCTCCAGCTCGGGGTCGAAGGTGGCCGCCCGGGCCAGGGCCACGGGGAAGGCGGTGGCGTGGCCCATGACGACGCCCCGGGGCCCGTCGCTGAAGCGGACGCCGGGCACGCCCAGGCGGGGCAGCTCGCCGGCCACGTAGGGCGTCTCGTTGTAGTGGCGGGCCATGTCGAGCACGCCCCGGACCAGCGGCCCGTCCCCGGCCAGCAGCGCGATGCGCTCGTGCTGGGACATGGCGTCCAGCAGCGCCCGGGCCCGGGCCTCGACGGCGGCGTCGTCGAGCGGGGCGTCGGGCACCAGCGCCCCCCACACCGGCGGGGGGTCCCCGGCCGGCGCCCGGGCGGCCTCGGCCCGGGCCGCCGCCAGCACCGGGTCGGCCAGGCGGGCCTCCAGGTCGTCGCCGGTGTCCTCAGCCGTCGTGCGGTCCCCAGGTGGCATCCCCGGCGAGGGTACGCGTCCGGCGACCCCCCGGTCAGCCGGACTCGTCCGGGGGACCCGCCAACCGGGCCCGCCACTGGACCGTGGCGGTGGCCACCCGGGCGCCGTCCTCGGCGGTGACGTCGACGGCGACGGAGAACCGGAGGACGCCGTCGGCGCCGGCCCGCTCGGCCAGCGAGCGGTCGCAGGGCACGACGGCCGCCGCCGTCAGCCGGCCCGCGGCCGGGCCGTGGTAGCGCACGGCCACGGCGGTGGGCGCCAGCTCGGGCGGCGCCTCACCGGCCGGTCCGACGAGGGCGTAGGTCGCCGCCGCCCGGGCCACGTCCTCGATCGTGGCCAGCAGGGCCATCGCCGGGGCCGGCAGCGGCCCGGCGGCCAGCGAGGCGGTCGCCGTGCACCCGCACGGCGACCACCCGACGATGGCGCTCACCGGGTCCCCGCCCCGGCCGGCTCCAGCTCGCGCTCCTCGCCGCCGCCCGTCGGGACCGGGGCGGGCTCGGGGTCGGCGCCGCCCTCCAGGTCCAGGTGGGGGAGCCGGCGGTCCAGCCAGCGCGGCAGCCACCAGTTGGCGTTGCCGAGCAGGGCCATCGTCGCCGGCACCAGGACCATCCGGACCACGGTGGCGTCGAGCAGCACGGCGGTGGCCAGGCCCACGCCGAACATCTTGATCGTCACGTCGTCGGCCATCACGAAGCCGAGGAACACGCTGATCATGATCAGGGCCGCCGAGGTGATGACCCGGGCGGTGGCGCCCAGCCCGTCGACCACCGACGTGTGGCTGTCGCCGGTCCGCAGCCACTCCTCCCGGATGCGGGACAGGAGGAACACCTCGTAGTCCATCGACAGCCCGAACAGGATGGCGAACATGATCAGCGGCACGAAGGGGTTGATCGGCACGGTCTCGTCGAGGCCGACGATCCCCTTGCCCCAGCCCCACTGGAAGATGGCCACGATCACGCCGTAGGCCGCCCCGATCGACAGCACGTTCATGACCGCCGCCTTCAGCGGCACCAGCAGCGACCGGAACACGATCATCAGCAGCACGAACGACAGGGCCACGACCGCCGCGATGAACAGCGGCAGCCGGTCGCTGATGCGCACCGACAGGTCCTCGAAGAAGGCCGTCGACCCCGTGACCTCCGCGCTGGCCCCGGTGCCGGCGGTCGCCGCCGGCAGGACGTCGCCCCGCACCCGATCGAGCAGGTGGGCCGTGGCCACGGCGCCGGGCGCCGTCGTGGGGCTGGCGAACATCACGGCCGTGTCGCCGGCCTCGTTGGGCAGCGGCTGGCTGACCCGGGCGATGCCGGGCGTGCCCGCCAGGGCGTCGTGGACCCGGGTGACGCCGTCGCCGCCGTCGATGCCGGTCACGACCACGGTCAGCGGTCCGTTGAACCCGGGCCCGTAGGCGGCCGTGGTCAGGTCGTAGGCCTTCCGCTGGGTGGTGGCCGGGGCGGCGTTGCCGTCGTCGGCGAACCCGACCCGCAGGGCCAGGACCGGGGCGGCCAGGGCCACCAGCAGCACCAGCGCACCCACGGCGTAGCGGGCGGGCCGGCGGCCGACGTGGTGGGCCCAGCGGCCGGAGATGGTCTCGTGGGCGGCACCGGCGGTTCCGACCGCCCCAGCAGCACCGACCGGCTTGCGGCGGCGGACGGTCCAGCGGTCGATGTGGTGCCCGGCCCACCCGAGCAGCCCGGGCAGCAGGGTCACGGCGATGGCCATGGCGACCACCACCGAGATGGCCACGGCGAAGCCCATCGTGGTCACCGCGGGCAGGCCGGCCAGCAGCAGGCCGACGATGGCGATCACGACGGTGGTCCCGGCGAACAGCACCGCCTGGCCGGCGGTGGCGTTGGCCCGGCCGGCGGCGTCGGCCACCGGCATCCCCTCGTGGAGGTGCTGGCGGAAGCGGGTGACGACGAACAGGGCGTAGTCGATGCCCACGCCGAGGCCGATCATGATGGCCAGGACCGGCGAGGTGTCGGGCACGCTGGTGAATCCGGCCAGGATCCCCAGCCCGGCGATGCCGAGGGCCACCCCGATCAGGGCGGTGGCCAGCGGGATGCCGGCGGCGATCAGCGAGCCGAAGGCGATGAGCAGGACGACGACGGCCACCAGCAGGCCGAGACCCTCCTGGCCCTGGACCTGCTCGGCCGCGCCCGCGATGTCGCCCGACACCTCGGCCTGCACGCCGGCCGCCCGGGTGGCGGCGATGTCGTCGACCACGGCGTCGTAGTGGCGGGCCTGGAGGGTCAGCACGTCGTACTGGATGGTCGTGAACGCGGTGCGACCGTCGGGGCTGACCGTGGGCGCGGCGCGGTCGAACGGGTCGCTGACCACGGTGACGTCGGCGTCGTCCTGCAGGCGGGCGACGGCCTGCTCCACGGCCCGGGCGTGGGTGGCGTCGTCGATCCGGCCGGCGTCGACGTGGAAGACGACCCGGCCGGAGGCGCCGGAGAACTCGGGGAAGCGCACCTTCAGCGTGTCGAGGGCGTGCTGCGACTCGACACCGGGGACCCGGAAGTCGTTGACCGGGTCGCCGCCGACCGTGGAGGAGAGGCCGAAGATGGCGACGGCGAGCACCAGCCAGGCGCCCATGGTGCGGAACGGGTGGGCGGCGCAGCGACGCCCGAGGCGGTAGAGGAAACGCGACAACATGCGAGCACCGTCGTCCCGGCCGCTTGTACGCCGGTTGCAGGCGGCTGTCAGGCCCTGCAACCGCCGTAACGGCCCCTCGGGGCCCATGGCGGGCCTAGATGGCCGGGTCGTGGGCCTCGCGGGCCAGGCGGGCCGCCTCCAGGCAGGCGTGGGCCTGGTCGCGGGCGAAGACGTCCTGGCCCTTCTCGGCGCAGACGACGGCCTGCTCGGCGCAGCGGACGGCGTCGCCGGCGTCGCCCCGCTCCACGCTGATGCGGGCCAGCCGCCGCCAGCACTCGGACGCGCCGCCGTGGTAGCCGACCCGGCTGAACAGCCCGGCCGCCTCCTGGACCCGTTCCACGCCCTCGAGCGAGTCGCCGTAGGCGGCCTGGGCGGTGCCCCACGCGGCCAGCGCGTAGCCGCCGATCACCGGGGAGAACCCGTCCAGGCTGCCGGCCATCGCCTCGTCGGCCAGGCGGGTGGCGCCGGCCCGGTCGCCCAGGTCGACCCGCACCAGGGCCATCCCGGCGGCGGCCAGCGTGACCAGGGCCGGGACCTGCGCCTCGACCGCCATCTCCCGCAGCTCGGCCCAGGCCGAGAACGCGTCCTCGGGGCGGCCGTCCCGCTCGGCGACCTCGCCGAGGCGGGCCAGCGTCGCCATGAGCGTCATGTGGTTCCCGAGGCGGCGGAAGGCGTCGCGGGCGGCCTCCAGCAGCCGGCGGGCCTCGGCCAGGTCGCCCAGCATCCCGGCCACGACGCCGCGCTGGTAGGCCACCGCCGACAGGCCGTGGTCGTCGCCGGCGCCCTGGAAGCGGTCCTCGGCCCGGTCGAGCCAGTCCTGGGCGTCCTTCGGCTCGGCGGAGAACACCCGCTGGGAGGCCTGGAGGAACGAGTACCAGCCGACCCGGCGGGGGTCGGCGATGCGCCGCTCGATGACCTCGGCCTCGGCCGACATCGCCTGCGCCTCCTCGCGCCGGCCGGCCAGCGTGCCGACCAGGCCGGCCAGCGCCTGGGCCCGGGCCACCAGCTCGTCGGGGGCCTCGGGGGCCCGGACCAGAGCGGTGGTCAGGACCGTCCAGGCCAGGCCCGCCTGCATGGTGGTGAACCAGTGCCAGCCGAGGTTGGCCGCCAGCCGCAGGGCCAGCTCGGGCTCGGTGACCAGGGCCCAGCCGATGGCGGCGTGGAGGTTGGCCGCCTCGGCCTGGACCGCCCGCACCCGGTCGCTGCGCCCCGCCTCGGGGGTGGAGATGACGACCGTGGCCGTCAGGTCGTGGATCCAGGTGGCGTGGCGGCGGTGGGTGGCCGGGGCGTCGCCCCGCTCGGCCAGCCGCTCGCCGGCGTAGTCGGCCAGGGTCTGGAGCATGGTGAAGCGGGTGCCGGTGGCGCAGCGGTCCATCGTGACCAGGGACTTGTCGACCAGCCGGCCGAGCACGCCCTCGACCATCCCGGCGCCGACCCCGTCGCCGGCGGCCACGATCCGGGCGGCGTCGAGCGTGGCGCCGCCGGAGAACACCGACAGCCGCTCGAACACCCGGCGCTCGTCGTCGTCGAGCAGCTCGTAGCTCCAGTCGACCACGGCCCGCAGCGTGCGCTGGCGGGGCTGGGCGGTGCGGGGCCCCTCGACCAGCACGTCGAACCGCCGGTCCAGCCGGGCGGCCAGGTCGGCGACGTCGAGGTGGCGGGCCCGGGCGGCGGCCAGCTCGACCGCCAGGGGCAGGCCGTCGAGGCGCTGGCAGATGTCGGCCACGGCCGCGTGCCAGGCCTCGTCCCGCTCGGCCGCCGGGGGGCCGGTGCGGCCGCCGGCGGCCATGCGCTCGAGGAACAGGGCGACGGCCGAGTCGAGCGGCAGCGGCGGCACGACGAACAGGAACTCGCCGGGGACGCCCAGCGTCTCCCGGCTGGTGGCCAGGACCCGCAGGTCGGGGCACCGGGCCAGCAGGACCTCGGCCAGGCCGGCCACGTGGTCGACGATGTGCTCGCAGTTGTCGACCAGCAGCACCATGCTGCGCTCGGCCACGGCGTCGGCCACCTCGTCGACCGACCGGGGCACCGGGCTGCCGGCCAGCACGGCCTCGTCCAGGCCGAGCGCCCGCACGAAGGCCAGCAGCACGCCGGCCTCGTCGGCCGTGGCGGCCAGGTCGACCAGCCACACGCCGTCGGGGGTGGCGGGGGCCAGCGCGTTGGCCACCTCGACGCCGAGGCGGGTCTTGCCGGCGCCGCCCGGGCCGACCAGCGTGACCAGCCGGTGGTCGGCGATCAGCTCGAGCACCTCGGCCAGCTCGTCCTCGCGGCCGAGGCAGGCGGTGAGCGGGCGGGGGACGTTGCCCCGGGCCCGCGCCGGCCGGCCGGCGCCGTTCCGGCTGCCGTTGCCGTTGCCGTTCCCGTTCCCGTTGGGGGAGGCGGGCAGCGGTGGCGGGGCCTCGCCCAGCTCGGGGTCCTGGGCCAGCACCGCGGCCTCCATCCGCCGCAGCTCGGGCCCGGGCTCGATGCCGAGCTCGTCGACCAGCACCCGGCGGGCCTCACCGAACGCCCGCAGCGACTCGCCCTGGCGACCCGACCGGTACAGGGCGAGCATGAGGAGGGACCACAGCCGCTCGCGCAGCGGGTGCTCGCCCGTGAGCGACTCGAGCTCGGGGACGACCTCGGCGTGGGCGCCGGCGGCCAGGTCGGCGTCGATGCGGTCCTCGACCGCGGCCATCTGGGCCTCGCTCAGGCGGGCCTTCTCGGCCCGGGCCCAGCCGTCGTCGGGCAGGCCGGCCAGCGGCTCGCCCCGGACCAGGTCGAGGGCGTCACGCAGGTGGGCGCCCGCGCCCGCCGGGTCGTGGTCGTCGCTGTCGCCGTTGCCGATGAGCGAGCGGGCGGCCGCGACCAGGGTGTTGAACCGCTCGATGTCGGTGCGCACCGCCTCCCCGGCCGCCAGCCGGTAGCCGGCGTCGGTGGTCTCGATGGCCGAGGCCCCGGTGGTCGGCAGGCTGCGGCGCAGGCGCGAGACCAGCACCTGGAGCGAGTTGGCCGGCTGGCGGGGCGGGGCCTCGCCGTAGACGATCGACACCAGGCGGTCGGTCGTGACCACCCGGCCGCGCTCGATGGCCAGCGCGGCCAGCAGATGCTGAAGCTTCTGGCCCGGTACCGCCACGATCGAGCCGTCGTCGGCCATGATGTCGACGGGCCCGAGCAGGCGGACCTCCATGACGTCCCACGCTATCGGCGGCTTGCCGCCGGGCCGACGGGGTTTTACGTGTCAGGTAGGCGCGGCGCGCGCCGCAGGGTCAGCCGGCGGGGGCCGGCTGGGCGCCCCGCAGCAGACGACCGGGGCGGGCTCCGGTGGCCTCGCCGCCTTCCCGGACGACCTCGCCCCGCTTGACGGTGGCGGCATAGCCCCGGGCCCGCTGGATCAGCCGGCGGCCGCCCGCGGGCAGGTCGTAGACGATCTCGGGGGCGTCGATGGCCAGGGCGTCGAGGTCGATGACGTTGACGTCGGCCAGGTAGCCCGGGGCGAGCAGGCCCCGATCGTCGAACCCG
>DATFRN010000475.1:0-13342 GCA_035263165.1 Acidimicrobiales bacterium | reverse complement strand
CGTCGGCAGCGGGATGATCGCGGTCGGCGTGCGGTCGACGGCCGATCCCAGTCGCCGACGCAGATCGGTCCCGACCGCCTCGTGGGGAAGGTGGAGGGCCGACGCCAACCGGACCATGAGGACCTGCGCCATCCGCTCGAGGCGCGGATGAAGGCCGTCGTGGCTCACGACGTTGTGGACCGTCCAGACGACGCGCACTCGCCGGGCTCGCAGCAGTGTCAGGGTGCCGAAGCACAGGACCATGCGGGCGATACAGAGCCAGCCCCGCCGCGAGCGAACCAGCGGCTCCAACCAGTGGCAGTGGAGACAGGACATGCGGCGGCCGACGAGTCGCCAGACCCCCAAGAGCGAGGCGTCCCGCGGGTCAACGTCGATCCCGGTGAGCGCGGCGGTGTCGTAGATAGCGCGGACGTTGGGGTGCCACGCATCGGTGCCACAGATCAGTGCCGACGACGGACCGTCACGCTGCGCGCTCTCACGACCACGGATGGTCGGACGGTAGCCGGATCGCGTCCTCCGGGAATGTTGACACCCCCACTCGGGTTTCGATGTACTGGACCCGGAAACCCTGAGGTCTCTCATCGGGTTTGTCATACATTCGCCGGGGGAGTCCACGGGGCGCCGCCACACGAACGGAGCACGCCATGGCTCAGCGCGAGATCGATGCCGCACAGCTCGCCGATGCTGCCAAGTTCGAGACCGTGCTCGCCCAGTACCTGGGCGGCGAGATCGAGGAGGATGCCTTCCGCATCTTCCGGCTCAACAACGGCATCTACGGGCAGCGCCAGGGCGGGCACAACCAGATGGTGCGGGTGAAGATCCCGTGGGGCGGGCTGCTGCCCGACCAGCTCGACCTCATGGCCGACCTGGCCGACACCTACTCCCGGGGCTGGGGGCACATCACCACCCGCCAGAACCTCCAGTTCCACTACGTGCAGCTGGAGAAGGTCCCCGAGATCATGCGCCAGCTCGGGTCGGTCGGCATGACCACCCGCGAGGCCTGCGGCGACACCGTGCGCAACGTCCAGGGCTGCCACCTCGCCGGCGCCTGCCCCCACGAGCATCTCGACGTCACCGCCTGGGCCGAGGCCGCCTACCGCCACTTCGTCCGCAACCCGCTCGGGCAGCGGCTGCCCCGCAAGTTCAAGATCAACTTCTCCGGTTGCGCCACCGACTGCGGCCAGGCCATGTTCAACGACGTCGGCGTCATCGCCACCACCCGCACGCTGGAGGACGGGTCGGTCGAGAAGGGCTTCCGGGTGTTCGTCGCCGGCGGGCTCGGCGCCAACCCCCATCCGGCGCTGGCGCTGGAGGAGTTCACCGCCCGCGAGGACCTCATGCCCACCATCGAGGCCTGCCTGCGGGTGTTCAACAACCACGGCAACCGCGACAACAAGCTGCGGGCCCGCATGAAGTGGCTGGTCGACACCCTCGGCTGGGAGGACGTCCAGGCCCGCATCATGAAGGAGCGGCGCCTGCTGCTCGGCTCGTCGTCGTGGCCGGGCGGCATCCCGCCCGAGGTCGACAAGCTGGGCGACGCCCCCGCCGGCAAGGCGGCCGACGTCGAGGCCACGCCGATGGGCCAGGGCGTGCCCGTCCAGATCCGGCGGCGCGACCCGTTCGAGCAGTGGGACGACACCAACGTCGTCCGGGGCGCGGCCAAGGGGACCGTGTCCGCCATCGCCTACGCCCGGCTCGGCGACGTGACCAGCGACCAGTTCCGGGCCCTCGCCGCCATCCAGCGGGAGATGGGCCTCGAGGTGCGGCTGACCAACCGGCAGAACGTGGCCTTCCGCGGCCTCACCGAGGAGCAGCTGCCCGCCCTGCACGAGCGGCTCGCCGCCATCGGCATGGCCGAGCCTGGCGCCGAGCTGGTCCGGGACGTCGTGACCTGCCCCGGCGCCGACACGTGCAACCTGGCCGTCACCCAGAGCCGCGGCCTCGGTGCCGCCATCGGCGACCGGCTGGAGGAGGAGGGCCTGGCCGAGGTCGGCGGGCTGCGCATCAACATCTCCGGCTGCACCAACAGCTGCGGCCAGCACCACACGTCCGACATCGGCTTCTTCGGCGCCGAGCGCCGGGCCCACGGCCGTTCGGCCCCCGGCTACCAGATGCTGCTCGGCGGCTATGTGGGCCAGGAGCAGGTCCACTTCGGTGACAAGGCGTTGCGGCTGCCGGCCAAGAACGCCCCCGAGGCCACCGTGCGGGTCGTGCGGCGCTTCCACGACGAGCGCACGGCCGGCGAGTCGTTCCGGGACTGGATGGAGCGGGCCGGCGGGGCCAAGGGACTGGCGGCCGAGCTCAAGGAGCTCGACGTCTTCCCCACCCCCGAGGACGGGCCCGAGTACTACGTGGACTACGACGAGACCGGGCCCTACGAGGCCGAGGTCGGCGCCGGCGAGTGCGCAGGCGTGTGAGGGAGAGCGCACGACGATGAGCTTCCTGGTCGAGCCCCCTCCCCTGCCCGTCCGCGCCTTCCACGACGAGGAGCTGGCGGAGCTGAACGCCGAGTTCGAGCACTGGCCGGCGCCCAAGATCATCCAGTGGGCCGTCGACCACTTCGCCCCCCACCTGTGCCTGGCGGCGTCGATGCAGGACGCCGTCGTCATCGACCTGGCCACCAAGGTCGACCCGGGGATCGAGGTGGTGTTCATCGACACCGGCTACCACTTCCCCGAGACGCTGGAGACGGTCGAGGCGGTGCGGCGCCGGTACGGGTTGAACCTGCGGATGATGACGGTCGCCCCCCACGACGAGGAGCTGTGGAAGGTCGACCCCGAGAACTGCTGCTCGGCCGTCAAGGTCGGCCAGCTCGACCGGGCGCTGGCCGGCAAGGCGGCGTGGATGAGCGGCCTGCGCCGGGCCGAGGCCGAGACCCGGGCCACCGCCCCCATCGTCGCCCGCGACCTGCGGGGACTGGTCAAGGTCAACCCCATCGCCACCTGGTCAGACCTCGACGTCGACGGCTACATCGCCGACCACGACGTGCCGGTCAACCCGCTGCTGTCCCAGGGCTACACCTCCATCGGCTGCCAGCCCTGCACCTTCCTGCCCAACGACCCCGGCGACGCCCGCTCGGGCCGCTGGGCAGGGCGCGACAAGACGGAGTGCGGGCTGCACATCTGAGCTGAGTCGGTCCCGCCACTTGCCGTGGTCGGGGTACGCGTCACATCATGTGCGGCACCATGCGGGCAGCGGATTCACGCGAGCGTGGCCTGGGCGGCACCCTGCGTTGGGTCGTCGGCTGGGTGGCGGCGCACGCCAACGTCATCGTCGCGGTCGCCGTCGGGTTCGCCGTCGTCGTGTCGGCCGGGTTGGCCATCCACCAGGGTGCCAGCCTGCGGTACCACGACGAGCGGCAGTACATGGACATCGTGGACAACCTCGTCCACCGCCACCAATACTCCCTCGACGGGGTCGGGCCCACCGCCTACAAGCCGCCGGCCTGGCCCTTCCTGCTGGCCGCGGGCCGGTGGCTGGGCCTCGGCATCGTCGGGCTCAAGTTCATCAACGTCGCCCTGCTCGGGGCCTGCGTCTACGGCGGCTCCCGGCTGGCCCGGCGCGTCGCCGGTCCGGCCGCCGGGGCGCTGGCCGCCATCGTCATCGCCGTGTGCCCCGTCGCCATCTACACCGCCTCCACCCTCTACCCCCAGATCATGGGCGGGGCTCTCCTCCTGTGGGGCCTGGTCGCCGCCACCGGCATTCCCGACAGCCCTCGCCCCGGGCGGCAGGCGGCGCTGACCGGCCTCCTGTTCAGCCTGCTGCTGCTGACCGTGCCCACCCTGGCCACCGCGTTCGTGGCCGTCCTCATCTGGCTGCTCGTCACGGCGGGCCGGGCCGGGTGGCGCATCCTCGCCCTCGCCGTGGCCGCGGCCGCCGTGCTGCCCATCGGCTGGGCGATCCGCAACACCGTGCAGATGAACGCGTTCATCCCCGTCGCCACCGACGACGGCGTCAACCTGCTGCTCGGCAACAGCGAGAACGCCGGGCCCGACACCGGGGTCAACGCCGACATCTCCCGCTACATCGACAGCGCCGAGCGCCGGGGCCTCGACGAGGTCGAGACCAGCGACTACTACCGGAACGCGGCCATCGACTGGATCAAGGCCAACCCCGGCGACGCCGCGTCGCTGTACGTGCGCAAGGTCGTCCACCACTTCGGCTTCCGGGACCAGCTGGCCACCGACGAGTCGGCCTCGCCCGCCCGGGACCTGGCCGTGGCCCTCACCTACTACCCGCTGCTGGCGCTGGTGATCGTCCGCTTCGCCCTGTCCCGGCGGCGGCGGCCCAGCTCGATCGAGATCATGCTGGTCGGCTGGTACCTGGCGTTCGGCCTGGTCACCGCCGCGTTCTTCCCGCGCATCCGCTTCCGGCTGCCCGCCGACCTGGTGCTGTTCGCCGAGGCGGCGGTGGCCGCGGTCGTGCTGGTCGGCATGACGTCCCGGGCCCCGGAGCCGGCGCCCGAGCCTGCCGTCGACTAGGTCTCGTCGCTGCGGAGGTAGCCCATCAGCCGGGTCACGGCCTCGATCTCGTCGTCGGCGCCGTCCCCGGCGGGCTCGTCCCGGGAACGTGTGCCGTCGTCGGCGTGGCGGCGCGCCCGGCCGGGTAGGCGGTCGTCGTCGCGGTCGTCGGTTCCAGCCATGGTCACCCCTTCTGTGACCCTCCCCACCGACCACGATGCCCGGCGGGCGTCAGCCTTACGCCCCGCGCCAGATGGCAATCGCGTTGCGGTCGGGGTGGGCGCGGTGGCGTCGCCGCTCAGCGGCGCGAGTCGGCCACGCCGGCGGGTCGCACGGTCACCAGACCGACCACCATCACCAGCAGGCCGCTCGCCAGGAGGATCACCTGCGTCGACGCCAGGTGGGCGACGACCGCGCCGCTCCCCCGGTCCAGCAGGTCGGCCGCCAGCCCCGCGGCCAGCGCGGCCAGGGCCAGGCCGCCCCGGATCACGACGTGGAAGGCCGTGAACGCCAGCACCCGCTGGCGGCCGGCGAGGCTCGACTGCAGCAGCTCCATGGCCAGGGCCAGGATCAGCGCCGACAGCCCGCCGAACGCCAGCGCCCCCAGCAGGGCCAGCCCGATCGTGGGCGCCAGGCTCATCGTCGCCACCACCGCGCCCTGGGCCACGATGGCGGTGCGGACGGTCTGGAGGTCCCGGCGCTCGATGCGGCGCAGCACCCCCAGCCCCCCGGCCGCGCCCACGCCGAAGCACGCCACCAGCAGGCCGAACTCGGGGTCGCTGGCGTGCAGCACGTCCCGCACCCACAGGATGCCGATGGAGAACAGCGCGCCGAGGCCCAGCGCCACCGCCGCCGCGGTCGGGGCCAGCCGCCGCACCAGCGGCAGGCGCAGGGCGGCCCGGAAGCCGCCCTCGGCCCCGTCGGCCCCGTCGGCCCCGTCGGCCTCGCCGTCCCCCGCCGCCGTCGTCGCCGCCCCGGTCTCGGGCAGGTGGGCGATCGCCCACCACGAGACGGCGAAGGTCACGGCGTCGACGGCGAACACCCAGCGGGCCACGGCCAGCCCGTTGTCGGCCCCCGCCGAGGCGGCCACCACCGCGTAGAGCGCCGCCCCCACGGGGATCATGCCGTACGACGTGCCCAGCACCAGCCCGTTGGCCATGGCGAGGTCGTCGCCGTCGTCGACCAGGTCGGGCACGAGGGCGTCCCGGGCCGGGAGGAACACCATCCCGGCCAGCTCGACCAGGAACGCGCAGGCGTAGACCCACCACAGCCGGGCCACCCACGGCAGCACCGCCACCAACGGGATGCGCACGGCGTCGGTGGCCAGCATGATCCGCCGCCGGCTCCAGCGCACCACCAGGCGGGCCGCCAGCGGACCGGCCACCACGGTCGGCGCCAGCCGCAGCACCAGCACCCCGCCCACCGCGGTCGCCGATCCCGTGAGCTCGAGCACCAGCGCCATCAGCGCCACCGTGCCCATCCAGTCGCCGAGCGACGACACCGCCTGGCCGACCAGCAACTGGTTGAGCGGCCGCCGCCCGCCGCCGGCCCAGGCGGCGCCCCCGCCCGAGGGGACCAGGTCGTCGGCCCGGCTCACGGGCCCGGCTCCGGCGTGGGCGACACCGCCCCGAGCGCCCAGGCCACGGCCTCCGCCACCGCGGGGACGGCGGCCCGGGTGTAGCCGTGGCCCATCCCCGGGACCAGCGCCAGGCGTCGGGGCTCGGGGGCGGCGGCGTAGAGGGCGTGGGCGGCGGCCGGGGCGATGAACCGGTCGGCCAGCCCGTGGACCACCGCCACCGGGCGTCGCACCAGCCGGATGCGCTCGACCGGCGGCGCGCCCCGGGGCGGGCGGACGGCGACCCGGGTGCCGGTGCGCCGGGCGAGCAGGGCCCGGCCCGGCGGGGTCTGGGTCGCGAACACGGCCATGACGCCGGTGACGTTCCGGGGCACGCCCCAGCCGGCCGGGGTGGCCACCGTCACCGCGGCGTCGGCCTCGGCGCCCGTCGGCCCGCCGGCCGCGGTGGCCAGGTGGTCGAGCACGGCGATGCCACCCATCGACGCGCCCACGACGACCACCACGTCGTGGTCGGCCCGCGCCGCGGCCACCGCGGCGTCGACGTCGAACCGCTCCCGCCAGCCGAGGGTGCACTCCCCCTCCGACCGCCCGTGGCCCCGCAGGTCGAAGGTGAGGACCGGGTGGCCGGCGTCGACCAGGCGGGCGGCGACCGCCCGGACGTCGGGGACGTCCTGGCCGGCGCAGAAGCCGTGGACGACCACGACCCCGACGCCGTCGCTGCCCGACAGCGCCGGCGCCGGCCGGTGCCAGCGGGCGGCCAGGCGCAGGCCGTCGGCGGTGGTCAGGCCGGTGTCGACGGCGCCGGTCACGGCTCCGCCCCCGGCTCCCACCACCAGGCGAGGCCGGCCAGGCCCCGGCCGGTGTGGGCCACCATCACCGGGCTGAACGGCCCCACCATCAGCGTCTCCGGGCCGAGCGGCGTCACCAGGTCGACGAGGCGCGCGGCCGCATCCTCGTCCAGCGCGTGCAACACGCTCACGTGCAGCCGGGCGCCGGGGGCGGCGCCGGCGGCGCAGCGGGCCACGATGCGGGCCCGGGCCGCCTCGGCGGAGAACGCCGGCCGGAGGGGCCGGGCCCGGCCGTCGCGGAACTCGAAGATCGGCCGCATCCGCAGCCGGTCGCCGATCCAGCGGGCGGCGTCGGGCACCCGGCCGGACTGGGCCAGCCGGTCGAGGTCGGCCACCGTCGCCACCAGCCGCACCGCCCCGGCGGCCCGCTCGGCCGCGGCCGCCGTCGCCGCCAGGTCGCCGCCCTCGGCCGCGCGGCGGGCGGCGGCCAGCACGACCAGCGCCTGGGCGCCGGCCGCGGTGCCGGTGTCGATCACCGCCACGTCCCGGCCCTCGACCCGGCCCGGGGCGGCGGCCACGTCGTCGCCGACGAGCTTGGCCGCCATGACCGCGGCGTCGTGGGTGGACGAGATGCCGCCGGCCACGGTCAGGACCAGCACCGGGCCCCGCCGATTGGCCTCGGCGATGGCGACCGCGAACTCGCCGGGCGAGGGCGAGGCGGTCGAGATCGGCTCGTCGAACCGGGCGACCATGGCGTCGAGGCCGAGCTCGCCGTCCCGGTAGCGGTCGTCGCCGATGTGCAGCCACAGCGGCACCACCTCGACGCCGTAGCGGTCGGCGACCTCGGGCGGCAGGGCCGCGGCGCTGTCCGTGACCACGGTGACCGTCATGCCGCCTCCCGCAGCGCCGCCGGCCGGCCCGGCCGGGGGGCCGGGTCGTGGTCGAACAGCAGGCGGTGGGCGTAGGTGGCCCAGCCCGGCTCGGCCGGCGGGTGGTTGCCGGCCAACCGCTTGGCGATCATCGTCCCGGCCAGGCCGGCGCCGGCCAGCGCCGCCCCCCGGCCGTGGGTGCGGGCCACGACGGGCACCAGGGCGACGGCCGCCACCAGCGTGCCCAGCCCGGTCTGGCGGGACAGGCGCCCGGCGGCCAGCCCGACGGCCAGCACCACGGTGCCCGGCCAGGCCTGGGCGGTCAGGGCGCCCAGCGCCACCGACACCCCCCGGCCGCCGGCCCCGCCGAGCCACGGCGACCAGTTGTGGCCGGCCATGCCGGCCGTGGCGGCCACCGCGGCCAGGACCGGGCGGTCCCGTCCGGCGAGCAGCGGCCCGACCGCGCCCTTGCCGACGTCGCACAGGCCGGCCGCGGCCAGGGGCCCGAACCCGGCGACCTCGTACAGCGCGCTCCCCGACACGGTGCCCCGGCCCTGCTGGCGCAGGTCGACACCCCGGCGGCGGGCGGCGATGTGGGCGAACGGCACCGACCCGGCCAGCCACGCGCCGGCGACCACGGCGGGGGCGGGCAGCCGGCGCCGCCTCACCGCCGGGGCTCCCAGGCGGCCAGGGTGGTGCGGTAGCTCTCGTGGTAGTGGACGGTGCCGATGGCGGTGTGCGAGGCGGTGGCCTCCCGGTAGTCGGCCCGCACGACCAGCGGGAACCGGTCGAGCGAATACCAGCGGTCGAGGGTCCAATTCCCGGCGTTGGCCCCGGTCACACGGGCGGCGTAGCGGACGTGGACAGCCGGCCGGTCGACCCCGGCCACCCGCACCGACGCGATGCCGATCACCCGGCGGGTGGCGGCCTGTTCGTTGGCCCCGCCGTTGCTCGACCGCGGGCTGTGGCAGGTGAACCGGGTGGTGCCGCGGTCGCTGCCGGCCGGGACGTAGCCGGGGGCGTCGCAGGTGGAGGAGCGCTCCTCGTCCTGGTTGAAGAACGAGTGGAACTGCACGAACGTCGTCAGATCCCAGGCGCCGCCGGGGCCGGGGCACAGCACCTCGCTGTCCCAGCGCTGGGCCAGGGCGTCCCACCGGGCGGCCAGGCAATGCCGGGCGGCGGGCGACACGGTCACGGTGGTCACGTCCGGGAAGGTGTGGGTGCTGCCGTGGAGGGCGTCGACCCCCTCGGACCCCTGCGTGGCGTAGCGGTAGACGCCGGGGGGCACGGCATCGAGGCCGGCGGCCTCCCCGCCGGACCCGTGGTCGCCGGCCGCCCGGTAGCGGGCCACGGCCTCGTCGACCGACACCGGCCGGGCGGGGTCGCGCAACGCCAGGACGGCGACCGCCGCGCCCCCGACCACCAGCACCACCGGCACGGCGAGCCAGAGCCAGCGCGCCCGCGGCCGGCGGCGCCGCCGGGGCGTGTCCTCTGGCTTGCCCTCGCGCACATCGACCACGCGCAGAACCTCACGTCGAGTCCTTCAGCCGAAACTATCGGTGCGGACCGGCAGTCCGGACGATGGTCGCTGTCAGTCACCAGATCGCTACGAGGAGCCACCAGAACCGTGGTCCGCCACCTGTGCCCGGCCCCACCTGTGCAATGCCCGCACCAGCGCGGGGTCTGCTGTCGCGTAGGTGATCCGGGCGCCGGCGGGCACCTCCGCGTCGGCGATCTCGATGCGGGCCGCGCCGTCCTCCAGGTCGGCCAGCCCGGGCATGGCGGCGCCGTGGATGTGGGCCGGGTCGCCGTGGTCCCCGCCGCGAAACGGTCGGCCTCGGACGCCAGGTGGGCCCGCACGAGCCCGACCTGGCGGCGATCGGTCGGGTCGCGGACGACGACGGTCTGGACCAGGCCGTCGCCCATCGGCGTGAAGCGTGGGTGGTGGCGTCGAGGTCGAGGGGCATGACCTCGGGCCCGTGCTCGGCCACCGCGGCCTGGCGATCGGACGCGCCGCCGCAGGCGGCCAGCACCGCGACGGCCGCCAGCGCGGCGGGGACAAGGGCCCCGGAGGCGCCGCTCAGCCCGCACGGGCCGCCTCGGTGAGCGTCTCGCCCATCGCCGGAGGCGCCGGCCCGCGGGCCTCGACCCGGGGGGCAGCGGGGCGGTGCGCGGCGTCTGGTCCGGTGGTGCGCCCACGCCCCGACCCACGCCGATTGCCCGATCGGGCAGTCCCGGCCGCCTCATGGGCTTCCTCGCCGACCCTGGCGACGCGGTCGGGGAGGTCGCAGCCTGGGCTTGGCTGCCCGAAAGGACCGAGATGGACACGTCGACAGACGCCGCGGAGGTGGGCGCGGAGATCGAGCGCCAGCTGCGCCACGCCAGCTACTTCACCCAGGCCTCCCTGGAGCAGCACGGCCGGCTGACCGGCAAGCTCGACGTCTACCTGACCAGCCTCATCGAGCTGCTGCTCGACCGAGGCGTCCTCGACGCCGAGGACCTGGCCAAGGCCGTCGACACCAACCGGGCCCAGAAGGCCGAGGAGGCCAGGGCCGTCTACGAGACCGAGGGCCGCCTCCCCGCCTGGCCGACGGTCATGGTCCGCCAGGACGACCCCGACCAGCCCGACGTGCCCGACGTCGAGGTCGACTGCGACGCCCGCATGCACGTCTGCAAGGCCGTCTGCTGCACGCTCCCCTTCCCCCTCTCGGCCGACGAGGTCGAGGCCGGCGACGTCAAGTGGGACCTGGGGCACCCCTACGTCATCCGCCACACGGCCGAGGGCTACTGCACCCACAACGACCGCGGCACCGGGGGCTGCACCGTCTACGACAAGCGGCCGTCGGTGTGCCGGGGCTACAGCTGCGCCCACGACGAGCGCATCTGGAAGGACTTCGACAACATGGTGCTCAACGAGGAGTACCTGTCCAGCCGCAAGCGGGTCGACTACTCGTTCAGGCCCTCGACGGCCGACGCCACCTTCGTGACCATCCGGCCGCCCCGCCGCCGCGAGCCCATCCCGGCCACCCCGTGATCCAGGACGTCGACGAGTCGATCCGGGGGCTGATCCGCCAGGAGGTCGTCGACCACGGCGAGGTCGAGGTCGTCTTCGACGCCCCCACCAAGGAGTGGGCGGCCCGGCGCAACACACCCACCATCGACATCTACCTCTACGACGTGCGCGAGGACATGCGCCGGCGCCAGGCCGGGCTGGTCGACCTGCACAACGACGACCGGCGCACCGTGGCCCGCCGCCAGCCGCCCCGGTTCTTCAAGCTGTCCTATCTGCTCACCGCCTGGACCCAGCGCCCCGAGGACGAGCACCGGCTGCTGTCGAGCCTGCTCAGCTGCTTCCTGCGCAACGACTGCCTGCCCGTCGACCTGCTGGCGGGGGCGCTGGCCGACAACGACCTGGCCCTGCCGGTCACGCTGGCCATCCCCCCGCCCGAGGACCGCGCCCTGTCCGACGTGTGGTCGGCGCTCGGCGGCGAGATGAAGCCGTCGCTCGACCTCGTCGTCGTGCTGCCGTGGGACCTGGACCGGGCCAAGCCCACCGCCCCCTGGGTGTCGGGGCCGCCGACGATCGACATGTCCGACCCGATCGCCGGGCTCGGGCTGCCGCCGGTGCCCCCACCGCCCACCTTCGACGGCAAGGGCGGGGGCGGCGACGGCGGCGACGGCGGCGAGGGCGGCGAGGCGAAGCCCAAACCCCGCCGCGCCCGGGCCAAGAAGGCCAGCTGAGCCGTGGTGCTCGCGGACGACACCGAGGCGGCTGGGTCCGCCGGCCGGAACACACTGGCGCCGGCGCCCACCGGCCGGGCCACCGACGCCTCGCTGGCCCACCTGCTCGGGCGCCTCGCCGCCCTCCAGGCCTCGGTGCAGGCGTGCGTGGCGGCCCGCCGGGCCGCCGACCCCGGCATCGACGACCCCTTCCGCGGTCTCTACCTCGGCGACGAGGACATCGACCGGGTGCTGGCCGCCGTGCTCCCCCGGCCGGCGCCGTCGGCCGAGGCCGCCGAGCTGCGGGGCCAGGTCGACGCCGCCGCCGAGGCGGCCGAGGCGGCAGGGGCGGACGTCCGCCTGCGCCGCCTGGCCCGCGACATCGGCCTCGACCCGGCCGACGAGGACCTGCTGGTGGCGGCCCTGGCCCCCGACGTCGACCACCGCTTCGAGCGCCTCTACGGCTACCTGCACGACGACGTGACCCGCCGGCGGGCCAGCGTCGGCGTCGCCCTCGAGCTGGCCGGGCTCCACCCGGCCCAGGCCGGGGCCCGCGACCGGCTCGGGCCCGAGGGGGCGCTGGTGGCGGCGGGGGTGGTCGAGGTCGACGACCCCGACCGGCCGTTCCTGACCCGGGCGCTGCGGGTGCCCGACCGGGTGGCCGCCCACCTGCTGGGCAGCGACATCCCCGACCCCGTGGTCGCCGACCTGCTGGTGGCGTCCGTGCCGGTCGTCGTGGGCGACGACGGCGGGCTGGCCCGCTACCTGGCGGCCCACCGCGACGCCCGGGGCGAGCCCCCGGTGCTGCTGTACGTGGCCGAGGAGCCCGGCGCCGGGGCCCGCAGCTTCGCGGCCGCCGCCCTGGCCGCGGCCGGCTGGACCGCCCTGGTGGCCGACCTCGAGCGCCTCGGCCCCGACCCCGCGCCCGCCACGCTGGCCGGCGCGGCCCGGGCGCTCGGGCGCGAGGCCCGCCTGGCCGGGGCCGTCCTGGTGGCCGGCCCCGTCGACCACCTCGCCGAGCGCGGCCCGGAGCCGGTGCGGGCGCTGGCCGAGATGGACGTGCCGCTGGTGCTGACCGGGCGCCGCCACTGGGAGCCGACCTGGTCCCGCCGGGTGCCGATCATGGTGACCGCCCCGGCCCCGCCGCCGGCCGAGCGGGCCCGCCAGTGGCGGGACCACCTGGAGGGCCTGGTGGCCGCCGGCCTCGACCCGGCCGAGGCCACCGCCCAGTTCCGCCTCACCCCCGAGCAGGTGGCCGACGCGGCGGCGGCCGCGGTGGGCCAGGCCCGGCTGGCCGGCGCGCCGGTCGACGCCGACGGGCTGCGCAAGGGCGCCCGGTCCCGCAATGGCGCCGGCCTCGAGCGCAAGGCCCGCCGCATCGAGCCCGGCGTGGGCTGGGACGACCTGGTCCTGCCGCCGGCGGCGCTGGAGGGCCTGTGGGACCTGGCCCTGCGGGTCCACCACCGCGACCGGGTGCTGTCGGAGTGGGGCATGCGCCCGGGCGGCGGCCGGGGCCGGGGCGTGACCGCCCTGTTCGCCGGCGACTCCGGCACCGGCAAGACGATGTCGGCCGAGGTCATCGCCGGCCACCTCGGCCTCGACCTCTACGTCATCGACCTGGCCACGGTGGTCGACAAGTACGTCGGCGAGACCGAGAAGAACCTGGAGCGGGTGTTCGGCGAGGCGGACGGGGTCAACGGCGTGCTGCTGTTCGACGAGGCCGACGCCATTTTCGGCAAGCGCTCCGAGGTGCGCGACGCGCATGACCGCTACGCCAACATCGAGGTCGCCTACCTGCTCCAGCGCATGGAGACGTTCGACGGGCTGGCCATCCTGACCACCAACCTGCGGGCCAACCTGGACGACGCCTTCACCCGCCGGCTCGACGCCATCATCGACTTCCCGCTGCCCGACGAGGACCAGCGCCGG
>DATFRN010000474.1:0-6221 GCA_035263165.1 Acidimicrobiales bacterium | reverse complement strand
CACCGCGAGCGACACCACGCCCGCCGACGGCAGCGTTCCGACGGATGGCACGACCCCGACCGGCGAGACGACCACGACTCCGCCGCCCGACGACACCACCACGACGCTCCCGCCCGCCGTGCTCGACATCCAGTCCCCGGCGGGCGCGGTCGAGGTGGGCCACAGCCTGACCCTCACGGCTGCTGCGGGCGACCCCGCCAACCCGCTGCTCTCGGTCGCCTGGGACTTCGGCGACCAGACCACCGGCAGCGGCATCTCGGTCACCCACACCTGGAGCCGGCTCGGCGGCCACACGGTGACCGCCACCGGCACCTTCGCTTCGGGCACCGCCCAGCGCTCGGTCGGCATCCAGGTGACGCCGCCGGCGATCGAGCCGCTCGCGGCCCAGTTCGGCTTCGGCCCCACGCCCGTGCACGCCGGCGATCAGGTCACCTTCATGGACCAGTCCTCGGGGCAGCCGACGTCGTGGGAGTGGAGCTTCGAGGAGGTGCGCGGCCCGCCCACGGCGAACGAGCAGAACCCGTCGCGGTTCTTCGACTTCACCGGCAGCTTCACCGTCACGCTGACCGTGCACCGGGGCGCGGAGTCGTCGACCATCAGCCATACCGTCGACGTGGCCGACGCGCTGCCCGACCCGCTGCTGGTGTCACAGCCGGTGTTCGAGGGCCAGCCGCCGCTCGACGACCATACGCCGTACAAGGTCGCGGCCCAGCTCATCGAGGGGCGGGCCGTGAGCTGCACTTACATCGTCGAGGGCGTCAGCACCCCGTGCGTGCCCGAGCCGGGCCACGGCACCACCCGGCTCACCATCTCCCGGACCCTCCACCAGGGCCCGACCCTGGTGCAGATCCACGTGGTGGGGATGGCGGGCGACGTCTTCGACGGCTCGACGACGGTGACGATCCCCTAGCCGCCCGCGCTGGCGAGCACGATGGCGGCCAGGGCCACCCGCAGCTCGGCCTCGGTCAGCCGGGACTGGAGCGAGCGGCCGGCGCTCGTCGCCTCGCCCCGGGCGCTCGACCCCCGCGTGCTCCACGCCCGGGCGCCGAGCCGGTCGAACAGCGTGCGGGCCGCGGCCAGGTCGACCGCCCCGTCGGCCTCGCGGCTCCCGCAGCCGGTGCTCGCCCCGCAGCAGCCGGACAGGCCGCTGTAGGGGAGGTCGCGCTCGAACTCGACGCCGGTGGCCCGCAGCACGAGGAAGCCCCGCCGCCGGGCCTCGGCGACCGCGACTCGGCCCGCCTCGACGTCGCCCTCGCGGCCCTCCCGCCCCGCCAGGTGCGCCCACTCGACCAGCGCCGACTTGCCCGCGCCGGCCTCGCCGGCCAGCACGGTGGCCACCGAGTGGGCGTTCTCGACCCGGTCGAGCAGGTCGTCGAGCGCCGCGAGCTCGGGTGCCCGCCCGAGGGGAAGGTCGACCGGCGCGGCCGCCCTGTGCTCGATCATCAGTGCCCTCCCCCGCAGGGATCCCCGCGTCAGCAGGCCGGACTGTAACAGCGCGTAACACCCGCGGGGAACGGTCGCCCGGCCGCGCTCGGCGAACCGGGTAATCACCCGGTGCGCGCCCCGGGTGGTCTGCCTCACGATGGGCGGCGGCTGGCGAGACCGTCGGACCATCACCCCCTTCGACGATCCCGCCAGCCCTCTTCTCACCCCGATCCATCCACCCGGCGGAGCACCCCATGCCGACGAGCCTCGAGCGACGACTGGAGTACGCCCTGGGCGCGGCCCTCGCGTGGCTGGCGGCCGCGGTCAGCGCGGGCGCGCTCGGGCGGCCGGCCCTGTTGGTGGCGGCGGTGGGCGGGGCGGTCCTCCCCGCGCTCCTCGCCGCTGCCACCACGAGCCGCGGGTGGTCGCCCCTCGGCTCGGCCGCCGCCGTCGCGCTCGCGCTCCCGCTGGCCGGCGGCGCCCTCCTGCTGGCGCCGGGCGGCGCCGCCGGCTCGCTCGCCGGGGCCGCCCACGCCGTCAGCGGTGGCCTCGGTGGCGGGGGGTGGGCCGAGGTCCGTGCGGCCCACCCCCCATCCGATCCCGCGGGCGCGGCGGCGCTGTTCGTGCTGCCGTTAGCGCTCGCCTGGCTGGCCTCCGGGACGGCCGCCCTGCTGGCCGAGCGCACCCGCGGGCCGGTCGTCCCGGCCGTCCCCCCGGTCGTGGCGCTGTCGGCGACGATCGTGCTGGCCGGCGACGAGTTCCCCTACCGGGTGCCGCTGCTCGCCGCCTTCACCGCCGGCGGGCTGGCGCTGGTGCTGCTGCGGGCCAACCACCTGGTCGGCATGGTGCTGTCGCTGGCGCTCGAGCCGGTGGACGAGCCGCCCGTGATGTTCCGGGTGCGCCTCGACCCCGACCTCGCCGCCGACGTCGACCGCATGCGGGCGGCCGCCGGCGCGGCCGGGGACGGCGACGACCTGCTGGCCCTGCGCGACCACGTCCGGGCCGTGCGCCGCGGCGCCGCCGGCGCAGTGGCCGCCGCGGCGTCCTACGACGCGGTCGAGCGCGTCCTGTCCGGCGGCGACGGCGACGACATCGCCGCCGCCTACGTCGTGGTCGCCCGCAGCCTGGGTCTGCCGGCCCGCATCGCCACCGGCTACCTGCTGCCGCCGGCGGACGGCGACGGTGTCGTGACCGTGACCGGGGCCGACGCCGACGCCTGGCCCGAGGTCCACCTCGACCGGCTGGGCTGGGTGGCGATCGAGACGACCGGTCATCCGGTCCCCCTGGCGGCGGCCTCGGGGGCCGGGTGACCGGTCGAGCCGGCGCGCGCCTGTTGCGAGGGGCGGTGGTGGTCGCGATCGTGGCCGGCGCCGCCGGGTTCGTGACCCGCGAGCACGCCGACCCGCCGGCCCGGCTCCACCTCCAGGGCGGCGGGGCCTGGGTGGCGTCGTCCACGGTCGGCCAGCTCACGCTCATCGACGGCGGATCGGCCGAGGTCGTGGCCCGGGCCCGCGTGGCCCCGCCCGGCGCCGAGCTGCGGTCGGCCCAGGAGGGCACGACCGGCTTCGCCCTCGACCGCGACCACGGCACCGTGGCCCGGGTCGACCCGGCCACCTTCGATGTCGGCCCCGCGGTCGCCGTCATCGCCGGCGCCCGGGGCGCCCTCGCCGCCTACCCCAGCGGCGACCGGCTCTACCTGGTCGACCACGACCGGGGCCGGGTGGCGGTGGCCGACGCGGCCACGGCGGTGACGCTGCGCGGCCGGGTCCGGTCGCTGGCCGAGCCGGTGGCCGCCAGCGTGGTCGACCGGGCCGGGAGGCTGTGGACGCTGGGCCGGCGCACCGGCGACCTCACCTGGTTCGACGGCGCCGACCGGGGCAGCCGCCGGGCCGTGGCGGCCGACCCGGCCACGGCCACGCTGGCCGTCGTCGGCGGGCGGGCCGCGGTCGTGTCGCTCGGCGACCGCACGTCGCACACGCTCGACGAGGGCGGCGGCCGGCGGGCCGGCGCCTGCCTCGAGGTCGACCCCGACGACACCTCCGTGCGGGTGGGCGGCTCGGCCCGGGGCGACCGGCTCTACGTGGTCTCGGGCGACGACGGCATGCTCCGGGTCAGCGACCTGCGCACCGGGGCGTGCGGCGACACGGCCATCACGGTGGCGCCGCCCACCTCCCAGCTTGGCGTGCCCCAGGAGGCCCAGGGCCGCGTGTTCGTGCCCGACTACACCAAGGGCACGGTGGCGGTGGTCGACCTCCGCACCCGCCGGACCGTCCACACCGGCGAGCTGGTGCCCCGGGGCACCCGGTTCGAGCTGTTCGCAGAGGACGGCATCGTCTTCTACAACGACCCCGGCAGCGAGCGGGCCGGCGTCGTGGCGGTCGACGGCAGCTTCTCCGCGGTCGCCAAGTACGACCCCGACCGACCCGGCGCCGGCCTCGGCGCGGGCGGCGGCACCGGGGTGCCCGACGGCGACGAGTCGGGCCCGCCCGAGGGGGCGCTCGGCGCCCGCGGCGCGGGCGGCGGGCCGGGCGGCGCCGCCACGCCCGACGATCCCGCCGGCGGCGGCCGGCCCGGTCCCAGCTCTCCCGGTGCGCCCGCGCCGGCCGCCCGTCCGGGCGCACCGGGGACCGGGTCGCGGCCGCCCGACGGCCGGGGCGCCACCCCGACCCCGGGTCGGGGCCGCCCGTCGCCCGGGGCGCTGATCGCCATCGGGGCGCCGGCCGGGCGGGTGGCGGTGGGCGAGCCGCTCGAGCTCACCGCCCGGGCCACCCGGAAGGGCGCCCGCCTGAGCGACCTCAGCTGGGACTTCGCCGACGACACCGCCGGTGGCACGGGGCGCCGGGTCACCCACGCCTGGGCCGAGGCCGGCACCTACCGGGTCCACGTGGCCGGCACCGTCCGCCCCGGCGGCCGGGCCACGGCCTTCGTCGACATCGTCGTGCTCCCCCCGGCCGGCGACGCGCCGGCCGCCGCCTTCGACGCCAGCGCCACCCGGGTGCGGGTGGGCGAGCCCGTCACCTTCGTCGACCGAACCACCCCCGAGCCGGCCACCTGGTCCTGGACCTTCCCCGGCGCCGACGGGCCCGGCAGCTTCGGCGACCAGAGCCCGCCGCCCCAGACCTGGTCGTCGCCCGGGACGTACACGGTGACCCTCGAGGTCGAGCGCGACGGCCGGAGCGACACGGCCACCGCCGACGTCACCATCGATCCCGCCCCGCTGGAGGCGCCCAAGATCTCGGCCATCCGGCCGACGCCGGGCGGCCCCTACGACGACCAGACCGACTACACCTTCCAGGCCGACGTCACCGGCCAGGTCACCAGCTGCGCCTGGACCATCGACGGCGCGGTCACGCCCTGCCCCCCGTCGGCGGGGCCGGTCACCGCCACCCACCGGTTCGCCTCGGCCGGGCCCAAGACCGTGACGCTCGACGTCACCGGCCCGGGCGGCCCGGCCCGGCAGTCGATCGTGGTCGACGTGGCCCACCTCCAGGCGCCCGTCGCGGCCATCCTCGTCGGCGGCGCCACCCGCCAGGCCGGCGGCAGCTGGCTCGGCACCGAGGGCTCGCCGGTCACGTTCACCAGCAACACCAGCGGCACGGTCGACCGGCTCGACTGGACCAACGGGACCATCGGGGCCACCGGCCCGTCGTGGTCCCCGGCCCTGGCGCCCGGCAGCTACACCGTGACCCTCACCGCGGTGTCGGCCCGCATGGGCAACAGCAGCGCCAGCGTACGGGTCGTCATCCAGACCGCCGACCCGACGCCGCCGGTGGCGGACCGACCGGTGGGGACCGGGACGGCGGCCGCGATCTTCATCCAGGCGACGGGCAGCGATCCCGAGTCCGGGGTGACCCGCATCGACGTCTACGGCACCTACAGCGGCGTGTGCCACGTCGGCGGCCGGGACATCCCGTTCAACCTCGACAACCGGACGACGCCGTTCCCGGTCGCACCCGGCGGCGGCCTGACCGACCGCGGCGACGGGACGTGGGTGGTCCAGGTCCAGGCGACCACCGGCTGCCCCGAGATCGTCGACAGCGTCGAGCTGAACCTGCGGGTGTGGGCGGTCGTGACCAACGGCCGGGGCCAGACGACCCGCAGCGCCGAGTTCACCGCCTCCTGACGGGTCAGGTGCATCCCCCGTTCGGGTCGCAGTGGAACACGTCGCGGGTGGTGGCGGTGGCGCCCAGGGCGTTGGTCACGGTCACCGTGATGTCGACCTGGAGGGGCGTCGGAGGGCCGGAGAGGCAGGGCTCGAACGCCTCCACGGTCAGGGTGTTGCCGTCGGCGCCGTCGTTCAGCGTGTCCGCCATGGGGTTGCCACCCCGGCAGACCGCATTGCTGATGACGCTGATGTCCACGTGGCGGACGCCGGAGTCGGGGTCGCTGCCGCTGACCGTGATGATCGCCGCGGTCAGGAGCGACGAGGTGTCCCGGGTGACCGAGTCGATGCTGGCCACGGGCGGCGTGGGGTCGGGCGGCTCGCAGCTGTCGGGGATGCCGTCGCCGTCGCTGTCCGGGCCGGGGCAGGGGTCGGGTGTCGTCGGCGGGTTCGTGGGTTGGGGGGTGGTCGGCGGGTTCGGGAGGGTGGTGCCCGGGTCGCTGGTCGTCGGCCCGCCGCCGCTGGTCGGCGACGTGCCCGGGTCGGTCGTGACGGTCGGGCCGCCGGGGCCGCTCGTCGTCGGGTCGCCCGGCCCGCCGCCGGCGGTGGGCACCGTGGTCCCGCCCGGCGGCCGCTCGCCCGGGCGGAGGGGGCGGGTGCCGTCGGCGCGCCGCGGCGTCGCCGGGGCCTCGGG
>DATFRN010000473.1:0-3015 GCA_035263165.1 Acidimicrobiales bacterium | reverse complement strand
CGGGCCGTGGCCGAGACGCCCTCGATCACGGCGGCGTCGTTGTCCCGCCGGGCCAGGTACTCCTCCCGCACCCGGCTCAGCAGGAACACCTCGTAGTCCATCGACAGGCCGAACAGGATGGCGAACAGCATCATCGGCATGAACGAGACGATCGGCACGGTCTCGGACAGGCCGACCACGCCCTTGAGCCAGCCCCACTGGAAGATGGCCACGATGATCCCGTAGGCGGCGCCGATCGAGAGCAGGTTCATGACCGCCGCCTTGATCGGCACCGCGATCGACCGGAACACCATCGTCAGGAGCAGGACCGACAGCAGGATCACGGCCCCGACGAACCACGGCAGCCTGTCGGCGAGGTGGTCCGAGAGGTCGATGAACGTGGCCGTCTGGCCGCCGACGTACACCTGGGCGCCGGGCACCGTGGCCACCGCCCGGGGGATGACGTCGTCCCGCAGCCGGTGCACCAGGTCCGAGGTGCGCCCGTCCTGGGGCGAGGTGGTGGGCACCACCCGCAGCACGGCGGCGGTCCCGTCGGCGTTGGCCTGCGGGGGCGCCACGGCGGCGACCCCGGGGTCGGCGGCGACGGCCGCCCGCAGCGGTGCGAGGTCGGCGGTCGTGGCGCCGTCGAGGCGCACCGACAGCAGCAGCGGCCCGTTGAACCCGGGGCCGAACCCGTCGGCCAGCAGGTCGTAGGACCGGCGGGTCGTCATC
The DNA here is from genome assembly GCA_035263165.1 of Acidimicrobiales bacterium. Classification (GTDB taxonomy): domain Bacteria; phylum Actinomycetota; class Acidimicrobiia; order Acidimicrobiales; family VFJN01; genus ZC4RG19. Next base: position 2,304 of record DATFRN010000473.1, on the reverse strand, counting down.
GACTCGGAGCTGGCGCCGTTGTCGGTCATGCCCAGCCGCATGCCGAGCACCGGGGAGGCCAGCAGCAGGAGGGCGAGCGTGCCGCCGACCAGGTAGCGCCACGGGTGGGCCGCCACCTGGCGGCCCCACCGGTGCCAGAGCGACTCGCGCCCGGGGACGCCCGCGCCCGCCCGCATCCCGGGGAGGCGGATGGCGTCGATCCGGTGCCCGGCGAAGCCGAGCAGGGCGGGCAGGAGCGTCAGCGCCAGCGCCACCATCACCGCCACGGTCAGGCCGGCCATCAGGCCCATGACCGTGACCGCCGGGATGCCGGCGATGGCCAGCCCGGAGATGGCGATGACGACCGTGGCCCCGGCGAACAGCACGGCCGAGCCCGAGGTGGCGATGGCCCGGCCGGCGGCCTCCTCGACGGTCATCCCCCGCCGCAGGTTCTCGCGGTGGCGGGTGACGATGAACAGGGCGTAGTCGATGCCGACGCCCAGCCCGATCATGCTGGCCAGGATCGGCGACACCGAGTTCACGTCGACGAACGCCGCCACCAGCGTGATCAGGCCCAGGCTGGTGGCCAGGCCGACCAGGGCGAGCCCGATCGGCAGGCCCATGGCGATGACCGAGCCGAAGGCGACCAGCAGCACGACGACCGCCACGAGGATCCCGACCATCTCCTGGCCGGCCGGCTCCTGCTGGGCCGCCTCCGTCGGCAGGTCGCCGCCCAGCTCCATCCGCACCGCGTCGCCGTGGTTGGTCCGGGCCGTCGTGGCCTCGAGCCGCTGGTACGCCGCGTCCCGTATGTCCTCGGACGGGCGGTCGTACTGAACGTCGACGTAGGCGACGCGGTCGCCCGGCGAGCGCTGCACCGCGCCGACGGCGTCGACGTGGGGCTGGCGGGCCACGGCGGCGACCGCGGCGTCGATCGCGGCCTTCGCCCTCGGGGCCGAGAGGGTGCCGTGGTCGGCCGGCGCGAAGACCAGCTGGGCCGACGTCCCGGCCTCCGTCGGGAACTCCCGCTTGAGCACGTCGAGCGCCCGCTGGGACTCGACCCCCGGGACGTCGAAGGCGTCGGACGTGCGCCCCCCGGCGGCCTGGCCGAGGACGATGACGGCGATGGCCAGTGCGGCCCAGGCGAGCAGGACGAGGCGACGACGGCGGACTGCGGCACGGCCCAACCGGTAGAGGAGGGAGGTCATGCCCTCGATCTTGTCAGTCCACTGCCAGATGTCAAGAGCATGCCAAAGATCAGTGGGGTGACAATAAACACAGCTCTGTCATTGGACAGAGGGTTGACAGGTGGCAGTCCGCGACATAATTGCCCCATGAAGAAGGTCGTGGACGCCGCGAACGGCCTCCGTGAGCGCAAGAAGGCCCGCACCCGCGAGGCGATCATCGACGCCGCCCTCGACCTGTTCGAGCGCAACGGCTACGACGACACGACGATCGAGGAGATCGCCGCGGCCGCCGAGGTCTCGCCCCGGACGTTCTTCCGCTACTTCGACTCGAAGCTCGAGCTGATCATGGCCCGCACCGGCTCGAAGAACCCCGACCTCGGCCCGCTCCTCGCCGAGCGCCCGGCCGGCGAGAGCCTGCTCGACTCGCTGCGCGAGCTCCTGCGGTCCCAGCTCGACGCCCAGATGGGCGACCCGCTGGTGCTGCGGGAGATGCAGGTCATGCTCAGCACCCCGAGCCTGCGCAACATGGCCCGCGAGCACTTCTACGAGGAGGAGGCCGGCCTGACGGTCATGGTGGCCGAGCGCCTCGGCCTCGACCAGGACTCCCTGGCCGCCCACGTGATCGCCGGCATGCTGGCCTCGGCCCTGTGGGCCACCGTCAACTGCTGGATCGCCGAGGGCGCGGACATCGACCGCCTCTGGCCGATGTTCGACGAGACCTTCGGCATCCTGGCCGAGGGCCTCGCCGACGTGCCCTCGGCGGCGGCTAGCGCCCGGCGGCGGCGCTAGCGCGGCCCTCCGGCGCCGCCGGGAGCAGCCGCTCCAGCAGGCGGGGCTCGGCCGGCCACGCCTCGAACAGCACGTCGCGGGGGACGCGGCGGGCGGCGTAGCGGAGGGCCAGCGCGACCACCACGACGTCGTCGAGCGGGCCGATGACCGGGAGGAACTCGGGGATGAGGTCGATCGGTGACAGCACCCAGAGGCCGGCGAAGGCCACGGCGAGCTTGGCCCGCCGGGGGACGCGTGGATCGCGGGCCAGCCGGCGGGTGGTCGTGGCACAGGCGGGCAGCACCGTGGCGAGGTCCTTGGCGGCGCCCGGCGGGAGCCGTCGGGCCAGCACGATCAGGACGGCCCAGGA
>DATFRN010000472.1:0-7045 GCA_035263165.1 Acidimicrobiales bacterium | reverse complement strand
TCGTCGGCACTGCGCTCGATCTCGGCATCAACGCCTATGACACCGCTGACGCCTACAACGGCGGGCGCAGCGAGGAGGTGCTGGGCAAGGCGTTGCGGTCGCGGCGCGGCCAGGTCGTGCTGTCCACCAAGGTCGGCCTGCGCGTCGGCGACACGGAGGCCGACCTGGCGGCGGCGTTCCGTCCGGGTGGGCTCGACCACGCCGAGCGGTGGCAGCGGGGCATCGCTCCGACCGAACACGGCCTGTCCCGCAAGCACGTGATCGCTGCGCTCGACGACAGCCTGCGCCGCCTCGGCACCGACTACGTCGATCTCTACCAGGTCCACCGGTGGGACGACGAGGCGCCGATCGAGGAGACGCTGGCCGCCCTCGACACGCTGGTCCGGGCCGGCAAGGTGCGCTACGTCGGCTGCTCGGGCTTCGCCGCGTGGCAGCTCGTGCGGGCGCTGTGGGCCGCCGACAGGACCGGCACCACCGCGCCGGTGTCGATTCAGGCTCCCTACAACATCGTCAACCGGTCGATCGAGGCCGATCTCCTCCCCGCCTGCACCGAACAGGGCGTGGGCGTGCTCGCCTTCCAGGTTCTGGCGGGCGGGATCCTCACCGCCCGGTTCGACCGGACCCGCGACCCCGACGGGTCGACGCGGGTGGGGAGCCGTGGGGTCTACCGGATGCGCTACTGGAACGACGGCGTGTTCGACGCCGTCGACCGCATGCGCGAGGTGGCCGAACGGACCGGTCGCCAGCCGAGCCACCTCGCGCTCGGCTGGGCGCTGGCCAGGCCGGCGGTCACGGCCGTGTTGTTCGGAGTCTCGCGGCCGGAGCAGCTGACGGATGTGGCGCCGGTGCTCGACAAGCCGCTCGACGCCGGCGAGCTGGCCGAGCTCGATCCCGTGGCGACCGGGGCACGATGATGCCGGCGCCCGACGACCTCATCGCCAGCTACTTCACGCTGTCGGGAGCCGGGGTGGGCCAGCCCGCAGCGCACTCGTTCGCGGACCGGATCAAGGCGGCGGCGGCCGCCGGCTACGTCGGCATCGGGCTGACGCACGAGGACTACGACCGGCTGGTCGCCGGCACCCCGCCCAGTGAGCTCCGGGCGATCGCGGACGACCACGGCGTGGCCATCGCGGAGATCGAGTTCCTCGCCGGCTGGGCCTCCGACGGCGACCTCGCCGCCCTGAGCCGGACGTGGGAGCAGCGCCTCTACGACATGGCGGACGTGTTCGGCGCCCACCACATGAACGTGGGCATCGGCGACCCGCCCGGCTCGCTCCCGCCGCTCGACGCCGTCGCCGAGCGCTTCGCCGGCGTATGCGACCGCGCCGCGGAGCACGGCCTGCTGGTGGCGATCGAGTTCATGCCGTTCTTCGCCGTCGGTGACGCTGCCACGGCGCTCGCCATCGCCACCACCGCCGGGCGCCCCAACGGCGGCATCCTCCTCGACTGCTACCACTGGTTCCGCGGCACGCCGCAGCCCGACGCGGTGCGCGCCGCCCCGGACCGGGTCGTGGCCGTCCAGCTCGACGACGTCGACGCCGACGTTCCCGCCGACCTCATCGCCGAGACCACCACGAACCGGCGGCTGCCCGGCGACGGGGCGCAGGACGTGGCCGGGCTGCTGCGGCTCCTGGCCGACGCGGGCGCCGAGCCGGCGCTGTCGGTCGAGGTCCTGTCCACCGAGCTGTGGGACCTGCCCGTGGACGAGTCGGCCCAGCGGTCGGCCGACGCCGCCCGGGCGGTGATCGCCCGGGCGCGTCGCGGCTGAGGAGGGTCAGTCGTCGGAGAGGACGCCGGCGGCGGGGCCGCCGGGGCGCCGGCCGTGGACCCACTTCTCGGGCTCCACGTCGTCCCACACCAGCGTGAGCTCGGTGATCGGGTCGAAGCGGATCTCGAAGGAGGTCGATCCCTCGGGCCCCGCCGTGACCGTGTACGGGTGCTCAGCCCGGGTGAAGTAGCCCTCGCCCGCCTTGAAGCACTGGCGCCCCTGCCAGACCTCGCCCTCGTGGACCAGCACCAGCTGGTGGAGGTTGTGGTGGTGGCGCGGGATGGTGAACTCGGGTGCGAGCTTCACGCCGAGGATGTTGAAGGCGCCGGCGTCGACGAAGGTCGTCCACATGCCGTGCTCGTAGTAGGCCTTCATGTCGACCTTGCCCACCAGCGAGTCCGGGATGTTGCCCGACTCGGTGCCGTCGGTCGACATCGTGACCTGCTGCCACTCGAGGTCGTTCAGGTCGAACGTCAGGAACCGCTTGATGTCCTCGGCGGACTGCCAGGTCTCGCGGAAGGATCCCGGGTCGGTCTCGGTCTGTGCCATGGTGGCCTTCCCCCGATCTCTGTCTGTATCCAGGGTACCGGTTGTCCGTACCGGCCGACAAGGCTCCGACCGTCACCGGATGGGCGGGACGGTCGGCACGCCGCCGGCCTCGAGCTGGGCGGCCAGCGCCTCCGGGATCATGACCGCCTTGGGCGAGAGGAACTCCCGGAAGCCCTCGGGCCCGTGCTCCTGCCCGATGCCGGACGCCTTGACCCCGCCGCACGGCGCGCACGACCGGGCGCCGTGCTGGTTCACGCCGATCGTTCCCGTCTCGACCCGGAGCGCGACGTCCAGGCCGCGCTGCAGGTCGGCGGTGAACACCGCGCCCGAGAGCCCGTAGTCGTTGTCGTTGGCGATAGCCACCGCCTCGTCGTCGCCGTCGTACGGCAGGATGGCGAGCACGGGGCCGAAGATCTCCTCGCGGACGAAGCGCATGCCGTTGGTGGCGTCGGTGAAGATCGTCGGCTCGAACCAGAACCCGCGGTCGAGGCCGGCCGGGCGGCCGCCGCCGCACACCAACCGGGCGCCCTCATCGCGGGCCGACCGCACGTAGCCCTCCACCCGGTCCCGCTGGGCGGCGCTGATCAGCGGCGCCATGGTGGTGGCCTCGTCGTTCGGGTCGCCGGGCGTCATCCGCGCCGCCACGGCCGCCAGCGCGCCGACGACCTCGTCGTAACGGGACCGCGGCGCCAGCACCCGGGTCAGCGCGCGGCAGTACTGGCCCGCGGTGGCGAACACCCCGCCGATGGTCGCGGCCGCCCGGCCGAGGTCGGCGTCGTCGAGGACGATGCCGGCCGACTTCCCGCCGAGCTCGAGGGAGACCTTCTTCAGGCCGTCGCCGGCCGTCGCCGCGATCCGGCGGCCGACGGCCGTGCTGCCGGTGAACGACACCATGTCGACGCCGGCGTGGGCGACCATCGTCTCGCCGACCTCGGCACCGCCCGTGATCACACTCAGCATGCCCGCCGGCAGCCCGGCCTCGGCGAGGGCGTCGGCGAGGAAGAACACCGCCATCGGTGCGTAGGGCGAGGGCTTCAGGACCACTGGGCAGCCGGCAAGCAGGGCCGGGGCGGCCTTGAGGACCGCGATCGGCAGCGGCCCGTTGAACGGCACCATCGCGGCCACGACGCCCACCGGGTCCTCCTGGACGAGCACCGCCCCGGTGCCGTCGCGGCGGACCGTCCGCAACGGGATCTGGCGGGCGCAGTCGACGGCGCTGGCCATCATCCGCGCCGCAGCGGGCGCCAGGCCGAACCGCGCCATCCTGACCGGCGTGCCCTGCTCGAGCGTGATCGCCTCCGCGATCTCGTCGGCCCGCGCCGCCAGGTGCTCCGCGGCCCGTTCGACCACCGCAGCCCGCTCGTCGAACGACATCGCCGACCACGGCCCCGCGAGCGCCGCCCGGGCGGCGCCGACCGCGGCGTCGAGATCGGCGACGGTCGTGTCCGGCACCCGGCCGACGACCTCCTCGGTGGCCGGCGACACCACGTCCAGCGACGCTCCCGAGGCCGGAGGCACCCACCGGCCGCCGACGAATAGGTCCTTGCGAACGTGCATCGGGCCCCCTCAGGCTCAGTCGCTGACGTTCTCGCGGAACGGGATGCCCCGTTCGCGCAGGTTCTCCATGGCCTCGTGCAGGGTGGAGGTGGCCTCGACGCCGGCCGGGTTGCCGCAGTAGAAGCCGATATGGAGGAAGACCTCCTGGATCTCCTCGACGGAGATGCCGCCCCGCAGCAGCCCGACGACCCGCGTGTAGAGCTCCCGCGGCCGGTTGAGCCCGGCGAGGATGGCCAGGTTGACGAGGATCGTCGTCTTGACCGGCAGGACCCGGCGGGACCAGAGCGGGGCGTTCGTCGGGCTGATCACCTCGTTGTAGGTGGCGGCCGCCGGCGACGACATCGCCTCCCGCAGGTGCTCCGACGACACCTCGTCGCCGAAGACGTACTTCATCAGGTTCTCGTCGGTGGGCTCGGGAAGGTCAGCCATGTCTCTCCCTCGTCGGTCAGGTGGCGAGCGGGTCCCGGGGCAGGCCGAGGAGACGCTCGCCGATCTGGTTGCGGGTGATCTCGGACGTGCCGCCGCCGATGGTGAGCCCGCGGCTGGTGAGGAACCTGCCCATGTCCCAGCCGCACCACTCGTCCATCAGGGTCGCCCGGGAGCCGAGGATCCGGAGCGCCAGGTCGGCGATCTTGCCCGGCTGCTCGCCGGCCACGAGCTTCGTGACGTTGCCTTCGGCACCCGGCTCCGCACCGGCCAGCGCCCGCTCGGCCTGGCGGAGGTTCATCGCCCGCAGCGCCAACCCCTCGGCCAGGAGGTCGCCCACGTCACCGGCGAGCTCGCCCTCGGCGCCGCGCTCCGCCAGCGCCGGCAGGAGGACCGCGGCGCCGCCGTAGCCGACGCGACCGATCGACACCCGCTCGAGGCCGAACGTCGCCCGGGCCACCCGCCAGCCGTCGTCCACCGGCCCGAGCACGTCGTCGTCCGGGACGAAGACGTCGTCGAAGAAGACCTCGTTGAACCCGTGGCCGCCGGCGATGTCCCGCAGCGGCCGGACCTCGACGCCCGGCGCGTCCATCACCACGATCATCGCGGTGATCCCCTTGTGCTTGGGACCGTCGCTGCTCGTCCGGACGGTGGCCAGCCCGTGGCTGGCGTAGTGGGCGGCGCTCGACCACACCTTCTGGCCGCTCACGAGCCAGCCGCCCTCGACCCGCATCGCCCTCGTCTTGACGTTGCCGGCGTCGGACCCCGCATCCGGCTCGCTGAACATCGAGCACCACCGGATGGTCCCCATCAGGCTGGGGAGGACGTACCGCTCGCGCTGCTCGTCCGTGCCGAAGTTGGCGATCGACAGCGTGATCCAGCTCCCGGAGCCGGCGAAGACGGGACGGGGGGCCTTGGTGAACTCCTCGTCGATCACGAGCTGCTCGACCACGCCCGCTCCCCGCCCCCAGGGCTTCGGCCAGTGGGGGACGTAGTAGCCCGAGCTCACGAGCGCCTCGAGGCGGGCCTCCTCGGGCAGCGCGGTGTACTCCTCGACGAACGACCGCACCTCGTCCCGCACGACCTCGGCTTCGGGGGGCAGCTCCACCGACGACGTGCGCTCGGTCCCCGCCTGCGACAGCGACGTGACGTCGGCCCGGGCCGCGTCGACGCCGACGACCGCGTGGAGCGCGCCCGCCCGCCGTAGGTAGAGGTGCGCGTCGTGCTCGAACGTGTACCCGATGCCGCCGTGCACCTGGATGTTGAGCTTGGCGCAGACGAACGCCCCCGCGATCGCGAGCGTCGCCGCGGCCGCCGCCGCCAGGTCCTCCTCCCCGACCAGGCCGTCGGCGCATGCCGCGTCCCAGGCCGCCGCGGTGGCCAGCTCGGCGGCCACCAGCATGTTGGCGCAGTGGTGCTTCACGGGCCCGAAGGTGCCGATGACCCGGCCGAACGCCGTGCGCACCTTGGCGTAGCCGGCGGCCATGTCCGTGGCCGCACGGGCGAGGCCGGCCGCCTCGGCGGCGGCGAGCGTCCGCAGGAGGCGGACGAGTCGCCGACCGGCCCCGGTCAGGACGCGCTCCGGCGGCACTCGGACGTCCTCGAGCGTGACCGGGTGCGCCGGCCTCGACGGGTCGAGGTTCGGCCGGCGGTGGACGGTGACGCCGTCGGCGCCGGCGTCGACGAGGACGGCATCGTCACCGGCCCGCAGCAGCAGCACGTCGGCGACCCCGGCGCCCAGCACCGGGCCGGCCGAGCCGGACAGGCGGCCGTCGACCGGCCGACCGAGCGCACTGTCGATGCCCACCCCGGCGACCGTCGTGCCGTCCGCCATGCCCGCGAGCGTCGGACGCAGCTCGGGCGAGCCGGTGGCCCCGACGACCCCGGAGGCCACCACGGCCGGCAGGAACGGGCCCGGGGCCACCACCCGCCCGAGCTCCTCGAGGACCACCGCCAGCTCGGACAGCCCGGCTCCCTGACCGCCGACGTCCTCGGGGAGATGGAGGCCGAGCCAGCCGACGCCGGCCAGCTCGGGCCAGAACGTCGGCAGGCCCTCGTCGCCGGCGTCGAGCGTGGCCCGTGCGGCCTGCAGCGCGCCGTGGCGGTCGAGGAACGACCGCGCCACGTCCTGCAGCTCGCGATGGGACTCGGTGATCGCGATGCCCATGCGTCAGCGCCGTTCGAGAAGGTCGTGCGCCTGCTGCGAGAGGCGGCCGACGTGCTCGCCCATGCCAGCGAGGCGCTCGTTGTTGCTCTCGCCCCGGACGTACCGGTTGTAGAGCTGCTGCATGATGATGGCGACCTTCCAGCGGGCGAGAGCGTGGTACCAGGTGACGTCGCCGATCTCGACCCCGGTGCGCGCCGCGTAGCGCTCCACGACCTCGTCCTTGGTGGGCAGGCCGAGCGGCTCGCTCGACGCCGACGATGCCGAGCGGGGCTCGGTGTCGTCCCGCCAGTACGCCAGCACGCCGCCGAGGTCGACCAGCGGGTCCCCGAGCGTCGCCATGTCCCAGTCGAACAGCGACGCCACCCGGTCCGGATGCCCCTCGGCGAACTGGGCGTTGCCGAGGTGCAGGTCATTGTGCAGCACCGACGTCCGCCCGCTGGCGGGGATGGCCGCCGCCAGTCGCCCGCCGAGCGCGTCCATCAGCGGGCGCTCGTCGCCCGGGCGGGCCAGTGACCAACGGTGGCGCCAGCCGTCGACCTGGCGGGCCACGAACCCCTCGGGCTTGCCCAGGCCGCCGA
>DATFRN010000471.1:0-9101 GCA_035263165.1 Acidimicrobiales bacterium | reverse complement strand
CTCGACGTGCTGCGCCGCCACTGCGACGACGTGGGGCGCGACCAGGCCGAGATCCGCCGGACCATCCTCTACATGGGCCCCGCCCTGGCCACCGGCGACACCGACGGGTTCCTCAAGGAGATGGACCACTACGCCGGGCTGGACATCGACGAGGTCATCGTCATGCCGCCCGACGGGTACGCCGACCGCTTCGTCGCCGACGTGGCCGGACCGATCGTGCCGCTGCTGACGCAGGTCGGCTGACTCAGGGCCAGCCCCGCCAGCGGTCGACCTCGACCACCACCACCGCCCCCGGGGGACGCCGCCGGGCGTACTGCTCGTACTTGGCCGCCAGCAGGTCGAGCGCCGCCTCGCGCTCGGGCCCGGACTCGACCACCCGCCCCGCGCCGTCGGCCCGCACCCACCAGAGCTCGTCCCAGTCCTCGGACCACTGGTCGACCAGCAGCGCCGCCCGGGGGTGGGCCGCGAGGTTGGCCAGCCGGGCCAGGGCCAGGGTCGACTTGGGCTTGGCGTCGACGGCCGACACGATGCGGTCGCCGTCGAGGGCGAAGCAGCACGGCACCACGTGGGGCGCCCCGGCCGGGGTGACGGTCGCCAGCCGCCCGACCCGGGCCTCGCCCAGCCGGCGGCGCATCGTGGCCTCGTCCACGGCCCGACCATACGGGCAGACTCGCTCACGGGCGGACTCGCCGACGGGCAGACTCGGGCGCCATGGCGCTCCGGCTGGCGATCAACCTGCCCACCTTTGGCGGCTTCCTCGGCGACGACCTGGCCGCGGTGGTCGACGTGGCCCGGGCGTGCGAGGCCGCTGGGGTCGACGAGGTGACCGTGTCCGACCACGTGGTCATGGGCCCTGACGTGTCGCTCTACCCGTTCGGCACCTTCCCCATCGCCGCCGACGAGCCCTGGATGGAGCCCCTCGCCGTGCTGGCCGCCGTGGCCGGTGCGACCCGACGGATCACGCTGCACACGTCGATCCTGGTGGCACCCCTGCGGCCGGCGGCGCTGCTGGCCAAGCAGGCGGCCACCGTGGACGCCCTGTCCCGGGGCCGGCTGTCGCTCGGCGTGGGCACCGGCTGGCAGGAGGCGGAGTTCGCCGCCCTCGGCGCCGACTACGCCGCCCGGGGCCGGGTGCTGGAGGAGACGGTGGCGGCGTGCCGGGCCCTGTGGCGGGACCGGCCGGCCCGGTTCGCGGGCGAGCACGTGCGGTTCGGCGACACCTACTGCTCGCCGCCGGTCGACGTCGGCCCCGGCCCCGGCACCGGCGCCGGGCCGCCGGTGGCGTTCGCCGGCCGGCTCACGGCCCGGACCCTGCGCCGCGTGGTCACCCTGGGCGACGGCTGGCATCCGCTGGTGCGGTCGACGCCCGAGGAGGTGGGCGCCGGCGTGGCCCGGCTGCGGGCGGCGCTGGCCGACGCCGGGCGGGACCCGGCGGCGCTCACGGTCCACCACAGCATCCCGCTGGTGCGGGACGGCGGCGGGCGGGCCGACCCGGGCGGCAGCTTCGCCGGCCTCGGCGCCTGGGCGGACGCCGGCGTCACCACCGTGCAGGTCCCGGCCCGGGCGTGGGCGGCGGCGCCGGACGAGCTGCCGGGCCGGCTGGCCGAGGTCGTCGCCGCCTTCCGGGCCGCCGCGTAATTCGCTGGCGCCCGGCCCGGCCGGGCGGTCACAGTGAACCCGTACGACGTAGGTACAACCCCGCGAGGAGGTGGACGCTGACGATGATCCTGTCCCGAGAGCCCGAGACCGCGACCCGTCGCGCCGGCCTCCCCGCCGGCCTACGTCCGGCGCCTGCCTCCTAGATCGGCGTCTCCCCGCCGACCGGCGGCGTTCCCCGGACGACACGTCACGGGCTCGCCCGCTCTCCCGTTGTTCCCCTGAACGCGCAACGACTCCGAAGGTAGGAAGCGCCATGTATCACCACGAGCTCTCCGCTCGCATCCTCATCGACGACCGCCACCGGGAGCTCCGGCACCGGGTCAAGGTCCGCAACCGGCCCGAGGTACGCAGCCGGCGGTGGGCCCGGCGGTCCGGGCGGTGAGGATCCACCGACAACAGCACGAGGAGTGATCGAGCACCCCGCTCGGTCACTCCTCGTGTCTTTCCGGGGTGTGACGGGAACCCCCGGCGACCCCACTACGCTCGCTGCCCATGGACGCGCCCCTCGCCGAGGCCTGGCACATACGCCCCAACGGGCCTCTGGTCGGCGAGGTGCAGGTCAGCGGGTCGAAGAACGCGGTGACCAAGCACATGGTCGCCGCCATGCTCGGCACCGAGCCCAGCACGATCACCAACGCCCCCGACGTGGGCGACGTGGGCATCACCGCCAGCATCCTGACGTCACTGGGCGTGGGCGTCGACATCGAGCGCGACAGCATCTCGATCGAGCCGGTGCGGTCGCCGGGGGCCAAGGTGCCGCTGGAGTTCACCGGCCTCAACCGCATCCCGATCCTGCTGCTCGGCCCGCTGCTGGCCCGCAACCACGAGGCGTTCGTGCCCCTGGTGGGCGGCGACCGCATCGGGCAGCGGCCGCTCGACTTCCACATCTCCGCCCTCGAGCAGATGGGGGCCGAGGTCGACGTGTCCCAGGAGGGCATCAGCGCCAAGGCCAGCCGGCTGCGGGGCGCCCAGATCACGCTCCCCTACCCCAGCGTGGGCGCCACCGAGAGCGTGCTCCTGACCGCCGTGCTGGCCGAGGGCCGCACGGTGCTCCGCAACGCCGCCCTCGAGCCCGAGGTCACCGAGCTGGCGCTGTTCCCCCAGCGCATGGGCGCCCGCATCGGGTTCAAGCCCGACCGGCGCATCGTCATCGAGGGCGTCGAGCGGCTCACCGGGGCCACCGCCCGCCTGGCCGGCGACCGGCTGGAGGCGTTCTCCTACCTGGTGGCCGGCCTGATGACCGGCGGGCAGGTCCGGGTGGCCGGCTGCCCCCAGGACCGGCTGGTCACGGCCATCGACACGCTGCAGAAGATGGGGGCGAGCTTCTCCATCACCGACGACTGGATCTCGGCCCGGGCCGAGAACGGGCTGCGCCCCGCCGCCGTGCAGACCGACACCCACCCGGGGTTCATGACCGACTGGCAGCCGCCCCTGATCGTGCTCATGACCCAGGCCGAGGGGATGTCGGTCATCCACGAGACCGTGTACGAGGACCGGCTCGGCTACATCACCGAGCTGACCCAGATGGGCTGCGAGATCGAGCTGTTCGACACCTGCCTCGGCGGGCCGGCGTGTCGCTTCCACGACACCAACGCCCTGCACTCGGCGGTGGTGCGGGGCGTGTCCAAGCTGCGGGGGGCCGAGGTGGTCATCCCCGACGTGCGGGCCGGGTTCTCGTCGGTGATCGCCGCGGCCGTGGCGGACGGGCCCTCGACGCTGCACGGCATCCAGCACCTCGAGCGGGGCTACAACCGGCCGTTCGAGACGCTGGAGGCGCTGGGCCTCAAGCTCGAGCGGGTCGCCGGGGCGACCCGGCTGCACTCCGTCTAGCCGGCGATGAGGCTGGCCAGCGCCCAGAGGGCGGCCACGGTGCCGATGGCGATCATGACCAGGCTGCGGCCGATGGGGGCGCGGGCGAGCTCGCCGTCCTTGGGGGTGGCGGGAGGGCGGACGAGCGCCATCGTGCTGCCGACGGCCATGGCGGCGCCGAGGGCCAGGACCAGCCAGGCCAGGAGATCCTCGCCGAGGAACATGAGCTCAGCGTAGGGGTCGGGGCGTCGGGCGCCCCAGTCGGCCCCGGTCAGCTCCCGGCGGCGCGGCGGCGGTGCTGGCGCAGGCCCCGCACGGCCCGGGCGCCGTCGGTGCCACCCACCGGGACGAGGTTGAGGACCAGGCCGAGGGCGTTGACGAGCAGGGCGAGGTCGAGGGCGTCGGCCCACCCGGAACCGGGGTCGACCGTCGCCCGCACGGTGGCGAGGGCGACGACGGCGGCGGCGGACGCCGCCGGCCCGGCCAGCGCCACCGCGGCCCGGTCGAGCGGGCGGTCGTCGCGGCCGAGGTAGGCGGTCAGCCCGGCCAGCCCGCCGAGCACGACCCACTCGACCCGGTACCCGAGCCGGTGCGCCGCCCAGGCGTGCGCCCCCTCGTGCACCAGCATGGAGGCGAGGAGGCACGCCGCCAGCAGCGCCGGCGTCCCCCCGACCGGCAGCCGCCCGGCCCCGACCGCCAGGGTGACGCCGGCCAGCGTGAGCCAGGCCAGCAGCCCGGCGCTCACCCGCAGCCGCGACCCGCCGACGGCGAACGTCCACCGCGGCGGCGACTCGACGGGCTGACCCACGCCCCCAGCCTGCCAGACGGACCCGGGAACCGGCCCCGGGGACCTGGGGGGTCGCCCGGGTGGGGTTGGGGGGTTCACACGGTCGTGGGGGGTCCAGGGCTGGCGGAGGGTGCTCGGCATGGATCGTTCGAGGGTCTCGGATCAGCTCGACTCGCTGGTCGACGCCACTCCCGCCTCGCGGGAGCGGGTCGTCGACCTCCTGCGGGTCGGGAGCCTGGTCGTCGTCGTGGTGTGGCACTGGAGCCTGTCGGTCACCCACTGGCACCACGGGCGGCTCACCATGCCCAACCCCGTCGGCGACGTGCCCGGGCTGTGGGCGCTGACCTGGGTGCTGCAGGTCATGCCGGTGTTCTTCTTCGTCGGCGGGTACGCCAACCTCGCCGGGTGGACGGCCGCCCGACGCCCCGGCGCCGGGGGCGACGCCGCCTTCCTGCGCAGCCGGCTCACCCGGCTCGGGCGGCCGCTGGTGCCGTGGCTCGGGTGCTGGCTCGTGGCCGACCTGGCCCTGCGGGCCGCCGGGTACCGCAGCGTGCTGGCCTGGGGGATGGTCGTGTTCGTGCCCCTGTGGTTCATCGGCGTGTACGCCCTCGTCGTCGCGGCCGCGCCGCTGACCGCCCGGCTGCACGCCCGCTTCGGCGGGCGGGTGCTCGTCGGCCTGGCCGCCGCCATCGCCGTCGCCGACGGGCTCCGGCTGGGGGCCGGCGTGGGGGCCCCGGTCACCGGGCTGGCCGGGTCGGCGCTGGTGTGGCTGTGGTGCCACCAGCTCGGCTACTTCTGGCGGGACGGCACCCTGGTCGCCGGCGGGCGGGGGCTCGCCGTCGCCATCGCGGGCGCCGGGCTGGCCGGGCTCGTCGCCCTCACCACCGTCGGCCCCTATCCCCGGGCGATGGTCGCCGTGCGGGGCGCCGCCGCCAGCAACATGTTCCCCACCTCGGCCGCCATCGCCGCCCTGGCCGCCTTCCAGCTCGGCCTGGTCATGCTCGCCCGCCCCTGGCTCGCCCGCCGCCTGGCCCGGCGGGGCACCTGGCGGGCCGTCGTTGCCGCCAACGGCCTGGCCATGCCGGTCTTCTGCTGGCACATGACGGCGCTGGTCGTGTTCCTCGGCGCCTACCAGCGGGCCGGCCTCGCCCTCGCCGCCGACCCGACCGTCACCTGGTGGCTGGCCCGGCCCCTGTGGGTCGCCGGCCCGGCCCTGGTCCTGGCCGCCATTCTCGCCGCCCCCGCCCGCCTGGCCCAGCGGGCCGGGCACTAGCGTGCGAACGATGTCGAGCCGCTCGCGCCTCGTGCTGCTCGTCGGCCTGATCGTGCTGGGGGCCGGGGTGTACGCCATCTTCGTCCTCCTCCGCGACGACCGGTCCGACCCGGCGCCGACCGCCCGCGCCTACCTGGCCGACTGGGGCGACAGCGACTGGGACGCCATGGCCGCCCGGGTCGAGCAGCCACCGGCCGGCTTCGCCGACGCCCATCAGCAGGTCGTCGACGACCTCCACGTCGCCAGCGCCCGCTACCGGCTCGACTCGGTCGACACCGACCGGGGCGGCGGCCGGGCCGTCGCCCGCTACCGGGCCACCCTCCACCTCACCGGCCTCGGCAACTGGCGCTATGACGGCACGCTGTCGCTCCACAGGTCCGGCGACCGCTGGCTGGTCGACTGGACGCCGGCCGCCATCCACCCGGACCTGCGGGAGGGCCGCCACCTGGAGCGCACCCGCACGGTGCCCACCCGGGCCCCCATCCTCGATGCCGACGGCAAGCCGCTGGCCTACGGGCGCCCGGGCCGGATCATCGGGGTCGAGCCCCAGGCCATCAAGGACCTCGACCAGCTCAAGGCGGCGTTTCAGCAGCAGCTGCACATCGCCCCCGCCAAGATCGACGAGGCGCTCCACGCCCCCGGGGTCCAGCCCGACCACTTCGTCACGCTCACGACCGTCGACGTGGCCACCTACGACCGGGTGTCGCCGGTCATCTACCCGCTGCCCGGCACCCGGTTCCGGGACACGTTCATCCGGGGCGGGCCCTCCGCCGCCTTCGCCGCCCACGTGCTGGGCCACACCGGCGAGGCCACGGCCGAGAAGCTCGCCGACCTGGGCGAGCCGTACCAGGTGGGCGACCAGGTCGGCCTGACCGGGCTGGAGGCGCGCTACGAGCGCCAGCTGGCCGGGACGCCCTCGGGCGAGATCCGGGTCGTCGGCGCCGGCGACAAGACGATCAAGACCGTCGGCCACATCGACGGGCACAAGCCCGAGCCGCTGCGGACGACCCTCGACCCGAAGGTGCAGGCCGCCGTCGAGGCGGTGCTCGGCAACACCGAGCGGCCCATCGCCATCGTCGTGGTCGACAAGGACAGCAACGTGCGGGCCGTGGCGTCCCGCCCGCTCGACGAGTTCAACCGGGCGTTCGGTGGCGCCTACCCGCCGGGCTCGACCTTCAAGGTCGTGACCACCACGGCCCTGCTCGGCGCCGGCGTCACCGCTGACACGCCGGTCGAGTGCGCCCCGACGATCAACGCCGGCGGGCGGCAGTTCAAGAACTTCGAGCGGTCGAGCCTCGGCCGGGTGCCGTTCGGCCTGGCGTTCGCCCAGTCGTGCAACACCGCCTTCATCTCCGCCGCCTCCCGGCTGTCGAACGACCAGATGACGGCGGCGGCCGAGAAGTTCGGCTTCAACACCGACTACTCGGTCGGGCTCGACACCAAGGGCGGCAGCTTCCCCACCCCCCGCGACGCCACCGAGCACGCCGCCGAGGCCATCGGCCAGGGCCGGATCACCGCCAGCCCGCTGCACATGGCCACCGTGGCCGCCGCCACCATCGACGGAACCTGGAACCCGCCGGTGCTGCTGCCCGACGCCTCGTCGTCGTCCGGCGGCGGCCGCCCGGCCGGCGGCGCGCTGGGCCTGCCCACCGCCCGGAGGCTGCACAGCCTGATGGAGCGGGTGGTCCGGGAGGGCAGCGGCAAGGCGGCCGCCGTGCCCGGGGCCGACATCGCCGGCAAGACCGGCACCGCCGAGTTCGGCGAGGGCAACCCGCCGCCGACCCACGCCTGGTTCATCGGCACCCGGGGCGACCTGGCCGTGGCCGTGCTGGTCGAGGGCGGCGGGGTGGGCGGCGAGGTGGCGGCCCCCATCGCCGGGAAGGTGCTGGCCCGCCTGCCAGGCTGAGCCGATGCGCCACACACCCGGGTCGTACGTGATCGGCCCCTACCTGATGCTCCACAGCCGCATCTACCAGCTCACCGACGGAGCGGTCGGCAAGCACGTCGCCGGCCGGCCGGCGCTGATGCTCCACACGGTGGGCCGCCGGACGGGCAAGCCCCGGACCACCGCGCTGACCTACGCCCGCGACGGCGACGACTACCTGATCGTGGCCTCCTACGGCGGGGCGCCCCACCACCCGGCCTGGTTCCTCAACGTCCGGGCCCACCCCGAGGTCGAGGTGCAGGTGGGCCGGGACCGCAGGCGGGCGACCGCCCGGGTGGCCGAGGGCGAGGAGCGCGAGCGGCTCTGGGGGCTGGTCAACGAGCAGAACCGGGGCCTCGCTCCCCTGCTCCACCGAGGCGCCACCGGCCGCTACGACGTGTACCAGCGCCACACCGACCGCGAGCTGCCGGTGGTGGTGCTCACGCCGGAGTCGTAGCCGGCGTCAGGGGACGGCACTCACCAACAGATCCTCCCTGTCGGACGAGTGTCGGCGATCAGGGCTGGACGACGACCCAGCCGCGGCGTTGCAGCTCGGCGGCCAGGTGCTCGGCCGGCATGCGTCGCAGCATCTGCTCGGCGGCCGACGCCCGGGGGGTTGGCGGCCGGGGTGCGGCGGGCTCTCCTGACGACTCGGAGTCCTGCAGTTGGGCGATGAATGCCGCCGCTTCGTCGCGCGTGAACTTCCCGGCCGCCTGGCGCTGGGTGAACCCCATCGGCCCGCGGGCGTCGCGAAAATCGGTGTGGCCGGCGTCCTGCAGCAGCGTGAGCAGCTCCTGCACCTCCCGCCGCGACGCCGGCGGCCCGGCCTGCTGTCCGAATGCCATGCCCCCAGTCTCCCCGCCGGGCCACTCACTCCGGGGGATGGGCCCAAGGTCGAATCTTGGCCTCGGGTGTCAGGTGCCGAAGCAGCGGCGGAGGAAGTCGTCGATCCTCAGGTTGGCGCGCTTCGCGAGCTCCATCGGGAAGCCGGTGAAGCCGTGGATGCAGTCCGGGTAGACCGCGAGCTCGGCCTCGTTGCCGAACGCGCGCCAGCGGGCGGCCATGAACAGGCTGTCGTCGAGGAGATGGTCGGCGTGTCCCACGGTGAACAGCGCAGGCGGCAGACCGGTCAGGTCCGCGTAGAGCGGTGAGTAGGCGGGATCGCGGGCCTCGAGCACGGTGCGGCCCGGGAGGTAGGCCTCGACGAGACCGCCCATGCCGCCGCCATCGAGGATGTCGGGCACGTCGCTCGGCCGGCTCTGGACGTTCGACGGGGTGCCGCTGAGGTCGTAGACACCGAAGACGAGGTTGGCGCCGGCGATGCGGTCGATGGCACCGAGCTCGTCCCGGATCCGCAGTGCCGTCAGCGCCGCGTAGTAGCCGCCGGCGGACTCGCCGCCGACGACGATCGGGCCGTCCGAGCGCTCGAGCTCCGCTCGGGCGACGGCCAGGCAGTCGTCGCTCCCCGCCGGGAACGGGTGCTCCGGCGCGAGCCGGTAGTCGACCGAGACGACCCGCACGCCGTGCGCCACAGCCGCCGCGGCGTTGGCGAGGTCGTTCAGCCGGGGGCTGCCCATGATCATCGCCCCGCCATGGAAGTGCAGGTACGTCCCGGTCGCGGTGCCGGCGTCGAACACGCGGCACGGGAC
>DATFRN010000470.1:0-21611 GCA_035263165.1 Acidimicrobiales bacterium | reverse complement strand
CGTCGAGGGTGGCGAGTTGATCATCCACGCCATCCCCTTCGCCCCGTGTATCGGAGGCTGCTCGACCCATGACGAAGCGAATCCATGGACACACGGAGTCCGGCACGCCCGTCGACGATGGCCTCGTCGAGCGGCTGGCCGACGAGGCCGAGGCCGGCTACGACGTCGACGAGCTCCTGGGGCGCCGGGGCCGGCGCGGTCGGCCGCGGCTCGGCGCGGCGCCGTCGACCGTCGAGTCCGTGCGGCTCGACCCCGAGCTCAAGGAGCGGCTGGTGCGCCGGGCCGAGCACGAGGGCGTCCCCGTCTCCGAGGTCATCCGCGAGGCGCTCCGGCATCACCTGGCCGCGAGCTGACTTTGGGCGCTTGACTCACGCCGCCGCCAAGCGGCGGATGGCGGCCGCGATGTCGTCGCGGTCCGGGAGCCAGGCCCGCTCCAGGGTCGGGGCGTAGGGCGGGGGCGTGGGGGCTGCGCCGACGCGTTCGATCGGGGCGTCGAGGTCCCAGAACGCCTCCCGGGCCACCACCGCCGCGATCTCGGCGCCGATGCCGAACGGGACCACCGCCTCGTGGGCGATCAGGAGGCGCCCGGTGCGGGACACCGACGCCAGGATCGTGGCCGTGTCCAGCGGGGCCACCGTGCGCAGGTCGACGACCTCGGCCGAGATGCCCTCCGCCGCCACCGCCCCGGCCGCCGCCACCGCCTCGTGGACCATGCGCGACACCGACACCACCGTGAGGTCGGTCCCCGGCCGCACGACCGCCGCCGACCCCAGCGGCACGACGTGGTCGGCCGGCGGCTGGGGGCCCTTCATCCCGTACAGCAGCCGGTTCTCGATGAACACCACCGGGTTGGGGTCCTGGATGGCCGCCCGCAGCAGCCCGTAGGTGTCGGCCGGCGTCGACGGCATCACCACGCTCAGCCCGGGGACGTGGGCCAGCAGCGCCTCCAGGCTCTGCGAGTGCTGGCTGCCCGACGACCGCCCGGCGCCGAACTGGGTGCGCACGGTCAGCGCCATCCGGGCCGCGCCCCCGGTCATGAACGGCAGCTTGGCCGCCTGGTTGAGCAGCTGGTCGAAGCACACGCCCAGGAAGTCGAGGTACATCACCTCGACCACCGGCCGCATGCCGGCCATGGCCGCCCCCACGCCCAGCCCGACGATGGCGGTCTCGGAGATCGGCGTGTCCCGCACGCGGTCGCCGAACCGGTCCCGCAGCCCCCGGGTGAGGCCGAACACGTTGCCGCCCGCCCCGACGTCGATGCCGGCCACGAACACGCCGTCGTCCGCCGCCAGCTCGGCCTCCAGCGCCAGGCGCACGGCGTCCATGGTGCGGAACGGCGGGGCGTCGGCCGGCGGGGCCGGCGGCTCGGGCCGGGCCGGCCGGGGGCGGGTGACGAACTCGCCCAGCGCGGCCGGGGCCGGCGGGTCGAGCCGGCGGGCGGCCGCCACCGCGGCGTCGAGCTCGGCGGCGACCCCGGACGCCAGCGCCGCCAGCTCGTCCTCGCCCACGCCGGCGTCCCGCAGCCGCCGCTCGTGGGCGACCAGGGGGTCCCGGGCCTCCCACTCCCGCACCTCCTCGGGCGACCGGTAGCGCTCGGGGTCGCCCTCGTAGTGGCCGTGCCAGCGGTAGGTGGCGGCCTCCACCACGACCGGCCCGTCACCGGCCCGCACCGCCGCCACCACCTCGGCCATCGCCGCCGCCGTGGCCACGACGTCGTTGCCGTCCACCGCCACGTGCCGCACGCCGTAGCCCGCGGCCCGCCGGTCGAGCCCCGCCGCGTGCTGGGTCGCCGCCGGCGAGAACTCGGCATAGCCGTTGTTCTCGCAGAAGAACACGACCGGCAGCCGCCACACGGCCGCCAGGTTGAGCGCCTCGTGGAACGCGCCCTGCGCCGGCGCCCCGTCGCCGAAGAACGCCACCGCCACCGTGCCGTCGCCCCGCAGCTGGGCGGCGGCCGCCGCGCCCGCGGCGATCGGCACGCCGGCGGCCACGATCCCGTTGGCGCCGAAGATCCCGAGGCCCGGGTCGGCGATGTGCATCGACCCGCCCCGGCCCCGGTTGGTCCCCCGGTCCCGGCCCATCAGCTCGGCGAACATCCCGAGCGGGTCGAGGCCCTTGGCCAGGCAGTGGCCGTGGCCCCGGTGGGTGGAGGTGACGACGTCGGCCGGGCCCAGCGGCCAGCAGGCGCCGACCGCGGCCGCCTCCTGGCCGATCGACAGGTGCACGAACCCGGGCACCTCGCCGTCCCGGTAGAGCGCCGCCACCCGCTCCTCGAACCCCCGGATCACCAGCATGCGCCGGTGCATCTCGCGGAGGTCGGCGGTCGGGTAGTCGCTCACGAACCGTGTATTGTACTGGTCGGTACAAGCAGGGAAGGCAATGACCGCACCGATCGACATCCCCGGGTCGTTCCCGGAGCCCGGCGCCGTCCGGGGCAAGCGCGTGGTGATCACCGGGGCCGGCCGCGGCCTCGGGTCGGTGCTCGCCCACGCCTTCTCCGACGCCGGCGCCTGCGTGGCCCTCGTCGCCCGCACCGAGAAGGACCTGAAGGCGGTGGCCAACGCGCTCCCCGGCCCGACGCTGGTCATCAGCGGCGACGTGACCGACGAGGACACCAACGAGGCCGTGGCCGACGCCGCCGTGGCCGAGTGGGGCGGGCTCGACGTGTGGATCGCCAACGCCGGCATCTCGCCGATCGTGGCCGGCCCCCGGGAGACGGGGGCGGCCGCCTGGCGGCGGATCCTGGAGGTCAACCTCACCGGCGCCTTCCTCGGCGCCCGGGCTGCGTCCCGGGTCATGGGGCCGGGCGGCCGGCTGATCTTCACCGGCTCGGTCCTCGGCGAGCGCCCCCGGGCCGGCCTGGCCGCCTACAGCGCCTCCAAGGCCGGGCTGGCCGGCATGGCCAAGAGCCTGGCCCTCGACCTGGCGCCCGCCGGCATCACGGTCAACGTCGTCGCCCCCGGCTGGTTCGACTCACCGATGGCGGCCGGGTGGCGGGACGACCCCGGCCTGTCGGACGCCATCACCGGGCACACCGCCCAGGGGCGCTGGGGGGCGCCGGGCGACCTGGCCGGGGCCTACCGGTTCCTGGCCTCGGACGCCTCGGCCTTCGTGACGGGCAGCGTCCTCAGCGTCGACGGCGGGTACCTGCTGGTATGACCGATACGGCTGGGGCGCGGCGGGTGGTCGCCATCACCGGCGCGGGCGGCGCGCTGGGCGGGGCGGTGTCGGCCCGGCTGGCCGGCGAGCCCGACACCGACCTGGTGCTGAGCGACCTCAGCGCGGCCGCGATCGACGCCACCGTCGCCGGGCTGCCCGACGCCCGGGGCGGGGTCGCCACCGCGCCGGCCGACGTGAGCGACCCCGACCAGGTCCGGGCCGTCGTCGACCTGGCCGTCGAGCGGTTCGGCCGCCTCGACGTGCTGATCGGCAACGCCGGGATCCTCACCCCGAGCGGGCGCATCCACAACCTGGCCACCGAGGACTGGGAGCAGGCGTTCCGGGTCAACGTGCTCGGCGCGGTCAACGGCATCCGGGCCGCCGTGCCGGTCATGCGGGCGCAGGGCTCGGGCTCGATCGTGCTGACCGCCTCGGTGTCGGGCCTGACCGCCTGGTCCCACGCCGGGCCCTACTGCGCCACCAAGGCGGCGGTGATCCAGGTGGCCAAGGTGGCCGCGGTCGAGTACGCCCGCGACGGCATCCGGGTCAACTGCGTGTGCCCGGGGACCTTCCGCTCGGCCATCCACGACGGCCTGCCGCCCGAGGCGCTCGACGCCATCGAGGCCCGCCACCCGCTCGGGCTGGGCGCGGCCGGCGACCTGGTCGGCGCCTACTCCTACCTGGCCGGCGAGGGCTCCCGCTGGACGACCGGGTCGGCCCTGGTGGTCGACGGCGGCTACTCGGCGCCCTGATCGGTGTTCCGGATCCCCCGCAGGAACAGCTCGGAGAACGGCGTGGCCACGTCGCGGGCCGACAGGCGCCGGCCGGTCTTCAGCCACAGGTAGGTGTAGTTGTGCATGCCCAGCCAGGCCCGGGCGGTCAGCCAGGGGTCGAGCTCGCGGAACTCGCCCGCCGTGACGCCCTCCCGCAGCAGGTCCTCGACCTGGCGCTCGTACTGCCGGCGCCGCTGCCGGAAGCGCTCGGCCCGCTCGCCGGTCAGCGCCGGGAACTCGTGGAGGAAGACCCAGACGTGGTCGGGGTAGCGGTGGATGACGTCGAGCAGCTCGGAGCCGAGCATGGTCAGCCGCTCGGACGGGGTGCCGCCGGCCCCGGCCACCCGGTCGCCGCCCCGCAGCACCTCGTCCATCACCCGGTCGTGGATGGCGGCGAGCAGCCCCTCCTTCGACCCGATGTAGTGGTAGAGCGCGCCCTTGCCGAGCTCGTTGGCGTCGCACAGCTCGTTGATGCCGGTGGCGTGGTAGCCCTGGCGGGCGAACAGGCGGGCCGAGGTGTCGATGATGGCGTCGCGACGCGCCTGCCACTTCGGGTTGCGGCGTGAGACATCGCTCGGATCCGCCCGAGGCATGGCGCAACGCTAGCGGGCCTCCCGGCGGGCGACGGGGATATGTTTACTGACTGGTCGGTACAAGCCGGGGAGCGAGGACGATGCAAGCGGATGTGAACTGGTACGCGGTCCTCGCCCACCACGCCACCCGGTCGCCCGAGCGGGCGATCACGGTGTTCGAGGGCGTGGCCACCAGCTATGCCGAGATGGCCGCCCGGGCCGCGGCGCTGGCCGGCGGGCTGGCCGAGCGGGGCGTGGGCCGGGGCGACGTCGTCGGCCTGCTGTCCTACAACTGCCCCGAGTTCCTCGAGACCCTGTTCGCGGCCAACTACCTCGGCGCCATCGCCATGCCGATCAACTGGCGGCTCGCCGGCCCCGAGGTGCGCTACATCCTCGAGCACTCCGAGGCCCGGGCGCTGGTGTGCGACGAGGCGATGCTCGCCGTGGCCGGCGAGGCGACCGCCGGGCGCGAGGGCGCGCTGCTGCGGGCCAGCGTGGCCGGTGCGCCGGCCGGCTGGACCGACCTCGCCGACCTGCGCACCGCCGCGGCCCCGCCGCCCCCCGCCGCCACGGAGGGCGACGACGTCCACCGGCTGATGTACACCTCGGGCACCACCGGCCACCCCAAGGGCGTCATGCTCACCCACGCCAACCTGGCCTGGAAGAACCTGGCCCACCTCGTCGAGTTCGGCTTCACCGGCGACGACCTCGGGCTGGCCTGCGGGCCGCTCTACCACGTCGGCGCGCTCGACCTCACGACCACCACGCTGATCGCGGCCGGGGCCACCACCATCCTCCACCGGGCCTTCGACGCCGCCGCCGTGGTCGACGAGCTGGAGCGGTCGCGGGTGACCACCGTGTGGCTGGCGCCCGCCATGGTCAACGCCATCATGGCCCTGCCCGGCGTCGAGGAGCGCGACCTGTCCTCGGTGCGGGTGATCATCAACGGCGGCGAGAAGATGCCGATCCCGCTCATCGAGCGGATCCAGCGCACCTTCCCCTCCGCCTGGTTCGCCGACGCCTACGGGCTCACCGAGACGGTGTCGGGCGACACCTTCCTCGACCGCGACAGCATCCTGGCCAAGCTGGGCAGCGTCGGCCGCCCCTGCCTGCACCTCGAGCTCGACGTGTGGGACCGGGAGGGCCGGCCGGTGCCGGCGGGCGAGCGGGGCGAGATCGTGCTGCGGGGCCCCAAGGTGTTCAAGGGCTACTGGCGCGACCCCGACGCCACCGCCACCGCCTTCGCCGGCGGCTGGTTCCACACCGGCGACATCGGCGTGCGGGACGAGGACGGCTACCTGTTCATCGTCGACCGGCTGAAGGACATGATCGTGTCCGGCGGCGAGAACATCGCCGGCTCGGAGGTCGAGCGGGTGCTGTACGAGCACGAGGCGGTGCTGGAGGCGGCGGTGGTCGCCCGGCCCGACGAGCGCTGGGGCGAGGTGCCGGTGGCCTTCGTCGTCCTGCGCCCCGACGGGCACGTCGCCGCCGACGCCCTCGTCGAGCACTGCCGGGCCCGCCTCGCCCGCTACAAGGTCCCCAAGGACATCACCTTCCTCGACGCGCTGCCCCGCAACCCGTCGGGGAAGGTCCTCAAGCGCGAGCTCCGAAGCCAAGGATGACGATGACCACCTTCGACGCCTTCCTCCTCACCAAGCACGACGACGGCACGCAGCACCTGGACTGGACGGAGGTCGACGAGGCCGACCTCATGGACGGCGACGTCACCGTCGAGGTGTCCCACACCACGCTCAACTACAAGGACGGCCTCGCCCTCACCGGGGCGTCGCCGGTGGTGCGCCGGTGGCCGATGATCCCGGGGATCGACTTCGCCGGGACCGTGCGCGACTCGTCCCACGAGGGCCTGGCCGCCGGCGACGCGGTGGTGCTCAACGGGTGGGGCGTCGGCGAGACCCACCTCGGCGGGTACGCCCGGCTGGCCCGGGTGCCGGGCGGGTGGCTGGTGCCGCTGCCGGCGGCGTTCACGCCGGCGCAGGCGATGGCGATCGGCACCGCCGGCTACACCGCGGCGCTGTGCGTGCTGGCCCTGGAGCGCCACGGCGTGTCGCCCGGCGACGGCCCGGTCCTGGTCACCGGGGCGACCGGCGGCGTCGGCAGCGTGGCGGTCGCCCTGCTGGCGGCGGCCGGCCACGAGGTGGCGGCGTCGACCGGCAAGGCCGACGAGGCCGGCTACCTCGAGGCGCTCGGGGCGGTCGAGGTCGTCGACCGCTCGACCCTGTCGGAGCCCGGTCGCCCGCTCGGCAAGGAGCGCTGGGCCGGCGCGGTCGACACGGTCGGCAGCCACACGCTGGCCAACGCGCTGGCCGGCACCCGCTACGGCGGCACGGTGGCCGCCTGCGGCCTGGTCCAGGGCATGGACCTGCCGGCGTCGGTGGCCCCGTTCATCCTCCGCGGCGTGACGCTCGCCGGCGTCGACAGCGTGATGGCCCCGATGCCGGCCCGCCGGGAGGCCTGGGACCGCCTCGCCCGCGACCTGGCCCCGGCGGCCCTCGACGCGATCACCGACACCCGCCCGCTGGCCGACGCCCCGGCCCTGGCCCCCGACATCCTGGCCGGCAGGCTGCGGGGCCGGGTCGTGTTCACCGTCGCCTGACTAGACCTCCACGGGCACGGGAGCCGGTACCCCGGCCGGCTCCGCCTCGGGCCGGCGCTCGCGGCGGCGGGCCGGGAGCCGGCGGTCGAGCCAGGACGGCAGCCACCAGTTGCGCTCGCCCAGCAGCTCCATCGTGGCCGGCACCAGCAGCATGCGGACCAGCGTGGCGTCCAGCAGGACGGCCACGGCCAGGCCCAGGCCGAGCATCTTGATCACCCGGCCGTCCTCGAACACGAACGACCCGAAGACGACGATCATGATGGCGGCGGCCGCGGTGATCACCCTGGCGGTGGCGGCCAGGCCGTCGGCCACCGAGGTGACGGCGTCGCCGCTGCGGTCGTACTCCTCCCGGATCCGCGACAGCAGGAACACCTCGTAGTCCATCGACAACCCGAAGACGATGGCGAACAGCACCATGGGGATGAACGGCTCGACCGGGGCGCCGGCCACGCCGACGATCCGGCCGGCCCACCCCCACTGGAACACGGCCACGATCACCCCGTAGGTGGCCGCCATGGCCAGCACGTTCATGACCACGGCCTTGAGCGGCACCAGCAGCGAGCGGAACACGACCAGCAGCAGCACGAACGACAGCCCGAGCACGGCGGCGAAGAACAGCAGCACCCGGCGGCCGAGGTAGGCGGCGAGGTCGATGTTGGCCGCGGTCGTCCCGGTGACGTCGACGTCGAGCCGGGCGCCGGAGCCGGCGACGGCCGCCGGGATGACGTCGTGGCGCAGGCGGGTCACCAGGTGCTCGGTCGCCTCGGCCTGCGGCGCCGTCGTGGGGACGACCGTGAGCAGGAAGGCGCCGGGCGAGGCCGGGTCGTCGGGCAGCGCCGGGGTGACGGCGGCGACGCCGGGGGTGCGGGCCAGCGTCCGGGACAGCCCCCGGACCGCGGCCGTCGGGTCGCCCCCGGCGCCGCCGGCGGGCACGGCGGTCACCAGCAGCGGGCCGTTGAACCCGGCGCCGAAGCCCTGGCCGAGCAGCTCGTAGGCCCGGCGGGCCGGCGAGCCGACGGGCTCGTTGCCCTCGTCGGCCACGCCGAGCCGCAGGCCGAGGACCGGGGCGGCCAGCGCCAGCAGGGCCAGCGCCCCGGCGCCCAGCGCCAGCCACGGGCGGCGCTGGATGGCCCGGCTCCACCGGTAGGCCGCGGTCTCCCGCCGCGGCCGGGCCGGCCGCCGGGGCACCTCGCGGCGCAGCGGCCGGAGGGCCAGGCCGGCCAGCAGCGTCGCCCCGGCCAGCGCGGCGCCGGCGGCGGCCAGCGGCGCCACCCCGAGCCCGGCGCCGAGCAGGGCGACGGCCGCCAGGCCGGCGGCGATCAGGCCCCGCCACCGGGTCACCTCGATCCGGTGCCGGGCCAGCCCGAGCAGGGCGGGCAGCAGGGTCAGCGAGCTGACCATCGTGAGGAGCACGGTCACCGAGGCGCCCAGCGCCATCCCGGTCACCAGGCGGATCCCCATCACCACCATGCCGAGCAGCGAGACGACCACGGTCACCCCGGCCAGCACGACGGCCCGGCCGGCGCTGCCCATGGCGGCCACGGTCGCCTCCCGGGGCGGGAGCCCGGCGTGGGTGCCCTCGCGGTAGCGGGTGACCACGAACAGGGCGTAGTCGATGCCGACGCCCAGGCCGATCATCACCCCCACGGTGGTGGTGAAGTCGGGCAGGGCGTAGAGGTTGCTCAGCAGCATCGTGGCGCCGATGCCCGCGCCCACGCCGCCCAGCGCCACCGCCACCGGCAGTCCCATGGCCAGCACCGAGCCGAAGGCGAACATCAGCACGACCACCGCGAACGCCAGCCCGATCATCTCGGACGACGGGGGCTCGGACGGGCCGAGGGCGGTGCCGCCGGCGACCACCTCGAGGCCCCTGACCGCCGGGGCGTGGTCGCGGATCTCCCGCCCGATCAGCGACGCCTCGGTCATGTCGACGTCGGGGGCGAGGTTGACCTGGGCGAAGGCCAGGCGGCCGGCCAGCGGCCCGTGCCGGGCCACCTGCCCGGCGCCGTCCTCGCCGTAGGGCGACACGATCGTGCCGCCGGGGGCCTCGGGCACGCCGTCCGGACCGGGGAAGCCGGCGTCCACCCGGGCGAACAGGCCCTCCATGGCCGACCGGACCTCGGGGTCGTGCACGCCCTGGGGGGCCCGGAACACGATCGTCCCCGACTGGCTCCCCACCCCGAGGTCGGGGAAGTGCTCGGTGAGCACGGCGAAGCCGTCTGCGCTGTCCGAGTGGGGGATGTCGAGGACCGAGTCGTAGGCCGGGCCCAGGGCCCCGGCCGCACCGAACAGAGCCACCAGGCCGAGCAGCCACGCCCCCACGGCCGCCAGCCGATGATCGAAGCACCACGCGCCGATTCGCCTCATGCCCCGACCGTGCGCCCGGCCGGTTGCGGCCCGGCGGTGCTCCGGTCGAGCCCGGGTGGAACCGGGACCCTGCGGCTCAACCGGGACCCAACCGGCGATCGGGAGTGACCCAACCCGCGCGATGCAGGATCCTGTGGTGGTGGAGATCCGCCTCTTCGGTGGCGTCGGCGCGACCGGGGCGAACGGCGACGCCGTCGACATCGGCCCGGCCAAGTGCCAGGCCGTGCTGGCCGCGCTCGCCCTGTCGCCCGGCGCGGCCGTGCCCGTGCCCCGCCTGGTGGAGGTCGTGTGGGGCCAGGTCCCGCCGCGCACCGCCGGCAAGACCCTGCAGTCCTACGTGACCCGGCTCCGCAAGGGCCTCGGTCCCGACGCCATCGTGCGGACCGGAACCGCCTACCGGCTCGACGTCGACCCCGAGGCCGTCGACGTGGCCCGCTTCCAGCGGCGGCTGACGGCGGGCGACGTCGACGCCGCGCTGGCCGAGTGGACCGGGACGCCGCTGGCCGGCCTCGACGCCCCCGGCCTGGCGGCCACCGTGGACGCGCTGGTCGAGCAGTGGCTGGGCGCGGTCGAGGCCGACCTCACCCGCCGGGTCGAGACCGACGCGGCCGCCGCCATCGGCCCGCTCACCGAGCTGGCCGCCGCCCACCCGTTCCGGGAGGGGCTGTGGGCGCTGCTCATGACCGCGCTCTACCGGGTGGGGCGGCAGGCCGACGCGCTCGCCGCCTACCGCCGGGCCCGGCACCACCTGGTCGAGGAGCTGGGGATCGAGCCCGGGCCCCGCCTGCGCGAGCTGGAGGCCTCGATCCTCGGCCACGACGAGCGGCTGGGCGTCGACCGGCCGGCCCGGGCCCCGGCGCTCGGGCCGCCCACCGGCACGGTGACGTTCGGCTTCTGCGACGTGGCGGACTCGGCCCGGCTGTGGGCGGGCGGCCGCGACGCCGCGGCGACGGCGCTGGCCCGCCACGACGAGCTGGTCCGGGCGGTGGTCGAGCGGCACGGCGGCGTCGTGTTCGCCACCGGCGGCGACTCGTCGGGCGCCGCCTTCCACCGGGCCGCCGACGCCGCCGCCTGGGCCGCCGACCTGCACGACGCGCTGCGCCGGACCCCGTGGCCGGGCGGCACCGCCGTGCGGGTCCGGATCGGCCTGCACACCGGCGAGACCCAGGAGCGGGGCAAGGGCTATTTCGGCCCGGCGGTGATCGTGGCGGCCCGCCTCGCCGCCGCCGGCCACGGCGGCCAGACCCTGGTGACGGCCGTGACCGCGGCGCTGCTCGAGGCCGGCGACGGCGGTGACCGCCACGACCTGCGCGACCTCGGCAGCTTCCGCCTCGACGGCGTCGTCGCCGAGCAGCGCGTCCTCCAGCTGGGCGACGGCCGGCACCCGCCGCTCCAGACCGCCCCCGGCCGCGAGGGGAACCTGCCCCGGCGCCTGGGCCGGCTCATCGGCCGGGACGAGGACCTGGCCAACGTGGCCGATGCCCTCGCCGCCTCGCCGGTGGTGACCCTGGTCGGCCCGGGCGGGATCGGCAAGACGCGGCTGGCGCTGGCGGCGGCCCAGCGGGCCGCCGCCGACCTCGCCGGCGGGGCCTGGCTGGTCGAGCTGGCCGGGATCGCGGCCTCCGGCGACGTGCCCCGGGCCGTGGCCCAGGTCCTCGACGTGCGGGAGAGCCCCGGGCGCACGCTGACCGGCTCGCTGGTGGCGGCGCTCCAGCCCCGCCGCGCCCTGCTGGTCCTGGACAACTGCGAGCACGTGGTCGACGGCGTCGCCGCCCTGGCCCGGGCGGTGGCCGACGGCTGCCCCCACGTCCGCATCCTGGCCACCTCCCGCGAGGGCCTCGGCCTCGGCAACGGCCACGAGCAGCTGGTGGTGGTCGCGCCCCTGGACCCGGCCGGGCCGGCGGTCGAGCTGTTCGACGAGCGGGCCGCGGCCATCTCGCCCGGCTACGACCGGGCGGCGGACCGGGACGAGATCGCGGAGATCTGCCGGCGGCTCGACGGGGTGCCGCTGGCCATCGAGCTGGCCGCCGCCCGGACGACCAGCCTCTCCCCCGCCGAGCTGGTCGACCGGCTGGACGACCACCTGCGCCTGCTCACCGGCGGGCGGCGGACCAGCGTCGAGCGCCACCGGACCCTGCGGGCCACCGTCCAGTGGTCCTACGACCTGCTGGCCGCGCCCGAGCAGACGCTGTTCCGGCGGCTGTCGATCTTCGCCGGGCCCTTCGACCTGGCCGCGGCCGAGACGGTGGCCGCCGGCGGCGACCTCGACCCCCGCGACCTCGACCCCCGCGACATCGACGAGCTGCTGGGCGCCCTGGTCGAGCGGTCGATGGTGATCGTGGAGTCCGGGCCTTTCGGCCACCGCTTCCGGCTGCTGGAGACCATGCGCCAGTTCGCCGCCGAGCGCCTGGCCGAGTGCGGCCAGACCGACCTGGTGGCCGGGCGCCAGGCCCGCTGGTGCCTCGACCGGGTCGAGCGCATCGGCCGGCTGCTGGCCGGGCGGGGCGAGATCGAGGGCGCGGCCCGGCTGGGCGAGCTGTGGCCCAACCTGCGCGCCGCCGTCGACTGGGCCTGCGCCACCGGCGACCGGGCCCTGGCCCACGGGCTGCTGCGGCCGATCGTCACCGAGGTCTACGTGCGCAGCCGGAGCGAGATCGGCGACTGGGCCGAGCGCCTGCTCGCCATCACGCCGCCCGAGGACGAGGAGCTCGTCGCCTTCGGCGTGACCTGGGCCGCCCGCCGCTACATGCGCCACCTCGACCGCGACGGCTACGAGCGGCTGGTCGCCCGCTTCGGCGAGCCGGACCACCCGATGGTCCACTTCGCCCGGGGCTTCGTGTACTCGGACTACGAGATCACGGGCGCATGGGCCGCCCCGGCGCTGGAGTCGCTGCGCCGGGCGGGCGACGACCAGGTGGCCGACCTGTTCACGATCGCCGGGCTCGGCGTGACGCTGGTGATGACGGGAAAGCTGGCCGACCACGACGCCCTCATCCGCGACCGGGCCGACCACCACCGCATCCACGGGCCGCCGACCTGCCTCAACTGGGCGCTGACCCAGCTGGCGATGTCGGCCGCGGTCCAGGGGCGGCACCACGAGGCGTGGGACCTGTTCGACGAGGCGGCCCAGGTCGCCGTGCCCGAGCGCACCCACTCGCTGCGCAACCCGCTCGACGCCCGGGCCGCCCTGCGCCGGGGCGACCGGGCGGCGGCCTACCGGCTGCTGCGGGCCTACGTGGGCGAGCTGCTCGACCAGGAGAACATGTACCTGGCCCGGCTGGGCTGCGTGGAGTTCGTCAACCTCATGGCCGCCGCCGGGCAGCCGGCCGAGGCGGGGCGCATCCTCGATCACCTGGCCGCCACCGGTGCGTTCGACGAGGGCCTGCCCTACGAGGCGCTGGTGGCCGGCGCCGCCGCCCGGGTGGCGGCCGCCGGTCCCGGCACCGGGGACGGCGCCGACTCGGCCGGACCGCCGCTCGACGAGCGGGCGGCGCTCGTGTACATGTGCACCGCCCTCGACCGGCTCAGCGGGCCGTAGCCCGCAGCACGAGGGCGACCACCCCGTCGACCTCGCGTGGCGTGATCGTCCGCCGGAACAGCAGGGGGACGAGCAGGAGCGGCGAGCCCAGGGTGAGCAGCACGGCGTCGGCGTCGACGCCGTCAGCCAACTCGCCCCTCGCCCGGGCCCGGGCCACCGACTGACGCCAGCCGGCGAACAGGGTCTCGTAGTGGGCCAGCACCGCCTCGGTGTACTCGGGGTAGGCGCCCGAGGCCATGAGCGCGTTCTGGCCGACCTCCACCGGGTCGTCGAAGAACGCCGCCAGGCGGCGGGCGAACGCCGCGACGTCGCCGGCCCACGTGCCGGTGTCGGGCACCGCCAGCGCCCGGGTGTGCAACGACAGGGCCTCGCGCAGCAGGTCCGCCTTGGCCGGCCACCAGCGGTGGAGCGTGGCCCGGCTGACACCGGCCCGCCGGGCGACGTCGACCGGACCGAACCCGGCGTCGCCCTCGGCCAGCAGGTCGAGGCAGGCGCGGGCCACGCGCCGGCGGACGTCCTCGCTGCGGCCCCCGGCCCGCACACGCTCCCGTTTCGGTGGCGCCAAACGAGACATCGTGTCTACTTTAGCGCCGTGTCCTCGCCGCTCTCCTACTGGCACGACTCGCTCGCCCCCGGCGACGACCTCGTCCCCCGCCCCCCGCTGCCCGGCGACGCCGAGGCCGACGTGGCCATCGTCGGCGCCGGCTTCACCGGGCTGTGGACCGCCCACTCGCTGCTGCGGGCCGACCCCGGCCTGCGGGTGGTGCTGCTGGAGGCCGAGGTCGCCGGCTTCGGCGCCTCGGGGCGCAACGGCGGGTGGTGCGTGGGCGACTACGGCGGGCCGGTGGCCGCCGTCGAGCGTGACGGCGGGCCGGGCTCGGTCGAGTCGATGGCGCGGGAGATGCACCGCGCCGTCGACGAGGTCGGGGCGGTCGCGGCCGAGGCCGGCATCGACTGCGGGTTCCACAAGGGCGGCGCCGTCTTCTTCGCCACCAACGAGGGCCAGCTGCGCCGGGTCCGCAAGCACCACGCCGAGATGGTCCGCTACGGGCTGGGCGACGCGTGGACGCTCCTCGACCGGCCGGACGCGGCGGCGATCGTCCACGCCGAGGGCCTGCGGGGCGGGCTGTTCACGCCCCACGCCGCCACCGTCCACCCGGCCCGCCTGGCCCGGGGCCTGGCCGTCGAGGTCGAGCGGCTGGGCGGCACCGTGCACGAGCGCACGCCGGTGCGGTCGATCGAGGGCCGCCGGGTGCGCACCGACCACGGCACCGTCCGGGCCGACGTGGTGGTGCGGGCCACCGAGGCCTACACGGGCAGCCTCGAGGGCCAGGGGCGGGAGATGGTCCCGCTCGGGAACACCATGGTGGCGACCGAGCCGATCGACGACGCCACCTGGGCCACGATCGGGCTGGCCGACCGGCAGCTGTTCGAGCTGAGCGCGGTGATGCTGGGCTACGGCCACCGCACCGCCGACGGCCGCATCGCCTGGGGCGGCCTGGCCGCCCGGACGTGGTGGGGCGGGCGGGTGCCGCCGTCGCCCATGCGCAATCGCCGCGTGGCCGACCGGCTGAGGGCGGCGCTGGTGCGGCTGTTCCCGGCGCTCGACGGCATCAGGGTGACCCACCAGTGGGGCGGCGTGCTGGGCGTGCCCCGGGACCTGCTCCCCGGCATCGGCTACGACCCCGCCACGGGGTTCGCCTGGGGCGGCGGCTACACGGGCCAGGGCGTGGCCGCGTCCAACGCCGCGGGCCGCGGCCTGGCCGACCTCATCCGCGGCGTCGACAGCGACCTCACCCGCCTCCCGTGGGCCGGCCACCGCTCCCGCCGCTGGGAGCCGGAACCCCTCCGCTGGCTCGGCGTCCACGCGGCCACCACCGGAGGCCACATCACCGACTGGTGGGAGAGCCGCCGCTCCTCGTGACGCCTGCGTACCCTCTCGGGGGTGGACAGGCCGCCGACGCGGTACGCGGACACGGGGGAGGTGACCGTCGCCTACTGCCGCGGCGGCGGCGCGGCGCCCGACCTCGTGGTCATGCCGGGCTTCGCCACCCACATCGAGCTGATGTGGGAGCCGCCGTTCGGCGGGCGGCTGTTCGACCGGCTGTCCCGGTTCGCGCGGGTCACCCAGATCGACAAGCGGGGCGTCGGGCTGTCGGACCGCATCGCCGAGCCGGCCACGCTGGAGCAGCGCATGGACGACCTGCGGGTCGTCATGGACGCCGAGGGCATCGAGCGGGCCGCCATCCTCGGCATCTCGGACGGCGCCTCCATGTCCGCCCTGTTCGCCGCCACCTACCCCGAGCGGGTGTCGTCGCTGGTGCTGTGGGAGGGCGGCGCCGGCCCGCCGCCGGAGCCGGCGCTGCGGGACGTGCTGCTGCCGTTCGTCCAGGACAACTGGGGTACCGGCGCCGTCATGGCCACCCTCCTGCGGGTCGAGGCGGCCGACATCGAGGGCCTGGCCCGGCTGGAGCGCTACGCCATGTCCCCCCGCATGGCCCGGGCGCTGCTGGAGATGGACTTCACCAACGACATCCGGGGCGCCCTGCCGGTGATCTCGGCGCCCACGCTGGTCGTCCACCGGACCGGCGACCCCATCCTCGGCCGGGACCGGGCCGTGGCCCTCGGCGACCTCATCCCCGGCGCCCGCCGGGTCGAGCTGCCCGGGAACTGGCACCTCAGCCTGGTCGACGACGAGGAGGCCGAAGTGCTCGACGCCATCGAGGAGTTCATCACCGGCTCCCGCCCGGCGCCGGGGATCGAGGCCGACCGGGTGCTGGCCACCGTCCTGTTCACCGACATCGTCGACTCGACGCCGCGGGCCGCCGCCCTCGGCGACCGCCGCTGGAGCGCGCTGCTCGACGCCCACGACCGGGCGGTGGCGACCGAGATCGACCGCCACCGCGGAACCATGGTCCGCAGCACCGGCGACGGGGTGCTGGCCCGGTTCGACGGCCCGGTCCGGGGCATCCGCTGCGCCCGGGCCATCGTCGACGCCGCCGACCGGCTCGACCTCCGGGTCCGGGCCGGGCTGCACGCCGGCGAGTTCCTGCTCCGGGGCGACGACGTGGCCGGCCTGACCGTCCACATCGGCGCCCGGATCTCGGCGCTGGCCGGCCCCGGCGAGGTCTATCTGTCGTCGTCGGTGCGCGACCTGGTCGCCGGCAGCGGCATCAGCTTCGACGGCCGGGGCCGCCACGTGCTCAAGGGCGTCCCCGGCGAGTGGGACGTCTTCGCCGTCGCCGCCGGCTGACGCCGAGCCGACATGGGTGTCGGTTCGGTCAGCCCGGGCCCTCCAGCCCCACCGCCGCCAGCCAGAGGGCGGCCAGGGTCTCGGACGCGGCCACCAGGTCCTGGGCCGTGTGGCCCGGCCCGTCGGCCTCGACGAACCAGCGGTGGGCGAACTCCTCCAGCATGGCCGTGAGCGCGGCGGCCGCGATGGCCGGGTCGATGTCGGTGCGGATGTCGCCGGACTCCAGGCCCTTGCGCACCCGGGACATGCGGCGGGCCCGCTCGCGGCGCCGGGTCTCGGCGATCTCGGCGTCGAAGTTGGCCGCCTCGTACCAGACCTTGGCCAGCTCCAGGTGCTCCACGTGGTCGGACAGGTACCAGAAGATCTCGGCCCGGATGCGGTCGGCCAGGTTGCGGCTCTTGAGCCGGGGCAGGCGGCTGTCGATGTCGCCCGCCTGCCGGGTGAGCTCGAGCAGGATGGCCCGCCGGCTGCGGAAGTACTCGTAGAACGTGCCGTGCCCGACCCCGGCGGCCCGCACGATGTCGGGCACGCTCGTGTTGTGGTAGCCGTTCTCGGCGAACAGCTTGGCCGCCGCCGACAGCAGGGCCTGGCGGGTGTGCTCGCCCCGGGCCGTGCGGGCCCGGGCGGCCGACGTCGTGCCCGGCTTCACCGCCATGCCGGCGAGTATACGGCTAATGTCGACACCGATGTCGGTTTGCGAGGGGGAGGGCCGGATGCCGAGCTGGAACTTCGCCGATCTGTGGGAGGAGTGCGCCGCCCTGCGGGGCGAGGCGCCCGCCGCCGTCCACGGCGACCGCACGTTCAGCTGGGCGGACTTCGACCGCCGGGCCGACGGCGTCGCCGCCGCCCTGCTCGACGCCGGCCTGGCCCGCCAGGACAAGGTGGCCCAGTACCTCTACAACGGGCCCGAGTACATGCAGGGCGTCTACGCCTGCTTCAAGGCGGGGCTGGTGCCGGTCAACACCAACTACCGCTACGCCGACGACGAGCTCGTCTACCTGTGGGACAACGCCGACGCCGCCGCCGTCATGTTCCACGGCAGCTTCGTCCCGACCGTCGAGCGCATCCGCCCCCGCCTGCCCGGCGTGAAGCTGTGGCTGTGGGCCGACGACGGCACCCATCCCCGCCCCGCCTGGGCCGCCGACCTCGAGGAGGCGGCCGGCGCCCCCGTCGCCGGCCCGGTCCGCCCCCCGTGGGGCCGCTCGGGCCAGGACCTGTGGCTGCTCTACACCGGCGGCACGACCGGCATGCCCAAGGGCGTGATGTGGGAGCAGGACACGCTGGCCCGCCTCGTGTCCGAGGCCCACCCGCTGAAGCTCGGCGACGACACGCCGCGGTCGGCCTACCGGGACCAGATCAGCGGCCTGGCCGGCGCCGGCGCCTCGCCCGTCCTCCTGCCGGCGGCCCCGCTCATGCACGGCACCGGCCATATGACCTCGCTCTCCCAGCTCACCCTGGGCGGCTGCGTCGTCACCCTCCCCGGCCGGTCGCTCGATCCCGAGGCCATCTGGCAGGCCTGCGCCGGCAACGGCGTGACCGTGCTGGTGATCGTGGGCGACGCCTTCGCCCGTCCGCTGGTCGAGGCGCTGGACGCCGAGCCCGGCCGCTGGGACCTGGCCCGCCTGGGCCTGATGGTCTCCTCCGGCGTGATGTGGAGCCAACCGGTCAAGGAGCGCCTGCTCGACCACCTGCCCCAGGTCACCATCTTCGACTCGCTCGGCAGCTCCGAGGCCGTGGGCATGGCCAACAGCTTCTCGTCCAAGGGCAACGTGCAGGGCACGGCCAGCTTCGCCCTCGGCGCCTCGGCCGTCGTGATCACCGACGACGGCCGCCGGGTGGCGCCCGGCTCGGGCGAGATCGGCCGGCTCGGCGTCGGCGGCCTGCTGCCGGTCGGCTACTACAAGGACGAGGCCAAGACCGCCGCCACCTTCCCGGTCATCGACGGGGTCCGGTATTCGCTGCCCGGCGACTGGGCCACGGTCGAGGCCGACGGCAGCGTGACCCTGCTCGGCCGGGGGTCGGTCTGCATCAACACCGGGGGCGAGAAGGTGTTCCCCGAGGAGGTCGAGGAGGTCCTCAAGACGGCCGACGGCGTCGTCGACGCCGTGTGCGTCGGCGTGCCCGACGAGCGCTTCGGCGAGGCCATCTGCGCCATCGTCGAGCCCCGGCCCGGCGGCGAGGTCGACCCCGACGCCGTCGTCGCCCACGTCAAGGCCCACCTGGCCCACTACAAGGCGCCGCGCCTCGTCCTGGTCAGGGACGCCATCGGCCGGGCGCCCAACGGCAAGGTCGACTACAAGGCGCTCACCGCGTGGGCGCGCGAGCAGCAGGGAGCGGGCCATGCCCTTCCGTGAGCTGAGCTACGAGACCGTGGGCGAGGTGGGCGTGATCACGCTGGACCGCCCCGAGGCCCGCAACGCCCTCACCCGCCGCACCTACCGCGAGCTGGAGGAGGCGGTGCGCACGACCGAGGCCCGCTGCCTGGTCGTGACCGGGGCCGACCCGGCCTTCTGCGCGGGCGACGACGTCAAGCTGCTGATGGTGCCGGCCGGCGAGGCGGCGGCCGGCACCGACGCCGGCGACGGCGACAGCCCCGCGGCGGGCGGCGCCGGCGTCCTGGCCCTGACCCCGGCCGCCGAGGCGCTGCTGACCACCGACGTCCCGGTGGTGGCGGCGGTCAACGGGGCCGCGGTCGGGTGGGGCATGGAGCTGGCGCTGATGGCCGACATCCGGGTGGCGTCCGAGCGGGCCCGCTTCGGCGAGCTGTTCGTGAAGCGGGGCCTGTGCTGCGACGTGGCCGGGCTGGGACGGCTGGCGTCGCTGGTCGGGCGGGAGCGGGCCGCCGACCTGCTGTTCACCGGCCGGATCTTCGACGCGGACGAGGCCGCGGCGATCGGGCTGGTGTCCCGGGTCGTGCCCCACCGCGACCTGTTGCCCACGGCGCTGGGACTGGCCCAGCGCATCGCGGCCAACCCGCCGCTGGCGGTGCAGCGGCTCAAGCAGGGCCTGCGCACGGCGCTCGACCCCGACTGGGAGTCGCTCGGCCGCTGGGTGGGCGCCAGCCTCACCGAGCTGTTCCGCACCGAGGACCACCGCGAGGGCGTGGCCTCGTTCCTCGAGCGGCGCGAGCCGCACTTCGTCGGCCGCTAGGAGGCGCACGCCGTGGACTTCGAGATCCCCCAGGACCTGTCCGACTACCTGGTCGAGCTGGACGAGTTCATCGAGCGGGAGATCCGCCCGCTGGAGGAGCAGGACGACAACATCCGCTTCTTCGACCACCGCCGCGAGCACGCCCGCACCGACTGGGACCGGGGCGGCAAGCCCCGGGCCGAGTGGCGGGCGCTGCTGGCCGAGGCCCGGCGACGGGCCGATGCCGCCGGGCACTTCCGCTACCAGTACCCCAAGGAGTACGGCGGGCAGGGCGGCTCCAACCTCGGCATGGCCATCATCCGCGAGCACCTGGCCCACCGGGGTCTCGGGCTCCACTGCGACCTGCAGAACGAGCACGCCATCGTCGGCAACAACGTCGGCCTGCTGCTCATGGCCATCTACGGCACCGAGGAGCAGAAGGACACCTGGATCGAGGACCTCGCCGCGGCCCGGCGGGGCTTCGCCTTCGGGATCACCGAGCCCGACCACGGGTCGGACGCCACGTGGATGGAGTCCACCGCGGTGCGCGACGGCGACGAGTGGGTGATCAACGCCGAGAAGATCTGGAACTCGGGGATGGACGCCGCCTCCCACGACCTGATCTTCGCCCGCACCCGCGGCAACCCCGGCGACGGCGAGGGCATCACCGCCTTCCTGGTGCCGACCGACAGCCCGGGCTTCGAGGTGCTCGAGTTCCTGTGGACGTTCAACATGCCCACCGACCACGCGCACATCCGCCTCACCGACGTGCGGGTCCCCGACGGCGCGGTGTTCGGCGGCGAGGGCCGGGGCCTCCAGGTGGTGCAGCACTTCTTCAACGAGAACCGCATCCGCCAGGCGGCCTCCAGCCTGGGTGCCGCCCAGTTCTGCATCGACCGGGCGGTCGAGTACGCCAAGGTCCGCAAGCCCTTCGGCAAGCCGCTGGCCACCAACCAGGGCATCCAGTTCCCCCTCGTCGAGCTGCAGACGCAGTGCGAGATGCTGCGGGCGCTCGTCCACAAGACGGCGTGGGGGATGGACACCTACGGGGCGTTCTCCCGGTCGCAGCAGGTGTCCATGTGCAACTACTGGTCCAACCGGCTGTGCTGCGAGGCCGCCGACCGGGCCATGCAGGTCCACGGCGGCATCGGCTACTCCCGCCACACCCCGTTCGAGCACATCTACCGCCACCACCGCCGCTACCGCATCACCGAGGGCGCGGAGGAGATCCAGATGCGGCGGGTCGCCGGCTACATGTTCGGCTTCATGTCCCAGTCCGAGCCCAAGGGGGTCGCACGCACGCCATGATCAGCGACGACGAGCTGTCCCGGCGGGCCCGGGCGCTGGCGGGCGCGCTGGAGCCCGTCGCCGGCCAGGTCTACTTCTCGCCCGAGTGCCACGAGGCCTACGCCGCGCTGGGGTTCTCGCCCAGCCCCGGCCACTTCGCCGACGTGGCCGCCCCCGACGGCGCCGCCTACTTCTGCAGCCGGGGCTCGGTCATGGGCCAGGTGCCGGGCGAGGTGGTGTCGGCCGCCTTCGCCGTGTTCAACCCGGCCGTGGTCGTCCCGCTCGTGGCCCACGGGTGGACGCTGACCGACGCGGCCACCATCTGCGACGCCCGCACCGCGGGCGCGGTCGGCCAGCTGGCCCGCATCCTCGGCACCGAGCCGGACGGGCTGGCCCGGGCGAACGACCTGCTGGCCCGGGCCGTCGAGCCCCTCCGCCCCGAGGGGCGGCCGCTGTACGCCGGCCTGGCGTCCCGGGGCCTGCCGGGCGAGCCGCTGGCCGACGCGTGGCGGCGGGCCGACATGCAGCGGGAGTACCGGGGCGACGCCCACGCCTGCGCCTGGACGGCCGCCGGGCTCGACGCCACCGAGATCGGGCTGCTCACCGAGCTGTACTGGGGCCTGCCGCTGCGCACCTACATCCGCACCCGCTCGTGGTCCGACGACGAGCTCGACGCCGCCGAGGCCCGGCTGGTCGGGCGCGGCCTGGTGGCCGGCGGGGCGTTCACGCCCGGGGGCCGGGCCGAGCGGGAGGCCGTCGAGCGGGCGACCGACCGCCAGTGCCGGCCGATCGTCGAGGCGCTGGGCGACGACCTCGACGACCTGCTCGGCATCCTGCTGCCGTGGGGCGAGGCGATCCGGGCCGCGCACGGCTACCCGGCCTCCGGGCCCCACGACCTGGCCCGCGTGTCGGCCTGACC
>DATFRN010000469.1:0-5165 GCA_035263165.1 Acidimicrobiales bacterium | reverse complement strand
GCGTCGGCCGTGGCGGCGGCGTCGACCTCGGCTTCCAGCTCGGCCACCACCTGTTCGACCTCGAAGCGGGCGCCGGCGATGCGTTCCCGGCACAGGCGCAGCAGCTCGGCC
Organism: Acidimicrobiales bacterium; assembly: GCA_035263165.1. Lineage (GTDB taxonomy): Bacteria > Actinomycetota > Acidimicrobiia > Acidimicrobiales > VFJN01 > ZC4RG19. The sequence continues at coordinate 5,054 of DATFRN010000469.1, read as the reverse complement.
GCCCGGCGGACCCGGGCGCCCAGGACGTCGACGTCGACCTCGTCGCCGTCCAGCTCGTCGAGGATGTCCTCCAGCTCGGCCAGGGCGTCTGCGTAGCCGAGGTCGTCGGCGTCGGTCACGGGGTCACCTCGCTGTGGAGCTCGCCCTCGGCCACTGTCGTCACCAGGTGGTCGCCGGGCGACACGTCGACCGGCGACCGCACGACACGCCCCTGCGCGTCCCGGGTGATCGACCAGCCCCGGGCCAGGGTCCGGGCGGGGTCGAGGGCGCGGACCTGGGCCTCCAGCCCCGCCAGCCGCCGGTCGGCGGCGGCGACCGCCCGGGGCGCCCGGGCGGAGAGGCGGGCGGCGGCCAGCGCCAGCGCCTGGTCGTGGGTGCGCAGGTGGGCCTTGCTCCCCGACGACGCCCGGCCCACCGCCCGGTCGAGCACCGCCGTCGAGCGGCCCAGGGCGCCGCCGGCGGACCGGCCGACCCGCGCCACCCGGCCCGCCAGGTCGCGGTCGGCCGCCGCCAGGCCGTGGCGGGTGGCCACGGCGATGTGCTGCCCGCACGCCCGCAGCCGCTCGGCCTGCCGCCGCCCGTGGCGGCGGGCGAGCCCGGCCACCCCGGCCCACGCCGCCAGCGTCCGCTGGGACACCGCCTCGACGTCGGCCACCACCGCCTGGGCGCAGGCGGTGGGCGTCTTGTAGGACGAGTGCGCCACCTCGTCGGCCACCGAGCGGTCGATGTCGTGCCCGATGCCCGTGTAGACCGGCACGGAGAGCCCGGCCACCGCCCGGGCGATCACCTCGCCGTCGAACGCCGCCAGGTCGGTGGTGGCGCCCCCGCCCCGCACCAGCAGCACGGCGTCGACCCCCCGCCGGGCCACGGCCGCCAGGCCCCAGGCGACCGAGCGGGCGGCCCGCACCCCCTGGACCCGCACGTCGGCCCGCACCACCCGGAACCCGATGCCCGACCGCCGCAGCTCGTCGAGCACGTCGTGCTCGGCCGCCGACCCGGCCGACGTGACCAGCCCCACCCGCAGCGGCACCAGCGGGCGCGGCAACGCAGCCTGCCGCTCGAGCAGCCCCTCGGCCGCCAAGGAACGCAGCAGCCGCTCGCGGTCGGCGGCCAGCCGCCCCAGCGTGAACGCCGGGTCGATGTCGGACATGACCAGCTGCAGCCGGCCGCCCCGCTCCCAGAACCCCAGCCGCCCCCGCAGCCGCACCTCGGTGCCGTCGACCATCCGCACGCCCCCACCCGCGTCGGTGAGCCGGGCGTTGACCCGCCGCCGGGCCAGGTCGAACAGCACCACCGGCAGCGAGGCCACCGGCGGGCGGGAGAGGTCGCCCCCCACTGCCGGCTCGACCAGGTCGAACCACACGGTGCCGCCCCGTCGCCCGGGGTTGAGGTTGCGGATGACCCCCCGCACCCACACCTCGTCGGGGAAGGCCACGCGCAGGCTGGCGCCGATGGCCTCGCCCAGCTCGGGCACGGACCAGGTCGGCTGGTCGGGGTCGTCCCACAGTGTGGGCGTCCCTGCGGACGAAGGCGGTCGAACCATCGGGACCGACCCTAGCCAGGGGGTGTGACAGCCAACGATGGATACGCTCGGTCCCCGAGGGGGTGGCGACGTGCACACCGAGATCGCGCCGGGCGTCCTGGAGATCGACACGCTGCTCGGGGGCTGGCAGCGGGTCACGGCCGGCTACCTCATCACGGGCGACGCCCCCGTGCTGGTCGAGACCGGCAGCCAGACGTCGGTGCCCCACCTGCTGGCCGCCCTGGGCGAGCTGGGCGTCGACCCCGGCGAGCTGGCCGGCGTGGCGGTCACCCACATCCACCTCGACCACGCCGGCGGGGTGGGCGACGTCGCCGCCGCCTTCCCCCAGGCCACCGTGTACGTCCACGAGCGGGGCGCCCGCCACCTCGTCGACCCCACCCGGCTGGTCGACAGCGCGGCCCGGGTCTACGGCGACCTGCTCGACTCCCTCTACGGCCGCCTCACCCCCACGCCCGCGGACCGGGTCCACGTGCTGGCCGACGGCGAGGCGATCGCGGTCTCGCCCAACCGCACGCTGACCACGGTCGACTCGCCCGGCCACGCCAAGCACCACCTGGCCCTGCACGACTCGGACTCGGGCCTGCTGTTCGCCGGCGACGCCGTGGGCGTGCGGCTGCCCGACGTCGGCATCCTGCGCCCGGCCACGCCGCCGCCCGACTTCGACCTCGACCAGGCTCTCACCTCGCTCCAGAGGTTCGCGGCCCGCAGCCCGTCCGGCATCGCCCTGGCCCACTACGGCCTGGTCCCCGACCCCCAGGCCATCCTCGAGGAGGCCCAGGGGACGCTGCGCCGCTGGGCCGAGGTGGCCGAGGCGGCCTGGCGGGAGGACCGCGACATCGCCGAGGCGCTGGCCGACGCCTTCGCCCGGGACCTCACCGGCGTCGACCCCGAGCAGCGGGAGAAGCTCGAGACCCTGAACGGCATCCACTCCAACGCCGCCGGGTTCCGCCGCTGGTTGGAGACGTCGCACCCCCACGATCACGCCCACCACCACATTGGTGACCAGCCGGTAACTTAGCTAGACATCGCGGAACCGCACCCCAGGAGGAATCCGCCATGCCCGAAGCCGTCATCGTCTCCACGGCCCGCACGCCCATCGGCCGGGCCATGAAGGGCTCGCTCATCGAGTGCCGTCCCGACGACCTCACCGCCCACATCGTGAAGGCGGCGCTGGCCAAGGTGCCGGCGCTCGACCCCACGACGATCGACGACCTCATCCTCGGGTGCGGCCAGCCGGCCGGCGAGTCCGGGTTCAACGCCGCCCGGGTGGCGGCCATCCTCGCCGGGATGCCCGACGTGCCGGGCGTGACCATCAACCGCTACTGCTCGTCGTCGCTCCAGGCCATCCGCATGGCCGCCCACGCCATCAAGGCCGGCGAGGGCGACGCCTTCGTGGCCGCCGGCGTCGAGACCGTGAGCCGGTTCATGAGCGGCATGGCCGACAGCGGCCCCACCAACCCGCTGTTCGCCGACGCCCAGGCCCGCACGGCCGAGCTGGCCAACGGCGCCGACGGCTGGGAGCCCGGCCCCGGCCTGCCCGACATCTACATCGCCATGGGGCAGACGGCCGAGAACGTGCGGCTGGCCGAGAACGTCAGCCGCCGGGACATGGACGAGTTCGCCGCCCGCAGCCAGCAGCTGGCCTCGGGCAACCAGGAGAACGGCTACTGGGACGGCGAGATCACCCCGGTCACCACGCCGTCGGGCACGGTCGTGAGCCGGGACGACGGCCCGCGGGCCGGGACCACGGTCGAGAAGCTGGCCGAGCTCAAGCCGGCCTTCCGCCCCGACGGCGAGGTCACCGCCGGCAACGCCTGCCCGCTCAACGACGGCGCCGCCGCGGTGATCGTCATGAGCGACACCCGCGCCGCCGAGCTGGGCCTCACCCCGCTGGCCCGGGTCATCTCGTCCGGCGTGACCGGCCTCAACCCCGAGATCATGGGTCTCGGCCCCATCGGGGCGATCCGCCAGGCGCTGGGCCGGGCCAACATGACGGTCGACGACATCGACCTGTTCGAGATCAACGAGGCCTTCGCCGCCCAGGTCCTGCCGTCGGCCCGCCACCTGGACATCCCGATCGAGAAGCTCAACGTCAAGGGCGGCGCCATCGCCCTCGGCCACCCGTTCGGCATGACCGGCGCCCGCATCATGACCACGCTCATCCACGCCCTCCAGGACGAGGACAAGACCATCGGCGTCGAGTCCATGTGCGTCGGCGGCGGCCAGGGCATGGCCATGGTCATCGAGCGGCTGAACTAGCCCGAGCCCGAGCCGTCCCCGTCGGGACAGGCCGGAAGCTCCACGACGAGGCGGGCCCCGCCCTCGGGGCCCGCCTCGGCGCGGACGGTGCCGTGGTGGCGGGTCACGACCGAGCGGACCACCGCCAGGCCCAGGCCGGCGCCGCCGCCCGCACCGTCGTCGCGGGCGCGGGTGCGGGCGTCGTCCAGGCGGGTGAAGCGCTCGAACACCCGCTCGCGGTCGGGCTCGGGGATGCCGGGGCCGTCGTCGTCCACCACCAGGCGGACGCCGTCGCCGTGGGCCGCCACCGTGACCGCCACCGCGGTCGCCGCGTGGCGGGCGGCGTTGTCGACCAGGTTGGCCACCACCCGGGACAGCGCGTCGGCCGACCCGGCCACCGCCGGGGGCGGGGGGTCGTCGCCCACGGTGACCGTGACGGGCACCCGCCGGCCCCGCTCGGCCTCCGCCGCCGCCAGCCGGCCCAGGTCCACCCGGGCGTCCGCCGGCGGCCGGCTGCGGTCGGACGCCTCGTCGCCCGCCGCCAGCAGCAGCATGTCGGCCAGCAGGTGCTCCAGCCGGTCCTCCTCGTCCAGCACCGACTGACCCACCGCCGGCCAGTCGGCGGCCCCGCCCTCCCGCAGCGCCACCTCCACGTCGGTGCGGATGGCGGCCACCGGGCTGCGCAGCTCGTGGGAGGCGTCGGACACGAACTGGCGCTGGCGCACCGCCGCCCCCTCGAGCCGCCCGAGCATGGCGTTCATCGTCCGGGCCAGCCGGCCGATCTCGTCGCCGGACGCCGGCTCGGGCACCCGGCGGTGCATGCTCGACCCCGAGATCGCCTCGACCTCGCGGCGGATGGCCTCGACCGGCCGCAGCGCCCGCCCGACCAGCACCCAGGCCACCGCGGCCACGAGCGACACCAGCACCGGCAGGCCCAGCCACAGCGACCGCCGCACGGCGTCGACGCTGCGCTGGACCTCGTCCACCGGGATGCCCGCCACCAGCCGCAGCTTGTGTCCGTCGGGCGTCTCGACGGTCCGCTCGACCGGCTCGTACGCGGTGGTCGTCCGCACCAGCCGCAGGCCGTTCGGCCCTTCGCTGACGATGATCTGATCCCCCATCCGCCCCGGCCGGCCCGCCAGGTCCGCGCTCAACTGCTCCTGGCCGACCTTGTCGAGCTTCTCGTCGACGCCGGGCTCCCCGATCGCCTGCGCCAGCGCCTGGCGCCCGATCATCGTCACCGGAGCGGCGGCCACCGTCTCCCCGCGCTCGT
>DATFRN010000468.1:0-3127 GCA_035263165.1 Acidimicrobiales bacterium | reverse complement strand
CGCCGGTGCCAGGCCCCTAGTCCCACCAGGACGACGGGCGAGGCCAGGACCAGGAACTGTGCGACGCGGGCGGCCCCGGCGCGGGACCGGAGAGGACCTGTAGCAGCCTTCTCCGCGCATGACGCCCGTTCCTGGGCGGTGACCGGTGCGATCACGCCAGCTCCCCCTGCCGACCGCCGTGGCGGACGTTAGGGCGAACGCCGCCTTCCCTGCCAGCAGTCGGCCGACAGGCCCCGCCCGCGGCCGAATCGCGCGGCTGGCATCACGAGCACGGCACGACCAGGATTGTGGCGATGCGTCGGAGCGCGGCGGTGGCGGGAAGCTCGCTCTTCTTCGCGGCCGCCCCCGGGCTCGTCGCCGGTGTCGTTCCCTGGCTGCTCACCGGGTGGCAGGGCGCCGAGCCGCCGTGGCCGGCCCCGGTGCGGGTCGTCGGCGCCGCGCTGGTGGCGGCCGGCACCGTCGTGCTCGTCCACGCCTTCGCCCGGTTCGTCCGGGAGGGGCGGGGCACGCCCGCGCCCGTCGGCCCGACCGAGCGGCTGGTGGTGGGCGGCCTCTACCGCCACGTGCGCAATCCCATGTACGTCGCCGTGGCGAGCGCCATCGTCGGCCAGGCCCTGCTGCTCGGCCGGCCGGTGCTCCTGGCCTGGGCCGCCCTGGCCGGCGCCGCCATGGTGGCCTTCGTGCGGGTCTACGAGGAGCCCCTGCTCGCCGCCCGCTACGGCGACGAGTACCGCACCTACTGCCGGCACGTCCCGGGATGGCTGCCGCGGCTCCGTCCCTGGATCCCCGACCCCCGCGCCTGAGTCGGGGGCGGCACGCCCGTCGACTGGATCGAGTCCCGGCACGCCTCGGCCTCGGGGCCCCGCGGCGCCTGCCCACCGTCGCCGCGCTATGACGAGGCCGTGGAGCGCGCGAACCAGATCTTGATCGTGGCCGGGACTGCGGAGTCGCAGGCGCTGCAGGCGAGGATCCGCACGGCGATCGAGCGGTGCGAACGACTGAACCGGCTCGCGTACGGGGACGCCGGCGCTGTCCGCGCGGCGTGGAGCGAGCTGACCGGGCAGGCCGTCGACGAGTCGTTTCGGCTGATCCCGCCGGTCCGCTCCGATCACGGGCTGAACATCCGCGTCGGGCGCAAGGTGTTCATCAACCACGGCTGCACCCTGAACGACATCGGCGGGATCGACATCGGCGACGAGGTCCTGCTCGGTCCGAACGTGAGCCTGCTCACGTCGGGTCATCCGGTCGAGCCCGCCCAGCGCACGCGCCGCATCACCGCCGCGCCGATCGTGATCGGGCGGAACGTGTGGGTCGCCGCGGGCGCGACGGTGCTGCAGGGGGTGACCGTCGCTGCCGACTCGGTGGTCGCGGCAGGGGCGGTCGTGACCCGCGACGTGCCGGCGGCCACGCTGGTGGCCGGGGTCCCGGCCCGGGTCGTCCGCGAGCTGTGACGGCATCGGGACCCGCCGCAGGGTGTGTGAGACTCGCGGTCCATGAGCGGCGACAGGCCGGTGCGTTGGGTCGGGCTGGCGATCGACTGTGGCGAGGCGCCGCCGATGACGCGCTTCTACGAGCGGGTGCTCGGCTTCGAGGTCGGGGAGGTGGGCCCGTACTGGGCGCAACTGTCGGACCCGGTGGGCGGCGTCCACCTCAACATCCAGGGCGGGACGGGCTACGTGCCGCCCACCTGGCCCGAGGAGCCGGAGCAGCAGGCCAAGATGATGCACCTCGAGGTCGAGGTCGACGACCTGGATGCCGCGGTGGCGCTCGCCGTCGACGCCGGCGGCAGCGAGGCGCCGTGGCAGCCGCCCGACCGCAACCCGCGGCGCATACGCATCATGCTCGACCCCGCGGGCCATCCGTTCTGCCTGTTCCTGCGGGGCGAGTAGCCGGCGCTCAGCGCACCGCCCGGCGTCCCGCCAGGCCGACGAGGTTGCCCTCCGAGTCGCGGAAGAACGCCATCTCCTCGGCCTCCCCGGCCGGGCCGAACTGGCCGGCCTCGTCGACGTGGATGACGTGCGGCTCCGACTCGATGGTCACGCCCGCCGCCCGCAGTTGCTCGGTCATCGAGGCGACGTCGTCGACGCCGAGGTAGAGCAGGGCGGGCGGCGCGCCCGCCTCGAGGAGCAGGCGGCTCGTCCCCAGGTCGAAGAACGCCAGGCCGGGCGGGTCGAAGCGGGCGATGAACTCCAGGCCCACCGTGTCGCGGTAGAACGCGACGGCCCGGTCCATGTCCTCGACGTGCTGGGCGACCTGGCGGAGATGGTTGACCTTCATGCCGAAAGAATAGGTAGCCTACCTATCTATATGCAAGAGCCGACCCTCGCCGAGATCGCCACCCAGCTCAACTCCGTTTCGATCCACCTCACCCGGCGGGCCCGCACCGCGGACGCGGCCCTGGGTGTGCCGCCCGGGCAGCTGTCGGCGCTCTCGGTCCTGGTGTTCGGGGGCGAGCGGACCATCGCCCAGCTGGCCGAGGCCGAGCAGGTTTCGAGCCCGACGATGACCCGGATCGTCGACGGCCTCGAACGGGCGGCCCTGGCCGAGCGCCAGCCGCACCCCCGCGACGGCCGGGCGACGCTCGTGCGAGCCACGACCGAGGGCCGCACGGTCATGGAGCGGGGCCGCCGTCGCCGGGTCGACGTCATCACGGCGCTGCTCGACCAACTGCCGCCGGAGGACCTCCACGCCGTGAGCCGAGCCGCGGCCGCGCTGGCCGGGGCCCTCGCCGGCGGGCGCGCCTGACCGGCGCCCTAGCCTGCGGGCGTGGCCCACCCCCGCATGTACGAGGAGCAGGACCCCTACCTCTCCGAGGTGCGGGAGGTGATGCTCGCCTTCCCCGAGGCGGTCGAGGTCGAGGCCTGGGGCCGGCCGACGTTCCGGGCCGGGAGGAAGATCTTCGCCGTCTTCTCCGGCACCGACGACCACCCCTGGGGCCTGATCTTCAAGCCCGACGCCGACGAGCGGGCGCCGCTGCTCCAGGACGGCCGGTTCTACTCGCCGCCCTACTTCGGCCCCGGCGGGTGGCTGGCCCTCGACCTCGGCGCCGCCCCCGTGGACTGGGACGAGGTGCGCGAGCTGGCCGACGCCTCCTACCGGCAGGTCGCCCTCAAGCGCATGCTCCGGG
>DATFRN010000467.1:0-4579 GCA_035263165.1 Acidimicrobiales bacterium | reverse complement strand
CCGTCGGCTGCGGTGCCGGTGTCGCCGGCATCGGCGACCGTCGTCGGGCCCGTGCCGGACTCGCCCGTGCCGGGGTCCGTGGCGTCGGCGACCGGGGTGCCGTCGTCTGCGGGTTGGGTGGGTTGGGCCTGGCCCGGTTGGTTCGGGTCGGCCGCCGGCTCCTGTTGGGGGTTGGCCGCTTGGGCCGGCTGGTCGGCGCCGGCCGGGTCGGCCGCCGCCTGCGCGCCGCCCGAGGTCTGGCCCGGCTGGTCCCCGCCGCCCGGCCCCCGGTCGGCGGCCGGCAACGCCACCGTGCCGTCCGTACGGACCGTCGACCCGATGTTCCGGGCCGTCGCGTGCAGCCCGCCCAGGGCCGCGGCGCCGATCACCAGCGCGGTCGTGGTGATGCGTCCGAGTGCTCGCATGGCGGCTACCCCCCGGGGTCGGACGGCCCCGGACTGTAGTTCAGCCGGGTAGGCGACCGGCAGGCGCGAGCATCCACGCCTGGCGCAGTGCAGCCAGGCCGGCGGTGGCCCGCTCGACCACCTCGTCGTCGCGGGCCGGGTCGCCCACCTCGAGCCACACCAGCACGGCGTCGACCAGCCAGCCGATGACCGACTGCGCCGCCCACCGGTCGAGGGCCGGATCGCCCATGCTCAGCCGCATCAGCTGGGCGGTGGCGTTGGCCGCCGCATCCCGCAGCTCGTGGGCGTAGTCGGCGAACTGGGGCTCGCGGCTGGCGTGCCGCCACAGCAGGGTGAAGCCGGCCTCGTCCTCCCGGGCCACGGTGAGCAGCGTGCGCATGCCGAGGCCCCGCCCGCCGCCGCCCTCCATGCGGGCCGCCAGCTCCTCGCCGTGGCGCTCGAACACGCGCTGGAGGACGGCGCGGTACAGGTCCTCCTTGGTGTCGAAGTGCCGGTAGAGGATCAGCTTGGTCACGCCGCACTCGGCGGCCACGTCGTCCATGGACGTGCCCGCGAACCCGGTGCGGGCGAACGCCCGCGACGCCCCCCGGAGGATCGAGGCCTGGCGTTCGGAGCGGCTCAGCAGCGGCACTCTGGCAGAGTGTAAACGACGTGGTGTACACTTGCCAGTAACACTCGCATCGCACAGACAGAGGGGGCGCGCCACGTGACCACCGCCCAGGTCGAGTTCACGGCGGACGAGCTGCTGGCCGACCATCCGATCACCGAGCCGCTCATCGCCGGCGGCGTCCGCTGCCACGGCGGCTTCGACGAGAACGGCACCTACGTCTCGCCCCGCACCCGCCACCGGGTCCCGGCCATCGCCGCCTGGAACGAGCGCCACCGCGAGCTGTTCGGCACCGAGGTCATCGAGGTCCCGCTGGACACCTGGCCGGCCCACTTCCCCAACGAGGCCCAGGCCCGCTTCCTGGTGCGGGCCGGCGTGCCCCAGCCGCTCATCTCCACGCTCACCCGCATCGGCACGGTCGAGGGCCTGGGGGGCGCCATCCGCAACCTCGCCCCCAGCAACCCCCAGCGCTGGTTCGTCGAGGACGTGAAGGGCACGGCCATCGACCACCTGGGCCGGGGCCTGTTCGAGGCCCACGGGCGGGACGAGGCCGGCTGGGAGGAGGAGGCGGGCCACCGGGACATGTGGTTCGCCGCCCGCGACGTCGCCTTCGAGGACCAGGCGGCCGACATCGACGTCGACGCCATGCTGGCCCGGCTCGGCTTCGGCCAGCGCGCCGCCGGCGCCGCCCCCGAGCGCCGGCTGCCCGACGACGTCGACCCCGACCTCGAGGCGATGGTCGCGTTCATGGTGCGGCTGCTGTTCATCGAGGTGCAGGCGTTCCACACCTTCGCCTGGGCCGAGTCGTGGCTGTCCGACCCCGACCTGGTGGCGGGCGACGGCGCCGCCGCCGGGCTGGTCGCCTGCATCCGCTCGGACGAGACGCCCCACGTCGGCTACCTGGCCACCACCCTCACCGAGATGCGTGACCGCACCTGGATCGGCACCGGCGGCAAGCGCCACGCGGGCGCCGACATGGTCGGCACGCTGTGGGACCATGCGCTGGGCCAGTCGCTCGGCCCCGGCCGGGCCGTCAACCGCCAGGCGACCGTGGGCGAGATCGAGCACTGGTGCAACCAGCGGCCCAACGGGGCCGACCTGCTGGCCGAGTTCCACTCGCTGGCCACGCCCGAGCCCGCCACCGAGGACGACCCGGAGGCCGCCGTCCGATGAAGTTCGGCATCTTCTACGAGCACCAGCTGCCCCGGCCGTGGGACGAGGGCAGCGAGCTGCGGCTCGTCCAGGACGCGCTGGAGCAGGTCGAGCTGGCCGACCGGCTGGGGTTCGACGTGGTGTGGGAGGTCGAGCACCACTTCCTGGAGGAGTACTCGCACTCGAGCGCGCCCGAGGTGTTCCTGGCCGCGGCGTCGCAGCGCACGCAGAACATCCGGCTCGGCCACGGCATCATCCAGACCGCCCCCGGCTACAACCACCCGGCCCGCACGGCCGAGCGGGTGGCCATGCTCGACCTGGTGTCGGGCGGGCGGGTCGAGTTCGGGTCGGGCGAGTCGTCGTCCGAGGCCGAGCTGGGCGGGTTCGGCGTCGACCCGGTCACCAAGCGCGAGGCCTGGCTGGAGGGCCTGGAGACCGCCGTGCGCTGCATGACCGAGACGCCGTTCACCGGCGTGGACGGCAAGTTCGTGACGATGCCGCCCCGCAACGTCGTGCCCAAGCCGGTGCAGAAGCCGCACCCGCCGCTGTGGGTGGCGTGCTCCCGGCGGGACACGATCCTGCTGGCCGCCGAGAAGGGGATCGGGGCGCTCACGTTCGCCTTCATCGACCCCGAGGAGGCGGTGCACTGGGTGCACGACTACGAGCAGACGCTGGCCGACAAGTGCGTCCCGGTGGGCCAGTCGGTCAACACCAACATCGCCTGCGTCACCCAGATGATGTGCGCGCCGACCGAGGAGGAGGCGCTGCGCTGGGGCCTGGAGGGGGGCAACTTCTTCGGCTACTCCCTCGGCCACTACTACATCTTCGGCGAGCACGAGCCGGGCCGGACCGACGTGTGGGCCGAGTTCGTCGAGCGCCGGGCCGAGCGGGGGTTCTCGCCCGAGATCGAGGCGGCGCTGGAGGCCGAGCGGCTCGGGGCCAAGATCGCCTCCGGCGACACCACCGGGCTGCGGGGCGCCACCGGGACGCCGGCGCAGATCCGGGAGTACCTGCGGCGGTTCGAGGACGCCGGCGTCGACCAGGTGATCTTCGTGATGCAGGCGGGCAAGAACCGCCACGAGCACATCTGCGAGTCGCTGGAGCGGTTCGGCACCGAGGTGCTGCCCGAGTTCAAGGAGCGGGACGAGGCCCACGTGGCCGCCAAGGCCGAGCGGCTGGCGCCGGTGGTCGAGGCCGCCCTGGCCCGCAAGCCGGCGCCGGGGCCCGAGTTGCCCGAGGGGTTCTCGTTCCCGGCCATCCCGGTGAAGATGATCGGCGACAACGCCGAGGGCAAGGCGTGGCTGCGCCGCATGGCCGAGGGCCAGGCCGCGGGCGAGGGCCTGCCCAACCTCGGCTGATGGGGGAGGACATGACCGCAGCGCAGGACGCGATCGGGCCGGGCCGCGTCGCCCTGGTCACCGGGGGCGGGTCGGGCATCGGCGAGGCCGTGGCCCGGCGCCTGGCCGCCGAGGGCGGCCGGGTGGTGGTGGCCGACATCGTGACCGACGCCGCGGCGGCCGTGGCCGGCGACATCGGCGGGCGGGCCCTGACCCTCGACGCCGGCGACCCCGAGGCGTGGGGGCCCGCGGTCGACGGCATCCTCGCCGAGGAGGGCCGGCTCGACCTCGCCCACCTCAACGCGGGCGTGACCACCCAGGAGCGCGACCTGCTGGCCCTGACCGACGAGCAGTACCGGCGGATCACCCGGGTCAACCTCGACGGCGTGGTGTTCGGGGCGCGGGCCGCGGCCCGGGCCATGGCCGCCGGGGGCGGCGGGGCGCTGGTGGCCACCGCCTCGATGGCGGGGATCATCGCCTTCGCCCCCGACCCGATCTACACCACGACCAAGCATGCGGTGGTCGGCTTCGTGCGCTCGGCGGCCGCCTCGCTGGGCGCCCACGGGATCACCGTCAACTGCCTCTGCCCGGGCATCGTCGACACGCCGCTGGTGGGTCCCGGGCGCCAGATGCTGATCGAGGCCGGCTACGCCCTGATCCCGCCCGAGGACATCGCCGACGCGCTGGTCACCATCGTGCGGGGTGGCGGGACCGGCGAGGCGTGGGCCTGCCTGGCCGGGCGGCCGCCCGAGCCGTTCGCCTTCGCCGTCCCCGACATGGGGTCCACCCGCCCGTCGGCGCCGGCGGGCGCCGATGGGGGCTGACGAGCCGGCGGCCCCGCCGGCCCGGCGGCCGGTCCTGACGGCGGCGGTGGCCGCGGCCACCGCCGTGGTGTCCATCGCGGGCCTGGTGTCGCCGGGGCTCCGGGACGACCTGGCCCGGGTGCCGGGGGAGTGGGGCGCGGGCGAGTGGTGGCGGCTGCTCACGTCGCTGCTGGTGCACGACAGCTGGGTGGCGCTGGTGGGCAACCTGGTGCTGCTGGTGGCGATCGGCGCCGCCGCCGAGGCCCGGCTGCCCCG
>DATFRN010000466.1:0-7703 GCA_035263165.1 Acidimicrobiales bacterium | reverse complement strand
GGCAGGGGCCAGCCGCACCGGCGCCGACAACCGCTCACCGGGGGCCCAGTGGGCAGGTGACCTAGTCGACCCCGAGGACGTCGCCGCCCTGGTCGTGGGGTTGTGAACCCTCACCCTCACCCTCGACCTCAGGTCGAGGGTCGTCCGCGTGCGCCTCGGCCGGCCACAGGCGGTCGGCCGTGGCGGCGGGGACCCGTCCGCCCCAGTGCATGGCCCGCCAGGCGCCGCGGTAACCGGGGAGGATGCCGCTGGCCACCAGCACATGGGCGATCACCAGCACGGTGAGCACCACCGTCGACCAGCGGTGGACCCGGACCAGCCACACGAAGGTCGGGCCGCCGTGCAGGCTGGTCAGGGCGATGCCGGTGCCGACGAGCGTGCCGAGGGTGGCCACGAAGGCGAGGTTGGCCAGGCGCTGGCCGGGGTCGAAGTGGCCCCGGTGCCGGGGGAAGCGGCCGGTCACGACGGCCTTCGGCCAGCGCCACAGCCAGCGGCCGTCGCCCCGGTCGGCCCGCAGCGTCTCCCGCACGAAGGTGCGGGCACCACGGAATCCCGCCGTCACCGCCACGGCGGCCAGGGCGGCGAGGCCCCAGCCCACCTGGCGGTGGAGCGCGATGTCGGTCTCGCCGGCCGCCCGGGCCAGCAGGCTCGGGCGGCCGTCGTGGCCGGTGGCCAGCCACCAGCCGGTGATCAGCAGGACGATCGTGACCAGGTAGAACGCCATGTGCAGCAGGCGGGTGGCCCGGTTGGTGCGGGCCACCGCCGGCCGGGCGCCGGCCGCCGGGCGTGCGACCGCCGGCCGGCGATCAGTAACCGGGCGTGCCACTGGTGGTGGCGGTCGTGCCGGCCCCGCCGCCGCTGCCCGAGCCGGAGCCCACGTCGACCGTGACCGGCTGGCTGCGGGTCTTGGTCTCGCTGTGGTCGGCGTTGGCCACGACCGCGACGATCGTGTGCTTGCCGGGATCCAGCGTCAGCGTGTGCGTCGCGGTGTACGAGATCGTGTACTGCGAGCTGTCGTCCACGTGGAGGTGGATGTGCTTGCGGCCGGTGTCGGGCTGGCCGATCGGGAAGCCGAGGTCCATCTTGACCTCGACCGACCGGCCGACATGGGCGCCGTTGGCGGGCGAGGCGATGGTCACCGGGGTGCCGCCGCCGCTGCCGCTGGTGGCGGCGTCGCTGGATCCGCCGCTGCTGCACGCCGCGGCGAGCAGCGCCAGCCCGGCGACGAGACCGACGAGGGCCACGACCCGGGGGAGGTGTCGTGTGTGCATCTGTTCCATGCCCTCACTACCTGCCGCAGGCGCCCGCGGGATCTTTCGGATTCCGCGAGATCCGATCCGGCCCCTGGAGCGGTAGTGAAGGGTGTGTGGGAAGCGTCCGACGAGGCCCTGCTGGCCGGCTACGCCACGGGCGACCGCGGCGCGGCCAGCGTCTTCGTGCGCCGCTTCCAGGGCAAGGTCACCGGGCTGGCCCTGATGATGACCCATGACCGCGCCCTCGCCGACGAGGTGGCCCAGGACGCCTTCGTCCGGGCCTGGCGCTACGCCGCCAGCTACGACCCGCGGCGCGGCGCCGTCGGCGGCTGGCTGCTGGGCATCGTGCGCAACGTGGCGCTCGACCGGCTGCGGGTCGCCCAGCGATCTCGGCTGGTCGCCGTCGGCCCGTCGCCCGAGGACCTGCCGGACGGCGAGGTGCCCGACACCGCCGACGCGGTCGGCGAGCGCGACCAGGTCGCCCGGCTGGTGGCGCTGCTCGACGACCTGCCCGCCGAGCAGCGGGCCACACTGCTCGCCGTCACCCTGAACGGGCTCAGCACCCGCGAGGTGAGCGAGCGCGACGGCGTCCCGCTGGGCACGGTCAAGACCCGGCTGCGCCTCGCCCTCCACAAGGTCCGCGACCGGCTCGGAGCGGAGGTCCCGTGAGCACCGTCTCCTGCACCGCCGTGCGCGAGCTGGCCGCCGAGCTGGCGCTCGACCTCCTCGACGGCGACGAGCGCGCCGCCGCCCTCGCCCATCTCCAGACGTGCCCGGCCTGCCGGGACGAGGTGGCCTCGCTCGCCCGGGCGGCCGACGAGCTGCTCCTGCTGGCCCCCGAGGCCGAAGCCGACCCGGACCTGGAGGCCCGGGTCCTCGATCGCCTGGGCGCCCCGGCCGCCCCGGCCGAGCCCACCGCACCGGTGGTGGCGGTCGCCCCCGACCGCCGCCACCGGGTGCGGCGGCGTCTGCTGGCGGCGGCGGCCGCGGTGGTCCTGGTCGCGGCGGCGGCCACGCTCGCCCTGGCCGCCCGCACGCCCGACGCCGGCCCCGCCGCGGCCGCCCGCACGGCCAGCATGCGCACCGCCGCCACCGGCCAGGTGGTGGGCACGGTCCGGCTGGCCTCCGGCGCCGACGCCACCGTGTCGATCCCCGACTGGCTCGCCATGGTCCGCAACTACGGCGGCACGGTCGGCGCCACCTACTGGCTCCAGGTCCGCACCACCGGCGGCGACCACGACCTCCACCGCCTCCCCCCGGCCGACCAGCGCCCCTGGCACATCGACCTCGGCACCGACCCCGGCAAGGTCCGGTCGGTCTCCGTGGTCGACGACAAGGGCACGATCTGGTGCACGGCGAGGTTCGCCGCCACCTGACATCCGCCGGCCCGTGCGGCGGCGAAGCAGTGGTGCCCCTGCTCGTCGCACGGAAGGAACGAGGACATGGCACGACGACTGCGCAGCCCCCGGGTCGGGACCGCCCTGCTGGGCCTGCTCGCGCTGGTGGCGCTCATGCCGACGGCGATCGAGTACGCCGTGATGCTGTGACCCCTCCCCCGGCCTGGCCGGGGTGAGTGAGCGATCGCTAGCATGCCGGCCGTGCCCGTCGAGTCCGGCCTGGTGGCCTTCACCGAGGTGCCGGGCGGGGACCACCGCGGGTACAACGCCTGGCACCAGCTCGACCACCTGCCCGAGGTGCACACCGTGGCCGGCGTGGTGCGGGGCGAGCGCTGGGTGGCCTCGCCCCGCTGCCGGGACGCGGCGCCCGTGGTCGGCGAGCCGTTCGGGGCGGCGCACTACCTCACGCTCTACCTGCTGGCGGCGCCCACCACCGCGGCCCTGGAGGGCATCGGGGCGCTGAGCCGCGACCTCGACGCCGCCGGGCGCACCTTCGCCGACCGGCGGTCCGTCTACAACGGCGTCCTCCCGGTCGCGGCGACCACCGCCGCGCCCCGGGCCGGCGTCCGGGCCGCCGCCGTGCCCTTCCGGCCGGCCACCGGCGTGCTGGCCGTCGTCGACGACCCCGCCGCCGGGCCGCCGCCCGACCTCACCGCGCTCGACGGCGTGGCGGGGGCCTGGACGTTCGCCGGCGACGATCACCGGGTGACGCTGGCCTGGTTGGACGACGACCCGGTGGCGGTGGCGCGGCAGGCCGCGTCCGGCCTCGCCGGCGTGCGCCACGCCGCGCCCTACGAGGCCATCCGCCCCGGCGAGTGGGACTGGTTCGGGACCTGAGCGGCCGCGGCCCCCTCGCCGGCGTCCGGGTGGTCGAGGTCGCCACCCACGTGTTCGTCCCGGTCGCCGGGGCGGTGCTGGCCGAGTGGGGCGCCGAGGTCGTCAAGGTCGAGCATCCCGCCACCGGCGACCCCTACCGCGGCCTGGTCACCGCCGGCCTCCACACCCTGCACGGCGGCCACGACCCGTTCTTCCAGTCGGCCAACCGGGCCAAGCGCTCGGTCGGGATCGACCTGCGCCACCCCGACGGCCGGGCCCTGCTGGGCCGGCTGCTGGCCGGCGCCGACGTGTTCGCCACCAGCCTCCGCCCCGGCGCCCGCCGCCGGCTGCGCCTCGACCCCGGCGACGTCCGGGCCGACAACCCGGCGCTCGTCTACGTGCGGGGCAGCGCCTTCGGTCCCCGGGGGCCCGACGCCGAACGGGGCGGCTACGACGCCGGCGCCTACTGGGCCCGCAGCGGCATGCAGCACCTGTTCACCCCACCGGACGCCGACTGGCCCCGCCCGACCCGGCCCGCCTTCGGCGACCTGCCCGCAGGGCTGGCCCTGGCCGGCGCCGTCGGCGTCGCCCTGTTCCGCCGGGCCACCACCGGCGAGCCCTCGGTCGTGGACGCGTCGCTGCTGGCCGCCGGCATGTGGCAGGTCCAGCCCGACATCGTCAACGCCCGCCTCGGCGACGACACCCACGCCCGGGCGCCCGACCGCTACGCCACCTGGAACCCCCTGATGCTGCCCTACCGCACCGCCGAGGGCCGCTTCGTCGCCCTCATGGTGCTGCGCCCCGACCCCCACTGGCCCGACCTGTGCGCCCGCCTCGGCCGTCCCGACCTGGCCGCCGACCCCCGCTTCGCCGACCTCGAGGCCCGCCGCCGCCACGCCCGGGCCTGCGTCGAGGCCCTGGAGGAGGCGTTCGCCGCCCGGCCGCTGGCCGCCTGGGTCGAGGCGCTCGACGGCTTCGCCGGCGAGTGGACGGTGGTCCAGGAGCCCCTCGACCTCTACGACGACCCCCAGGTCGAGGCCAACGGCTACCTCGCCGAGGTGCCGATGGGCGGCGCCGACGACGACGTCGACATGCCGATGGTGCCGGCGCCGATCCACTTCGACGAGCGGCCCGGCGCCCCGACCCGGGCGCCCGAGCTGGGCGAGCACACCGAGGAGGTGCTGCTGGAGCTGGGGCTGACCTGGGACGAGATCGGCGACCTCAAGGACCGCGGCGCGATCCTCTAGCCGGCGTCGGCCCCGGACAGCAGCTCGACGATGGCGGCCGGGCTGAGCGGCAGCCGCGTGGCCGCCACCCCGAACGGCGCCAGCGCGTCGTTGACCGCGTTGACCACCGCCGGCGGGGCGCCGATGGCGCCGCCCTCCCCCACCCCCTTGTAGCCGCCCGGGCCGGCGCTCATCGTCTCGACGTGCCCGTACTCGATGGTCGGCACCTCGGCCGCCGTCGGCATCAGGTAGTCCATCAGCGTGGTGGCGACCGGGTTGCCGTCGGCGTCGTAGGCGAGGTGCTCGAACAGCGCGCCGCCGATGCCCTGCACGGTGCCGCCGGCGATCTGGCCCTCGACCACGTTGGGGTTGATCATCGGCCCGCAGTCCTCGCCGACGATGTACCGGAGGAGCGTGACCCGCCCGGTGTCGACGTCGACCTCGCAGGTGCAGACGTGGGTGGCGTTGACGAAGATCGACCCGCTGGCCGTGTAGCGGGCGGTGGCCTCGAGGCCGGCCGGCGTGCCCGGGGGCAGCGTGTGGGGCTCGAAGTAGGCGGCGGCCGCCAGCTCGCCGAGCGCCAGCCCGACCGCCGGCGTGCCCCGCACGCTGGCCCGCCCCCCGGCCAGCTCGATGTCCTCGGGCGCCGCCTCCAGCTTGTGGGCGGCGATGGCGCAGATGCGCTCGCGCAGGATGGCCGCCGTCTCGCCGACCGCGCCCGCGGTCATCGAGCCGCTGCGGCTGCCGGCGGCTCCGGCGCCGAAGCCGGTGACCGCGGTGTCGCCCTGGATGGTGGCCACGTCGGCGATGTCGACCCCGAGGGCGTCGGCGGCCAGCTGGACCACGGTGGTCTCCAGGCTGTTCCCGGTGGACCCGCCCGCGATGTACACGTTGACCTTGCCCGACGGCTCGACCCGGATCGTCGCCCCCTCGGTGGCGTAGTAGCCGAACCCCGGGGTCGACGGCTCGACGTAGCTCGAGGTCCCGACGCCCAGGTAGCGGCCGGCGGCCCGGGCCGCGGCCTGCTCCTCCCGGAAGGCGTCGTAGCCCAGCATCTCGACGGCGACGTCGAACGTCTCCCGGGGCGAGATGCGGTCGTAGGCCATGCCGTTGGGGTTGGTGTACGGCATCTCGTCGGCCCGCAGGAGGTTGCGCCGCCGCAGCTCGACCGGGTCGACGCCCATCTGCCGGGCGGCGATGTCGAGCAGCACCTCGCGGGCCAGCGTCTCGAACTGCCACGGCCCCCGGTAGGGCGTCCGGCCCGCGGTGTTGGTGTAGACGGCCCGGGTGGCGAACGTCGCCGCCGGCACCCGGTAGGGGCCGGGGAACAGGATGCCGACCACCGCGTTGGTGCCCACCGGCCACGGCGTCGGGTAGGCGCCGCAGTCGGACAGGAAGTCGATGTCGGCGGCCTGGATGGCGCCCTCGGCGTCGAAGGCCATGCGCAGGTCGGCCTGCTCGTGGCGGGACTTGCCCGCGGCCAGCAGGTTCTCCCGCCGGTCCTCGACCCACTTGACCGGGGCGCCCACCAGCGGGGCGGCCAGCATCAGGCACATCTCGTCCCGCTGGACCATGATCTTCTGCCCGAAGCCGCCGCCGGTGTCCCGCATCACCACCCGGATGCGGTG
Organism: Acidimicrobiales bacterium; assembly: GCA_035263165.1. GTDB lineage: Bacteria > Actinomycetota > Acidimicrobiia > Acidimicrobiales > VFJN01 > ZC4RG19. The sequence continues at coordinate 1,383 of DATFRN010000466.1, read as the reverse complement.
CTCGGGGATCCCCAGCAGCCGGCTGCAGAACAGCCGCACCTCGTGCGGCGACTGGGTGGCCGAGTAGATGGTGATCTCACCGGTGGCCGGCGAGGGGTCGACGACCAGGCCCCGCCCCTCCATCGGCACCGCGGCGTAGGCCTGCTGGCCCACGGTGGCCGCCACCACGTGGGCGGCGCCCGCGAACACGTCGTCGAGCGACGACACCGGCCGGCCGCCCATCTTCCCGATCAGGTTGGAGCCGTGGCCCTCGTGGACCAGCGCCTCGCTGGCCTCGGCCGCGGTGAAGTCGACGACGGGCGGCAGCGGCTCGTAGTCGACCGCCACCAGCTCGGCGGCGTCCTCGGCCACGTAGCGGTCCTCGGCCACGACCAGGGCCACGGGGTCGCCGACGAAGCGCACCTCGCCCTCGGCCAGCGGCGGGCGCGGCGTCTCGGGGCTCTTCGGCCCGATCGAGGTGTGCCACTGCTCGTGGACGCCGGGGTTGAGGTCGGCGGCGGTGAACACGTGGCGCACGCCGGGGAGCGCCTCGGCCTCGGCCGTGTCGATGCCGCCGATGGCGGCCCGGGCGTACGGGCTGCGCACGAAGCAGGCGTGCAGCATCCCCGGCAGCGAGATGTCGTCGACGTAAGTGCCGCGGCCGGTGAGCAGGCGGGCGTCCTCGACCCGGTTGATGCGGGCGCCGGCGTAGCGGGTGGCGCCGCCTGCGGTGGCGGTCATGCCAGCTTGGCGCCCCAGCCGCCGTCGACGGGGATGGCGACGCCGCTGACGAACGAGGCCCGGTCCGAGGCCAGGAACGCGGCCACCTCGGCCACCTCGTGGGGCTGGGCGCCCCGGCCGAGCGGGGACTTCTCCAGGATGCCGGGCGTGTACTCGGGGTGGGCGCCCATGATCTCGGTGTGGACGAAGCCGGGGCACACGGCGTTGACCCGGATGCCCTTCGGCCCGTACTCGATCGCCCCGGCCTTGGTCACGGCGATGACCCCGGCCTTGGCCGCCGAGTAGACGCCGGTCCACGGCGACCCGTTGAGCCCGCCGAGCGACGACCAGTTGATGATCGACCCGCCGTTGCCGGCCGCCAGCATCGTGCGGATGCCGTGCTTCATGCCGAACACCACGCCCCGGAGGTCGACGTCCATCTGGCGCTCGTAGTGCTCGGTGGTGACGTCGGCCAGCATGGCGCCCTCCGCGATGCCGGCCACGTTGCACAGCACGTCGAGCCGGCCGAACTCCTCGACCGCAGCCCGCATCGTGGCCTCGATCTCGGCCTCGACCGTGACGTCGCAGTGCACCGGCAGCACGCCGTCGCCCACCTCGGCGGCGGTGTCCTTCTCGGCGCCGCTGACGTCGGCGGCCACCACCTTGGCGCCCTCGGCCACGAAC
>DATFRN010000465.1:0-2527 GCA_035263165.1 Acidimicrobiales bacterium | reverse complement strand
CGACATGCCGCCGGGCGTGGACGTGCCGGTCGCCAGCCTGTGGGTCGGGCCCAGCGACGACGACATGACCTGCATCGACGTCGACCCCGGCGACCACCTGCGCATCGCCCTGCGGGCGCCCGGCCAGGACCACGGCGTGGCCGAGGTGCGGTGGTCGCTGCGCCCGGCGCGGCGGGGCTGGCTGCGGGCGGCCTGGTTCGCGACCACGGTGGCCGCGCTGACGCTGGCGGTCGGGGCGTGGCGGCTGGACACGATCACGGCCGGTGGCCCCGGCGGCCGGGGCGACGTCCCCGAGGGCACCCGGGCCGAGCTGGCGGCGGCGTTCATCCTGGCGGTGATCGGCGCATTGGGCGGGCTGGTGGCCAGGATCGAGGAGCACCCGCTGGTCACCCGCATCCTGGCCTGGCCCCGGCGGCTGGCGACCGTGGCCACGCTGCTGCCCTTCGTGGCCGCCGGCAGCCTGGTGGTGGGGCCCGCCGGCACGGCCCGCCAGGCGCTGTGGGTGGTGCTGGCCGTGGCGGCCGGGCTGGTGGCCGCGGTGTTCACCGTGGCGTTCGTCTTCCGGCCGACGACCGACGCCGACCGCCCGCCCCCGGTCGCGTCGCCCTGGCCGTAGACTGCGGGCCGGTAGCTGCGTAACGAGGTGCTGTGGCGATGTCGAAGAGCGTGGTCCGCAAGCCCGCCCCGGGCGTGACCGTGCTGCCCAGCGCCGAGGGCCCGTCCATCCGCTCCGACCCCCGGTGGACGGCCGAGCGGGCCCGCCGGGCCGAGCGCCTCCTCGGCCGGCTCGTCGCCGGCCGCCGCGCCGCCGCCCGCACCGCGGGCTGAGCCGGCGCCGGGCCGCTAGCCGCCCGTCACGAACGCCTCCACCGGCGGCGCCACGTACCAGCCGCTGGCCGCGCAGCGGGAGATGTCGGTGAGGTGGTCCCGCACGCCGTCGTCGGCGCCGACCATGCGCCGCAGCATCCGCTCCAGCCGGGACACGTCGGCGCTGAAGGCCACGAACTCCAGCCCGTGGGCCAGCACGCCCCCGTAGGCCGACGAGCGCCGGAAGATCTCCAGCTCCTCGCCGGCCGCGTCCTCCAGCACCACGCGGCTGATGTGGGCCCGGGGCGAGCGGACGTCGTCGGGCAGCTCCTCGCCGGTGATCCGGTGGCGGCCGATGACCTGGTCCTTCTCGCCGTCGTCGAGGGCGTCGAAGGCGGCCAGGTCGTGGGCCCAGTGCTGCACCAGCGCCACGCTGCTCCCCGCCCCGGGCCGGCCCTCGGGCACCTGGATCACCCGGGTCGCCTCGTCGAGCGGCGGGTTCTCGGTGCCGTCCTCGAACCCGGTCAGGTCGCGGCTGGCCTGGTAGGTGAAGGCGGGCGTCTCGCCGGCCACCGTGGCCAGCCCGTCCAGCCCCGTGGCCACCCGCCGGGCCACGTCGAACACCGCGTCGGGCCCGTAGGAGTGGAGCCACAGCCACAGGTCGTGCTGGGCGCCGGGGATGGTCACGCCGTCGGCGCCCACCAGGTCGACGGCGGGGGCGACGCCCGCGGGCAGCCAGGCGGGCGCGGCCGCCGCGCACAGCGGCCCGGCCAGCCCGGCCACGAGGTTGACGCCCTTCACGGTCGTCGCCTCGGCCCGCAGCGCGCACAGGGCGGCGAACGCCGCCGCGGGGTCGGCGGCGGCGTCGAGGTCCAGGTAGAGGTGGTGGTGGGACCGGGTGCCGGCCGCGAAGATCCCGGGCTGGGGAGTGCTCATGGGCGGCTATGCAACCACGGACCGGCCACCCGGAGCGATGACCGGGGCCGCCGGCCGGCGTTGTACGGGGCATGACACACACGCTGGAGAACCGCACCGCCATCGTCCACGGGGCCGGGGGGAGCCTGGGCGGCGGCGTCGCCCGGGCCTTCGCCGCCGCCGGCGCCCGGGTGTTCCTGGCCGGCCGGCGGGCCGGGCCGCTGGAGGCCGTGGCCACCGACATCGCCGCCGCCGGCGGCGCCGCCGAGGTCGATGTGGTCGACGCTCTCGACGAGGCCGCGGTCGAGGCCCACGCCGCCTCGGTGGTCGACCGGGCCGGCCGCATCGACGTCTCGTTCAACCTGATCACCCGGGGCGACGTCCAGGGCGTGGCGCTGCTCGACATCGCCGCCGGCGACCTGCTGCGCCCGGTCACGACCGGCCTGATGGCCAACTTCCTCACCGCCCGGGCCGCCGCCCGCCGGATGGTCGAGCAGGGCTCCGGGGTGATCCTCCACCTGACCAGCGCCTCGTCCCAGGGCAGCGCCCCGGGCATGGGCGGCACCGGCGCAGCTGACGCCGCCACCGAGGCGTTCATGCGCGACCTGGCCGCCGAGGTCGGGCCCCAGGGCGTGCGGGTGGTCGGCCTGTGGACCGCCGGCGTGGGCGACACGCTCACCGACGAGAAGCTGGCCGCGGTGGCCGGCCCGAACGCCCCGACCGCGGCGCAGGCGGTGGCAGGGCTGTCCCAGGCCTCGGCGCTGCGGCGGGTGCCGATGACGCCCCAGGTGGCCGACGTGGCGAC
>DATFRN010000464.1:0-2961 GCA_035263165.1 Acidimicrobiales bacterium | reverse complement strand
AGGTAGCCGCCGTTGGGCTTGTCGCCGATGGTCCAGGCGGGGTCGACGGCGGCGTCGTGGATGGCCCGGCCGTCGTCGCCGGACCGCCGGGTCACCTCCGTGGCCCGGTCGAAGGAGAAGCAGGGGGAATCGCTCACCCGGGCGACGGTAACCGGCGCCGGGGTGGGTTCCACAACTGAACCCACCCCGGCACCCGGCAGCGCGGGGGTCGGGCGGGGGGCACCGGGGGGACCAGTCCCGGCGTCCAGCCGCCCGGCGGCCGCGCTGCACGCCTGCGGGTCAGCGGATGGCCGCCGCCGCTCCGCCGAGCCGGTCGACCGACAGCCGCCACCAGTCGGAGGCGGGAGCCGACGGGGGGCCGCCACGCCGCGATCGGGCCGGTCGGAGGGCGGCCTCCGCCAGGCCGGTGGTGCCGTCGGCGGTCGGCCGCCGCCACCGCGTCGCGCCGCTCATCGGACACCCGCCACGACCGCGCCGGGGCCCCGGCGCCAGGCGACGCCGGCCTCGACGAACCCCGCGCCTGCCAGCGCCTCCACGTGCCACGAGGCCGGCGGGTGGAAACTGATCGGGTGCCGGACGCCGCCGAACAGCGCCTTGCGCTCGATCACGGCCTCGCTGAGCGCAGGGTCGAGCTCGGCCAGATCCCACCAGGCCTCCCAGTCGGGGCGGCCGTCGGCCATCGCCTCGGTGCGGCGCCCGCGCTCGAGCTCGTCGAGCGCATCCTGGAGCCGGGGCAGGCCGCCCTCGGCCATCTCGTCGGCGTTGGCGACCACACCGCCCGGCCGTACGACGCCCCACAGGTCGGCGTAGAGCCGGCGGAGCGCCGCGCCCGGCAGCCAGTGCAGGGCGGTGGCCGTCACGACGGCGTCGAACCCGGTCTCGGGCAGCGCCGTGACCCAGTCGGGATCGGTGAGGTCGGCCCGGACGAAGCGGACCCGGGAGTCGTCGCCCAGGCTGCCCCGGGCGATCGACAGCAGCGCCGGGTCGAGGTCGATCGCCACCGAGCGGGCGCCGGGCAGGCGGTCGAGCACCCGCCGGGTGATCGACCCGGTGCCGCAGGCCAGGTCGAGCACGAGCGGCTCCCGGCCGCCCACCGCCTCGACGATGTCGAGCAACGCGCCCAGCCGGGCCTCGCGATCGAGGATGTAGCCCTCCTGCTGGCGATCCCAGGACTGCTGCCAGTCCTCGGCCCAGGTCAACGACGACATCGCTATCCTCCCCATGTAAGGTGCTTGAGGAACTTATGACCCTCACACCATGGCAGATCCATGTAAGGATCGCAAGTGAACTTTGACTCTTACGCATCCCTCGGCGTCGACCTCGTGTCGTCCGAGCCCGACGAGCTCGATCCGGCCGACCCGCTGGCCTCGGCGGACGAGTTGCGGGCCTGGCTGGCCGGGCGCCCGTGGATGGCCGAGCGGGTGCGGGCCGACGACCTCCGACCGCTGCGCCAGCTGCGGGCCGACCTGCGGGCGGTGTTCGACGCCGCGGCCGCGGGCGATTCCGAGGCGATGGTGCGGGCGATGAACGGCGCCCTCGACCGCCACCGGGTCACGCCCAGCATCTCCGGCCACGACGACAGCGACTGGCACCTCCACGTCGCCTCGACCGAGGCCCCGCTGGCCGACGAGTACGCCGCCGGCGCCCTCATGGGCCTGACCATGGCGTTCCTCGACCTCGGGCGCGAGCGGTTCGGCACGTGCGCCGACCCCCGGTGCCGGGGCGTGTTCCTCGACACCTCCCGCAACCGGTCGCGCCGCTACTGCTCGGACCGGTGCGCCACCCGGGCCAACGTCGCCGCCCTCCGACGCCGCCAGCGGGACCTGCGTCCGGACCCGACGGCGTGACAATCTGACGGCGTGTCAGATGACTTGGTGCGGGTGGAGGACCGCGGTGCGGTCCGGTTGCTGACGCTCGACCGGCCGGAGGCGCTCAACGCGTTCGACTCGCCGCTCTACCGGGCGGCGGGAGCGGCGCTGACCGCGGCCCGGGCCGACGACGGCGTGAGCGTGGTCGTGATCACCGGTGCGGGGCGGGCCTTCTCGGCCGGCCAGGACCTGGACGAGATGGCACGGCTGGCCGGCGGCGAGGCGATCGAATCGGGGTTCCCGGTGCTGCTGGACGCGCTGGAGTCGTTCGACAAGCCGCTCGTGGCCGCCGTGAACGGGCCGGCGGTCGGGATCGGGTTCACGATGCTCCCCCACTGCGACCTGGTGCTGGTGGCGGAGGGCGCCCGCCTGCGCACGCCGTTCGCCGAGATGGGGGTGCCGCCCGAGGCGGCCAGCAGCGTGCTGTTCCCGGCCCGGATGGGGTGGCAGCGGGCGGCCGAAGTGCTGTTCACCAGCCCGTGGCTGTCGGCCGAGGAGGCGGTCGAGTGCGGCATCGCCCTGCGCACGGTGCCGCCCGGCGACCTGCTGCCCGAGGCGCTGGCCCTGGCCGACCGCATCGCCGCCGCCCCGCTCGCCGCGCTGCGGGCCATCAAGGCGACGATGCTCGCCGGCCGCGCCGACGCCGTCGCCGCCGCCCGCGCCCGGGAGGACCAAGCCTTCGCCCGCATGTGGGGCCTCGCTTAGCCCTCGCCCGCTGACCCACGCCCGCCGCCGGTCAGGCGGCGGCGACGATGGCCACGCCGCCCGTGGGGACCTCGGCGCCACGGCGGTCGGGAGACCCCCGCTCGGCCGCCGGCCACCGGTCAACCGGTCGCGAGGATGGCCACGCCGCCCGAGGGGCCTCCGCGCCCACGGCGGTCGGGGGACGCCCGCCGGCCGCCGGCCACCGGTCAGCCGGTCGCTCGAGGATGGCCACGCCGCCCGCGGCGGCCGTGGGATCGGGGACGTCCGCTGACCGGTGGCGAGGATGGCCACGCCTCCTGGGGGGACCTCGGCGCCCGCGGCGGTCGGGGGACGCCCGCTCGTCCGCCGGCCACTGGCCAGCCGGTCGCAAGGATGGCCGCGGCGGCCG
>DATFRN010000463.1:0-8729 GCA_035263165.1 Acidimicrobiales bacterium | reverse complement strand
GCGTCGGGCCCGTAGTACATGCCGCCGTTGACGCTGACCGTGCCGGCCCGCAGGCGCCGGGCCAGGCGGGTGGCCCGCTCGTCGTCGGCGCCGAAGACCGCGCCCGACAGGCCGAAGATCGAGTCGTTGGCGATGGCCACGGCGTCGTCGTCGTCCCGGTAGGGCAGCACGACCAGCACCGGGCCGAACACCTCCTCCTGGGCGATGCGGGAGCCGTTGGGGGCGCCGACCACCAGCGTCGGCTCGTAGAAGTAGCCGGGCCGCTCGGGCCGCGTGCCGCCGGTGACCACGGTGGCGCCGTCGTCGACCGCGCCCCGCACGTAGCCGTCGACCCGGTCGCGCTGGGCCTCGCTGATCAGCGGGCCCATCATCGTCCCGGGGTCGGTCGGGTCGCCGTAGGGCACGCCGGCCATGGTGGCGCTGACCAGCCCGACGGCCTCGTCCAGCCTGGCCTCGGGCACCAGCAGGCGGCTGGTGATGGCGCAGCCCTGGCCGGCGTGGGAGCAGATGGTGAAGCCGGCGAACATGGCCGCCAGCTCCATCTCGGCGTCGTCCATGACGATGAAGGCCGACTTGCCGCCCAGCTCGAGGAAGACCTTCTTCACGGTGTCGCCGGCGGCGGCCATGATGCGGCGGCCGGTGGCGGTGGAGCCGGTGAAGCTGACCATGTCGACCCGGGGGTCGGTGACCAGCGCCTCGCCCACCGCGCCGGACGACGAGGTGAGGACGTTGACGACGCCGGGCGGGATGTCGGTGTGCTCGGCCACGATGCGGCCGAGGGCGGCGCTGATCCAGGGCGTCTGGGGCGGCGCCTTGACGACCATCGTGCAGCCGGCGGCCAGCGCCGGGACCAGCTTCGCCAGCGTGATCTGGACCGGGTAGTTGTAGGGCACGATGCCGGCGACCACGCCGACCGGCTCCTTCTCGACCCAGCGGGTGTGCATCTGGCCCCGGACCTCGGCCAGGCCCAGGTCCTCGGTGAACTCGAACTTGTCGAGCAGGTCGGCGTACCAGGCGACGATCTCGATCGGGGTGTCGAGGCCCGGGCCCTGGGTGAGCATGTGGGGCAGGCCGGTGTCGGCGATGAGCAGCGCCCGCAGGTCCTCGCGGTTGGCCCCGAGCGCCTCGTGCAGCTGGCGCAGGCACCGGGCCCGGAAGGCCGGGTCGGTGGCCCAGGTGGTGGTGTCGAAGGCGCGGCGGGCGCTCTCGACCGCCCGCCCGGCGTCACCCACCGAGGCGTCGGCGGCGGTGCCGAGCTCCTCCCCCGTCGCCGGGTTGACGGTCGGGTAGGCGCTGTTCCCCTCGGCAGGGACGAGATCGCCCCCGATCAGCAGGCGTTCCTCGTGCCACATGTCACGGAAACTAGCTTCTCGCTGAACGAGAGAGCAACTAGCAAGAATCAGATCGCAGGCTCCGCCACCGCGTCGAACGACGACGCACCGCTGTCGGGGACGCGGGCCTGGCGCCAGACCTCGACCGGGAACGAGACCGTGACCAGCGCGCAGTACAGCCACAGCAGGCGCTTGGCGTCGTCGGGCAGGTTGTCCATGCCGAACTGCTCCAGGTACGCCGTCGCCGCCTCGAGGCGGGGGAAGGCGGCGTCGTAGAACGCCTGGAGCTCGTCGGTCGTGCTGGCCAGCCGCTTGGCGTAGCGGGCGCCCTCGGTGGGCACTCCCCAGCCGGCGTACGGCTCCAGGTCGGCGAACTCGGCGGGGAAGGCGGGGGCGGTCACGGCGGCGTCTCCTGCGGTCACGACGCCGCCGAGATGCGCACCGGCGTCGCGCTCTGGTGGCTCTGATGGTAGTCGCTCACGTACCGCCGGGCGGTCACGTGCAGGTGGCGCAGCAGCACCTCCTGGTCGTTGAGCGGGAACTCCTTCACCGCCCCCGACTCCAGCATCGTCTGGGTGGCCTCCAGCGTGTTGCCGTCCTGGAGGGCGTACTCCTTGAACGTCACCACGGCCAGCTCCTGCTGGAGCCGCTCGTAGGCGGTCGTCGGGGGCACGAAGTACACCGTCCCCTCGAAGATGTGCGTGTTGTAGGACGTCGGCCAGTAGTGGTACGTGAGGTACCAGTTCGGCTTCCAGACCAGCAGCATGAAGTTGGGGAAGAAGACGAACGAGTCGACGCCCCACGCCGGGTGGCGGGCCGGGTTGAGGCCCGGGGGCAGCTCGTCGAGGCCGATGTCGGGCGCGTCCCACGGGCCGAACAGGCCGCTGCGCAGCTTCTGCTCGATGGGCTTGACCATGCTCAGGTCCTTGGGCGGCGACATGCCGCCCCACGACGACACCATCGAGTGGGGGCCGTCGATCCCGTAGGCCAGCGCCTCGTAGCCGACGCCCTGGAGCTTGCGCGACTCCTCGGCCACCGACTGCTTCGCGTGCAGGACGGGTGCGTGGTAGAACTCGGCGAAGGCGTCGATGAACAGCTTCCAGTTGCTGCCGACCTCGGCGCGGTAGCGGTGGACCTGGGTCATCCTGTCGAACGGGTAGCCGACCAGCCCCGCGCCCAGCTCGCCCAGGTACTCCCCGACCGGCGTGGCGTCCGCGTCGTCGAGGTTGACGAAGATGAAGCCCTCCCACACCTCGCAGCGCACCGGCACCAGCCCGTGGCTGTCCCGGTCGAGGTCGAAGAACTCGTCCTCCTGCTGCACGAAGGTGAGCCCGCCGTCGAGGCCGTAGCGCCACCCGTGGTACTTGCAGGTGAACTGGCGGCAGGCGCCGCTGGTCTCCTCGCGCGGGTAGTCGTTCCACACCAGCTTGTTGCCCCGGTGCCGGCACATGTTGTGGAACGCCCGGACCTCGCCGTCGGTGCCCCGCACCACGATCACCGACGTGCGGGCGGCGTCGAGCTCGCGGGTGAAGTAGCTGCCGGTGCGGGGCAGCTGCTCGACCCGGCCGACGTTCAGCCAGGTGCGCCGGAAGATCGCGTCGCGCTCGAGCTCGTAGTGCTCGGGGGAGATCGAGTCCTCGTAGGAGACGGGGCCCGTGTCGATGCCGTAGTGCTCGGTCCAGGAGCCCTCGCCCGGCTTGGTGAAGTGCGGCATGCGTCGTCCTCCGGTCGGGATCGACCCGACGATATCAGCAATCTCCGTTGCCGAGAAGCTTATTCTCGCCGCAGGTCGTCGTCCAGCGGGACCCGGAACGACCGGAGGGCCATGGCGAGCGCGTCGTAGGCGCCCACGGTGAAGACGAGGTCCATGAGCTGGCGCTCGTCGAGCTCGGCGGCCAGCGCCGCCCAGGTGTCGTCGGCGATGAACGCGTCGGCCAGCAGCTCGTCGACGGCCCGCACCAGCGCGGCGTCGAGCGCCGCCCACCCCTCCGCGCCCGGGCCGGCGGCGATGCGGGCCATGTCGTCGCCGTCGAGCCCGACGTCGCGCCCCAGCACCACGTGCTGGAGCCACTCGTACTCCGATCCCCGCACCGCGGCCACCCGCAGCACCAGCAGCTCGCGCTGGCGCTCGGACAGCGTCGTGGCGAACAGCACGTGGCCGTTGAACGTGTGGTACGCCCGGGTCAGGGCCGGGTGGTGGGCCAGCGTGCCCAGCACGTTGAGGCCCCTGGGCCGGTCGCCGCCCCGCTCGGGGAAGGGGTGGCGGGGCTCGGCCGGCCGCAGGGCGGCCAGGGCGTCGCGCATGGCCGGCGGCCACTCGGCCGGGGCCAGGGGCGGGATGCGGGGCTCGCTCACCGGGGCAGCCCGAGCACCTTCTCGGCGATGATGTTGCGCTGGATCTCCGACGAGCCCGCCGAGATCGTCCCACCGAAGCTGCCGAAGTAGCGCTCGATCCCCGTGACCGGGCTGTCCGGCGTGGGGCCGATGTCGACCGTGCGGTCGGCCCCGAGCTCGGCGGACCGCAGGGCCAGCCGCTGGCCGGCCTCGCTGGTGAACGCCTTCATCAGCGCCTGCTCCGGGGCGGATCCGCCCCGCACCAGCTTGGCGAAGCCCCGGTAGCCGAGGCAGCGGGCCGCGGCGGCGTCGATGCAGGACTGCACGAGCCCGTCGGCCACCACGACGCGGTCGGCCGGCGCCAGCCGGGCCAGCGCCGCCGGCGCCGTCTGCCGCAGGCCGGCGACCTCCTGCTCCAGCATCATCACGCCGCTCAGCCAGACCATGCCCCGCTCGTGGGCCAGCGAGCCGTTGGCCATGGCCCAGCCGTCGTTCATGCGGCCGACCAGGTTGGACCGGGGCACGACGACGTCGCTCAGGAACACCTCGGTGAGGTCGGGGTGCTCGGGCCTGGCGATCTGGGCCAGCGGCCGGACGGTGATGCCCGGCGTGGCCATGTCGACGAGCACGACGCTGATGCCCTTGTGCTTGGGTGCCTGGGGGTCGGTCCGGCAGAACAGGAAGCAGAAGTCGGCGTAGGCGGCGCCCGAGGTCCACACCTTCTGGCCGTTGATCACGAAGCTGTCGCCGTCGACCACGGCCCGGGTGCTGAGCGAGGCCAGGTCGCTGCCGGCGCCGGGCTCGCTCATGCCGAGGCAGGCCGACCGCTCGCCCCGCAGCACGGGCATGGCGTAGTCGTGGATCTGCTCCTCGCTGCCGTAGTCGAGGATCGACGGCGCCACGATGCCGAGCCCCTGGGGGTTGGTGGTGCGGGGCACGCCCGCCCGGGTCAGCTCCTCCAGGTAGGCCAGCACCTCGACCGGGCCGGCGTGGCGGCCGCCGAGCTCGGGCGGCCAGCCGGGGACGAGCCAGCCGGCGTCGAACATGCGCCGGGCCCAGGCCCGGGCCCAGCCGGGCAGGTGGGCGGAGGCGACGGCCGGCTCGGCCGCCATCTCCTCGGCCGAGGGCCGGTTCTCGGCCAGCCAGGCCTGGAACTCCCGGCGGAACGCCTCGACCTCGTCGCCGAACGTGAGCCTCACGCGACCACCTCCGGGTCGTCACCGTCGTGCTTCTCGCTGGGCAGGAACCCCAGCATCCGAGCCAGCCGGGCCCGGTGGTGCACGGCGTTGCCGTAGAGGGCGTCGCCCGAGATCGCCCGCTTCACCGGGAAGTGCAGGTCGTTCTCCCAGGTGACGCCGATGCCGCCGTGGAGCTGGAGCCCGTCGTGGGCCACCAGCCGCTGGCACTCGCCGGCCGCCGCCTTGGCCATCGACGCCGCCACCGCCCGCTGCGGGTCGTCCTCGGCGATGGTCAGCGCCGCGTAGTAGCCGAGCGACGTGGCCCGCTCGACGGCCAGGTACATGTCGGCCAGCCGGTGCTTGAGCGCCTGGAACGAGCCGATCGGCTTGCCGTACTGCTCGCGCACCTTGGCGTACTCCAGCGTGCGCTCGAACACGACCCGGCAGGCGCCGACGGTGCCGAGCGCCAGCGCCACGGTGGCCTCCTGGCCGGCCCGGTCGAGCGCCTCCGCCACCCCCGCCGCCCCCGGGGCGGCGAGGACCCGGCCCGCCGGGACGACCAGGCCGTCCAGCGCGACGTCGGCCAGCGGCAGCGTCGGGTCGACCACGGTGCGGGCGGTGGCGGCCAGGTCGGCCCGGGGGACGGCGAACACGCCCAGCCCCTCGGCCCCCGCCGTCCCCGGCGCCCGGGCGACCACGAGCACCTCGTCGGCCCCGGCCCCGTCGAGCACGGCCACCTTGGTCCCGGCGAGGGCCCACCCGTCGGCCGTCTCGCGGGCATTGGCGGCCACGGCGTCCGGCTCCCAGCGCCCCCCCTCGGCCAGGGCCACCGTGCCGGTCAGCTCGCCGGCGGCGACCCGGGCCAGCAGGTCGCCGGCCAGCGCCGACTCGGCGCCCAGCTCGCGCACCAGGGGCACGAACTGGGTGGCCGTGGCGAGCAGGGGGCCCGGCACGACCGCCCGGCCCAGCTCCTCGGCCACCAGCGCCACCGCGACGTAGCCCATGCCCAGGCCGCCGTGCTGCTCGGGCACGGCCAGTCCGGGCCAGTCGAGCTCGACCATGCGGGCCCAGACGGCGGCGGGGTCGCCCTTGCCCTCATAGACGGCGCGCACGGCGGCCGGAGGGCAGATGCTGGCCAGCACGGACCGCACGTTGTCGCGCAGCGCGGCCTCGTCCTCCGACAGCTCGAGATCCATGGCCCGAATCTAACAGTTGGGTCAGAGTTGAACTAACGTCCTGGTCACTGTGGAGCGGCACATCCTGATGGAGCTCGGCCTCGACGTGGCCCGTGACGGCGACGAGGTGCACGGGTCGGCGGCGATCGTCCCCGAGATGTGGGCTCCCGGCACCACCAGCCTGCGCACCTCGATCCTGGCCACCTGGGTCGACCACGTGTCCGGCCTGGCCACCATCGACGTGCTGGCGCCCCGGGTGCCGGTGACGCTCGAGCTCGACGTCCACCTGTACGGGCCGGCGCCGGCCGACGGCAGCGTGCGGGCCGCGGCCCGGGTGCTGAAGGCCGGGCGCACGGTCGTGGTGTGCGCCGTCGACCTCAGCGACGGCGCCGGGGAGCCGCTCGGCATCGGCGCCGCCTCGTTCATGGTGGCGCCCGACCCCGGCGTGGCCCTGCCCGACGGGGTCTCCGCCGACGCCGTGCGCCGGGTCGACCACCGCCCGCTCACGGAGCCGTTCGCCGCCCGGGCCGGCTGCCGCCGCCGGGCGCCGGGGGTGGCCGAGCTGCCCCGGTCCGCCGACGGCCTCAACGCCGCCGGCACGGTCAACGGCGGGCTGATCGCGCTGGCGGTGGAGGAGGCCGCGCTGTCGCTGGCCCCGGGGGCCACGCTGACGTCGCTGGCGCTGCGCTACCTGCGGCCCGTCCGCGTCGGCCCGGCGGTGGCGACCGCCGAGGTCCGGGCCGGGCTCGGCCGGGTCGAGGTCCGGGACGCGGGCAGCGGCGACCGGCCGGTGGCCACCGCCACCACCCGGATCCAGCGCTAGTGGGGTGGCCCGTAGCGCTCGCCCGGTAACCGGCGAGCCAGGTTCGTCGCTGGCAAGGACGCAGGAGGAAGGCGCAGCCAAAGCTGCGGCGACGACGAGGACGCCGTCCAGCGGCGACGCTGGCCGGCGGTTACCGGCGCCGTGCTGCGGGCTACCCCACTAGTTCCCGGGCACCGCCAGGTCGACCGCCCGGGTGGCGTGGTGGCCCACCTTGGCCGCGTTGGTCGACCGGATCGACACGTCGTGGCCCACGGCCCGGGCCCGCAGGGCGCCGACCGTGCACTGCTCGCGCCCGCCCTGGGTCCCGAAGGGGTCGTAGGAGAAGTGGCGCATGGCGTTGCGGTGGGTGATGCGGTCGATGTCGTCGTCGCTGACGCCGGCGTCGAAGTGCTCGGCCACCTGCTCGGGGGCGAACGGCCACGTCGAGTCCGAGTGCGGGTAGTCGCACTCCCACATGACGTTGTCCATGTTGATGGCATCGCGGTTGCGCACCCCGAAGCGGTCGTCGATGAAGCAGGTCAGCACCCGGTCGCTGAACACCTCGCTGGGCATCCGGTCGCCGAAGTCCTGGCCCGTCCACACGTGGTGCTGGCGGTACTGGTAGTCGATCCGCTCGAGGAAGTAGGGGATCCAGCCGATGCCGCCCTCGGACAGCGCGATGCGCAGGTCGGGGAAGCGGGAGAGCACGCCCGACCAGATGATGTCGGTGGCGGCCTGGACGATGTTGATCGGCGTGAGCGTGATCAGGCAGTCGATCGGGGCGTCGGGCGACGTGATGACCAGCGACGACGACGAGCCGATGTGCATGCACACCACGACCTGCTCGTCGCTGCACGCCCGCCAGAACGGGTCCCAGTGGTCGGTGTGGATGCTGGGCCAGCCCAGCTTGGACGGGTTCTCGGAGAACGTCACCGCGTGGGCGCCCTTGGCCGCCGTGCGGCGGACCTCGGCCGCCAGCACCTCGGGGTCCCAGATGGCCGGCAGCGAGCAGGGGATGAACCGGCCGGGGTGGGTGCCGCACCACTCGTCGATGTGCCAGTCGTTGTAGGCCCGGACCATGGCCAGGGCCACGTCCTTGTCCTCGGTGCGGGCGAACAGCTGGCCGCAGAACTGCGGGAAGGACGGGAAGCACAGGGACCCGAGCACGCCGTTGGCGTCCATGTCCCGCACCCGCTCGTCGATGTCGTAGCAGCCGGCGCGCAGCTCGGCGAAGGAGGTCGGCTCCATGCCGTACTCCTCCTTGGGGCGCCCGGCCACCGCGTTGAGGGCGACGTTGCCGATCTCCTGGCCCTCGTAGGACCAGGCGTTGGTGCCGTCGGCCCGGGTGATGAACTGCGGCGCCAGGTCCGCGTACCTGGCCGGCAGCCGCCCCTCGAACAGGTGCGGCGGCTCCACCACGTGGTCGTCGACGCTCACCAGCACCATGTCGTTGACGTCCATGGTGGACCCCTCCCGGTCGTCAGCCGATAACTAACGTTTGGGTCACGAGGCTACCACGGCTCAGCTGGCGGCGACGAGGTCGGCCTGGACGACCCGGCGCAGCAGCTTGCCGGTCTCGGTGAAGGGCAGGGCGTCGGCGAAGGTGACGACCTCGGGGGTCTTCGAGCTGCGCAGCGAGCCGCGGGCGAAGTCGCGGAGCTCGTCGGCGCCGAGCGCGGCGCCCGGGCGCAGCACGACCACCGCGGCGATGCGCTGGCCCCACTCGTCGTCGGGGATGCCGACGACCGCGCACTGGGCGACGGCGGGATGGCGGAGCAGGACCTCCTCGATCTCGGCGGGGGCGATGTTCTCGCCGCCCCGGATGATCGTGTCGTCGCTGCGGCCCTCGATGAACAGGTAGCCGTCGGGGTCGAGCCAGCCCCGGTCGCGGGTGGGGAACCAGCCGGCG
>DATFRN010000462.1:0-2928 GCA_035263165.1 Acidimicrobiales bacterium | reverse complement strand
GGGATGGGGCCGGTCAGCATCATGATCGGGTCGACGCCGGCCAGGGCGAAGGTGTGGAACCGGGCCCGGGGCCGCAGGCCGAGGGCCGCCGCCTTCTCCTCGCTCATGATCAGCACGGCCGAGGCGCCGTCGGTGATCTGGCTGGAGTTGCCGGCCGTGATCTTCCCGTCGGGCCGGAAGGCGGGCTTGAGCTTGGCCAGCGTGTCGACCGTGGTGTCGGGGCGGATGCCCTCGTCGGCGGTGACCAGCTCGTCGGACTCGCTGATGTCGCCGGTCTCCTTGTCCCGGTGGACCGAGCGCACGGGGAGGATCTCGTTCTCGAACCGGCCCTCGGCGGTGGCCTGGGCGGCCCGGCGCTGGCTCTCGGCCGAGAAGGCGTCGAGCTGCTCGCGGGTCAGGCCCCACTTGTCGGCGATGCGCTCGGCCGACTCGCCCTGGGGCACGAGGCCGCCGAGGTCGGCGTAGCGCAGCCCCACCTTGGGACCGAAGGGGAAGCCGAACTTGCCGTCGCCGATCGAGGCGCCCATCGGCACCTGGCTCATGACCTCGACGCCTGCGGCCACGACGACGTCGTGGGCACCGGCCATGACGGCCTGGGCGGCGAAGTGGGCCGCCTGCTGCGACGAGCCGCACTGGCGGTCGATGGTGGTGCCGGGGACCTCCTCGGGCCAGCCGGCGGCGAGGACGGCGTTGCGGGCCACGTTGACCGACTGGGCGCCGGCCTGCATGACACAGCCCATGATCACGTCCTCGACCAGCCCGGGGTCGAGGTCGTTGCGCTGGGCCAGGGCGGTGAGGGTCTCGGCCGCCAGGTCGGCGGGGTGCCAGCCGGACAGCTTGCCGTTGCGCTTGCCGCCGGCGGTGCGGACGGCGTCGACGATGACCGCGGTGGGCATGGTGATGCTCCTTTGTCGCGCCGTGCCCGGGGTCCTTCCCTTGCGGTCCCGGTCGGTCGGCGGCACTTGACCGTTGGGTCAAGCCAGTCTGCCGACAGTCGCCAGCAGGTGCAACCACGGGCGGGGTGGGTCGACCCCACCCCGCCTCAGGTGGCGGGCGTGGGGCCCGAGGGCCCGGCCGGGGTGCCGGACGAGTGGCCGGGCGCCGTCGTCGACGACGACGACGTGGCGAGGGCCGTGTCGCAGATGTCGACCGTCGCCAGCGTGGTCCACGGGGGCGACGCGGTCTCGTCGGCTCCGCGGACGTGCACGATGGCCACGACGTCGCCCGGCACCCCGACCTGGACGACCGGGTCGGCGGTCGGATCGCTCAGCCGCTGGCCCGGGTAGCCGATCAGCGCGCCGATCTCGGCGTTGTTGACCTCGCGCGTCACCTTGGGCTCCAGCCCATGGCGGGCGGCCTGCACGATCGAGCCGGCGCCCGGGGGGACCGGCAGGTTCTCCAGCGTCTTCTGGTGGGCCTTCCCGCAGGCCAGCTCGACCGGCCGGTAGAAGTGGGCGGTGTCGACGAGGTCGACGCGCCGCTGGTCGAGCCGGCCGCCGAGGTCGCAGCCGATGGTCAGCACGCCGGGCGGCACCGGCTGGCGCACGTCCTTGAAGCCGACCGGGATGCCGATGGGGCCCGAGTCCCACTGGGTCGACGCCACCTCGATCTTGGTCGCCGCGCCGGTGGCGTTGACCACGTGCATGTGCATGCCGTCGCGCTGGGGGCGGACCGAGGCCACGGGCACCTGGATGCCGGTCCGCGTGCAGCGCACGTCGAGGGTCGTCGGGATCTCGGCCCGGGACGGCCCGGGCGGCACCGCCTCGGACGCGGTGACGTTGTCGGGCTCCTCGCCGAGGGGACGGACCGCTAGGACCCCGAGGAGCACCGCCAGCACCGCCGCCGTGGCGACAGCTCCACGGCGGCGGTGCTGCCGGCGGTGCCGGCGTGCGGCGACCCGATCGAGCCCGTGCTCGGGCGGATCGCCGGCGGATGATGCGAGGCGTTCGAGGCGGGACCGGAGCTCATGGTCGTCGTCGCTCACTGACCGGTGGCCGGCTCGCCCGCGGCCGGCGGCTCGACGAGGGCGGACCGGGCCTGGCTGACCAGTGACCGCACGGTGGCGGGCTGGATGCGCATGATGCGACCGGCCTCGGCGGCGTCGCAGTCGAGCAGCTGGGTGAGGACCACGGCCTCGCGCTGGCGCGGGGTCAGCCGGGCCAGGGCCCGGGCCACGTGGTCGCGGTCTGCCGCCAGCTCGGCCGGCCCGGGGGTGGGCGCGGGGAAGGCGTGGGCCCGGGGGTCGAGCGCCCGGCGCGCCGCCCGCACGGCCCGGCGGCCGGCGCTGTGGTGGAGGTTGAAGGCGGTGCGGAACAGGTAGCCGGCCGGGTCGTCGAGCCCCTCGACCCGCCCCCAGCGCTCCCAGACGCGGCAGAAGGCCTGCTGGGCCAGGTCCTCGGCGGTGTCACGGCTGCCGGTGAGGACGAAGAGCGCGCGGAAGAGCCGCCGCTCGTTGGCCATGTAGAAGCCTTCGAACGACAGCCCGGGACGGACGCCGACCGTGATCGGTGCCGGATGGGTGGAGCGCTCCTGGGCCACGGCTACTGCCAACACTGCCCCAAGAACGCCGCCAACGCACGCGCCGCGTAGAGAGATGTGAAGTTTTTCTCATTTCGGGGGGAGAAGTGGCCGGACTCAACCACTCCCCACCCCCGAACGAGGGGCGGCCGCGCCGGTCAGCGGCGGGCCGTCGTCTTGCGCGCGGTCGTCTTGCGGGCCGTCGTCTTCTTGGCCGGGGCCTTCTTGGTGGCCGGGCGCTTGGCGGCGGGGCGCTTGGCGGCGGGGCGCTTGGCGGCCGTCGTCTTCTTGGCGGCGGTCTTGCGCGTCGTGGCCGTCTTCTTGGCCGTCGTCTTGCGGGCCGTGGTCTTGCGGGCCGTGGTCTTGCGGGCCGTCGTCGTCTTCTTGGCGGCGGTCGTCTTCTTGGCGGCG
>DATFRN010000461.1:0-10403 GCA_035263165.1 Acidimicrobiales bacterium | reverse complement strand
TCGCATCCGGCAACGCGCACGAGCCGGCACCTGCATCGACTGCGGCGCCCAGCTCGCGAATCCGACTGCCAAGCGCTGCCGAAACTGCCATTTGCGTTACGCCCGGGCTCAACGCAAGTCCTGATCAGTCGGGTGCCTCGGCGACGGTGCGGCCTTCGTCGCCATCCGGGGGGTTGGCGAGCTCGAGGTCGTCGTCGACGGGTTCGATCTCGGAGACGAGGTCGTCGTCGGCGAGCGGCTGTTCGCCGTCGTCGGTGTCGACGTCGTCGAAGGCGGCATCCGCCTCGTCGGCGGTATCGGGGTTGTCGGCGTCAGGCGGGGTCCCCTCGTATTGGTCGGTCATCACGCTCCGATCAGGGTCTTGATGTAGGCGGCGCGTTCCTTGCGGTTGAGCTTGCTCTGGTCGCCGGCCTTGAGAATCGCCCGGCGCTGGGAGGCCAGATAGGACTTCGCTTTCGACGCGCGCTTGAGGTGGCCGGCGTCGACCTTGCTCCAGCCGCCGTGGCGCTTGGCGACCCGGCGTTCCTTGAGCAGCGTGTCGCGGGCGGCTTTCTCGGGGCCGGTGAGGTAGTTGCGCGGATGCTTCTTCGGCTTGGCCGGCTCACCGCGGTGGCGGTCGCGGTCGGGGGTGTAGCGGAAGTGCCACCACTCGCTGGGGGCGTCCGACCATTTCTTCTGCCACCCGAACTCGGCGCCCTCCTGGTTGATCAGCTGCGCCATCCGGGTTTGGGGGACGTCGACGGTGGTGCCCCACCCGTGGTTGCTGGTGCCGGGCCGGGCGGCGAGCGCGCCTTTGCCGGACTGGTAGAGGTTCCAGAAGTACTGCTGCTCGGCGTAGGTGCGGTATGCGGTGCGGCGGCTGGTGGGGCAGATCCAGACGCCGTGTTTGCGGCCGATGTGGTTTCTGAGGCGTTGCCAGCTGGCGGCGGCGTCTTTGGTGAGCCGGCCGCCGGGGATGTCGGCGAGCGTCGAGGCGGGGAGCCTGCCGTTCTCGGCCATCACAGTGCCTCCTTGGCTAGGGTGCGCCACCCATGAGCCAGCTGCCGCCGACCGTGACGGTCGATCTCCACGAGCCCGTGTTGCGTGATTACTTCCGTGCCCGCGCCGAGCAGCACACCCAGGACACCTATTGCGGGGTGCCGATGTCGAAGTTCCCCGAGGACTTGCGCGTCTACGAGCACCTGCTCTGGCTCGACGCCCCGGACACCGTCATCGAGCTCGGCACCCAGTTCGGCGGCAGCGCCCTGTGGTTTCGCGACCGGCTGAACCTGCTGGTCTCCTACGGACGGATCACCCGGGCGCCACGGGTGATCAGCATCGACGTCGATGGTGCCTCGCGACGGCAGGCGATGGGCGCAGGCCTCGGGAACCCCAATGGACTGACCTTCATCGAGGGGCCGCTCGAGGACCCGGCGATCGTCAATCACGTGGCCGAGCTCATTGGCGAGCGCTGCATGGTCATCGAGGACTCGGCGCACACGTTCGAGTCGACGACCGCGGCGCTTGAGGGCTACGCCAGGTTCGTGCCGCCCGGCGGGTTCATGGTCGTCGAGGACGGCTGCGTCGACGACGAGGTGCTGCGACTGGATTACTGGGACCGCGGCGTACGGCCCGCCCTGGACGCCTGGCTGGACACTGACGAGGGGCGGGGGTTCGTGGTCCGCCGTGATTTGGAGCTGTATGGGGTGACGTGTCATCCGGGCGGGTTTTTGCAGCGCCACTAGGTGCCGGGGCCGACAACGACGAACCCGAAGTGAATGTCTGCGGCCTGGGCGGCCGCGTTCTGGATCGAGAACAGGTAGTAGCCCGGCGCAGCATCCGTCGACGAGACCACGAAGACGCCGCCCCCCTGTTGTGCCATCGCCACGCCGACCGGACGCGACGCAAATGGGACGGTGAAGTCGATTCGATAATTACCGACACCGGTCCTCGATGGCGTAAAGCCGGCCCCGAGGAACGGCGCACCCGTGCCGAGCACCATGCCCCAGATGACGCGATCGCGGGTACTTACCGTCGTCCACGCGGTTCCGGTGTCGCGGTACAGCACGCCGTTGTCGGTGGCGAAGTAGTAGCGGCCGGGGGTGCCGGGTGCGGGGCGGGCGGCGAGGGTGCCCTGGTAGTCGACGGCGGTGTTCGGGTCGAGCTTGTCGACCAATGCCTTCTGCTGGTCCATGCCGGCCGGCGGGTCCGACCCGGTGAAATACGGCAGGGCGAGACGCGGGCTGTTAGGCATCGGGTTCTCTTTCCACGAGGCGGTCCCAGGTCGAATAGGTGGCGACGACGTCGTCCCAGGTGTCGTAGTCGGTGACGACCTGCTGCCAGTCCTGCCCCTCGACCTGGCGGAAGGTCAGGACGATCCCGCCGGGTTTCTGTGCCATCAGCGCGGCGAGGACGGCGTCGGGGTCGGGGGTCTCGTCGTCGAGGGTGACGACCTCGATCGTGTACGGCGGGTCGTCGGAGTCGGGGTCGCGTTCGCGGAAGTAGACGGTCTTGCTGCCGGTGAGGTAGAGGCCGGCGGCGGCCGCGAGCGCGGCTGGGGTGCCGCGGTTCTGCGAGGCGAGGGCGACGATGAACGCCCGCTGTTCGTCGACGGTGATGCTGGTCGGCAGCCTGAGCCCGACGAGCTGGGCGAGCCAGGGAAGCGCCCAGTCGGGGCAACGTGCCGGGTCCAGGATCGTCTCGAACGACGCGGCGTCGACCGGGTCAAACGCCTCTTGGAGCTGGATCGCGGGCTGCGCGATCGCCTCGGCGAGATGCCCGTGCGCGTACCCGTACTGGTCGTCATCCGGTGCGATCGGCGCGGTGCGTTCGGCGAGTCGCTCGCCGAGCGGGGTGTGGTCGGGGGGTGTGCCGATCTTCGTCACGTCGGCAGGTGCGCGGTGATGGTGATGGTGCCGGGCATCGGCAGTGGTGCCGCGCCGGGGAGGTCGACGTCGGTGTCCTGCCAGGCGCCCGGGGTGCCGCCCTGTGGGTAGCCGCGCAGTTGCACGGTGTCGACCCAGTGCACGCCGTTGGCGCGATTGAGGTAGTCGACGGCCTCGAAGATGCGGACCTTGGTGTCCGGCGCCCAGTCGGTCGTGTTCGCCGCGCCGGGCAACAGGCCGAATTGGCCGGGGTCAAGCCAGGTCTGCATCATCGCCTCGGCGGCGGCCTGCACATCGGCGGGCAGGAAACCGGGGAAGGCGGTGACGGTCGCCTGGACGTCGATGACGGTGTAGGTGGGAGCGATGACGTAGTTGAGGAAGTTGACCTCGCGCTGGGCATCCAGGGCGTCGTAGACGCGCTGCATGAGCGCGATGTCCGGTGGCTGGCCGCCGGCGGCGGTGATCGCGACGGTGGTGCAGCGCGGGACGTCGGTCTTGCCGGCGGGGTCGTATTCGGGGGCGTGGATGTCGCCGACCGGGTTCTCGTCGCTGCCGGGCATGTAGAGGTCGATGGCCAGCGCCCGGCCGACCCCGGGCACCTGCAACGCAAGGTCCGAGTGGTCTTGAGGGAGAATCGCTCTGGGGGCCAGCAGCCGGAGCGCACTCGTCAGGCGGTCCAGGTAGTCGTCGATGTCCTCCTCGTCGCTGCCGCCCTGCGCGGTGGTGACCGTCACGGTGTCGACGCCGTCGACGTCGGTGACGAGCTCGGACTCACCGAACGAACCGTTGGCCTGCGCGCCGGGCTCTTCGGCGGTCACACCTACCGTCACGTCTCCGCCGCCTTCGGGTGCGACGACGTCGGCGTTGGTCAGGAACACCTGGCCGTCGCCGGAGGGGTTGGGGACGATGATCTGCGCGAGCGCGTCGACCATCACGGCGGGGGTGTCTGCGGCGAAGGTGAAGGTGGCGGTGGCGACGGCCCGGGTCGCGGCCCGGCGGGGGATGCCGTAGATCGTTTCGCCGATGGTGGCGTAGACGGCGGGGGCGACCTGGGAGGCCTGGTCGAGGACCTCGGAGAGCATCTGGGCGTCGCCCTCGAGCAGGACGGTCTCGACGTTGGCGGGGCGGGCGGTCCAGCCGTCGATCGCCTGCTCCATGTAGGCGAAGGCGATGTTGGCCAGCGCGTCGGTATCGGCGACGAGGTCGAGGTCGATGTACTCGGCCATTAGCTCACCTCCTCGGCGATGTGCACGGCGACGGTTACGCGCTGCCCACCGGTGCCGTCGTCGGTGAGGGTGATGCGCAGTTGGGCGCGCGGTTCGTAGACGGCGGCTTGGCGTTCGATCTCGGAGGGGTCGACGGGCATCTGCTGGAACGTGGGGTCGGTGATGCCGAAGTCGGGCTGCTCGGCCCGCGAGCCGCGTTCAAAGCAGCAGAGGACGGCGACGTTGGCGGCAGCCTCGTCGTCGGTGTCCTCCTGGACGGTGGCGAGCTGCGGGCCGTCGACGCGGATCGGCCAGGCCAGGTGCGGCTTGTCATCCATGGACGACCTGGTTCCACGTGGGGTCGGTGGGCATGAGACGCCCGAGCGGCGTGGCGGGCCAGGCGCCGGCGGCCTTGGGGCCGTAGAAGCGGCCGGTGGCGAGGTCGAGGTAGATGGCGCCGTCGACACCGACCCCGGCGGTCGGGGCGCCGGTGCCGGCGACGAACGTGCTGGCACCGGAGGGCCCGGTTGGGCCGGTGGCGCCGGTGTCGCCCTTGGGTCCTTGCGGTCCGGTGGCCCCCGCAGGGCCGGTTGGTCCTGTCAGGCCGATAGGGCCTTGGGCGCCGGTATCGCCCTTCGGTCCTGGCGCGCCCTGCGCGCCGGTCGCGCCGGCCGGTCCTGTTGGCCCGGTGGGGCCAGCCGGGCCGGCGTCTCCCGGCGCGCCGGCAGGTCCCGTGGGACCCGTGGCCCCCGGCGCGCCGGTGGCGCCAGGAGGGCCCGCAGCACCCGTGGCGCCGGTGTCGCCCTTGGGTCCCTGCGCGCCGGTCGGCCCGGCGGGGCCGGTCGGACCTGCGGGGCCGACGGGCCCGGTTGGTCCGGGTGGTCCGGGGGTGCCGGGCACCGCGATCGACAGGACGGTGTCGCGGTTGTTGGCGGGCAGCCCGCCGGGCCCGTTGGCGATCGGGGTGACGGGGTAGCTGATGTAGGTGCCGTTGTCGGTGCCGGGGGCGGTGACGGTGTAGTCGCCCCAGCGAGTGGCGTCGTCTTGCTGCTGGAGGTAGAGCTTGTCGCCGGGCTGCACGCGCGACAGGACGTTGGAGACGTCCCCGCCGCCGCCGCTGGTCTTGGACACGTTGACGGTGGTGACCGCCGCCCATGACCCGGCGTCAACCCCGATGTGGCCGGACGCGACGCTGGTGGTGGAGGTCGTCCAGGTCCACAGGCCGCTGACCACCTCCCCGCCGCCGCCCCCGCCGTCACCCGCGGTCTGGGGGTAGACGACGAACGGGGTTCCATCCTGGGAGGTCGCGACGCAGACGCGGTCGCCGATGTTGACGGCGTCGGCGCCGACGAGCGGGCCGAGGAGTTGCTGGGCGGAGTCGACGATCGCCCAGCGCGCGCCACGGCGCTCGGTGAGCGTGCCCTCCAGGACGTTGACGGTGCCGCGGCTGGGCGCCGGCGGCGCGGTGACCTGATCGAGGGCGGGCGTCATGCGCCGGGCCAGTGGCGGACGGTGAAGCCGTCGGTGGAGCGTGTCCCGGACCGCAGGCGAGGGCCGCGGTCGGCGGGGGGTGCGGCGTTGCGGCCGGTGTCGGCGAACTTGCCCGAGCCCATGCCGGTGAACTCGATGAACGTGTGCCCGGGGTTCGCGTAGACGGTGAGGCGTTCTCCCTTGCCGGGCTGGCCCCAGGTCATCAGGCCGCCGGAGGCCATCGCGGGCTGTCCGGGCGTGAATCCGAGACGGCCGGCGGCGAGGATCGCGCACACGTAGCCGGAGCAGTCGAACCCCGGCGGCGGCCCTGAGTTCTTCGATGGGGTGTTGGTGCCGGCGTCGGCGGTGCCGCAGCGCGCGTGCCCGCCGCCCCAGATGTACGGCAGCCCGCGATCGCTGATGGCTTTGGCCTCGGCGTAGCAGCGGCCGGTAGCGCTGGAGTCCGCCGCGGTGCCGTCGTCGACGGTGCCGCCCGCGCCGACGGCCGCGGTGGAGCGTTGGGTGCGTTCGGAGGCCGGTTCGAGCTTCTGTTTGCCGGGCTGCTTGATCGTGACCTCGGCGGTCGGCTCGAACCAGTCGCGTCTGACGGAGGTGACGAGCCAGCGGCCGTCCGGAGGGCCGAACCCGGAGAGCAGCATGACCGCGCCGGGGGGTGCGCCCCACCGGTCCAGTGCGACGGTGAGGGTGGCCTCACTCAGGCTCTTGCCCCAGTCGACGTCGTATCGGAGGTCGAGGAGCAGGTCTGAGCGGGCGGTGATCTCGTACCTGGGTCGGCGCCGGTAGAGCTGTTCCTCGCTCATGAAGTAAACGGCTTCGCCGACGATGAAGCAGCGCCAGCCGACCTCCTCTGCGAGCCGCTGGATGGCGGTCCAGGAGTCCTCGTCGGGCTCGCGTGCGAACTGGTAGCTCTTGACGTACTCACCCCCTCCCGCGGCAGCGTCGGACTCGGCGGAGGGGGCGCCGCCCCACGCCTTGACCGCGCGCTCGGACTCGGCCTGCCATGCGCCGTAGCCACCGACAGAGACCTGCACCCCCTTGATCGCCGCCTCGAAACCTCCGGGCATCGCCTTCAACGACCCGTGCTTCTTCAGCCACCCGGGAGCGGTGCCCTTGCCCTTGGCCTGCGGGGTGCCCGAGAGCAGGAACGCGTTGGTCACCAGCCTGGGGTCCATCACGTCGGACGCCGGGATCCAGTTGCGGCCCTGCTGCATGATTCCGACGTCGTCGTTTCCGGTCTGAGAGACCTGCTCGCCCATGACCGACTCCTGGGTGGCGCAGGCCAAGCAGGCGGCCATGACGTTGGCGCTGCACCCGAGGCGCTGTGCCTCGCTGAGAATGCCCTCCATGCGCCCGCGCTGGGCGGCGGACGCAGGCTTGCCCTTGACCGTGAGGTTGGCGCCGGCGGCGAACCCGCTCGTCGTCTCGGTGTCGGCCGCGGCCGCGGTGGTCCCGCCGTCCGAGGCGGTCATGCGCAGCGCCTGTGTGGAGGCGCGCGGCGCCGCGCGCTGCGAGCTCGAGCCGGTGTCGGGCCTGTCGATCGCCTGGCGGGTGGTCAGCTGCGGGCAGACGAACGGCGGGCGGATGAGCTTGATCTCGCGCAGCAAGGAGAGCACGAACTGCGCTCGGGTGACCTTCGCGCGGCTGGCGCGCCGCTCGCCGCGCTTGCGCCTGAGCAGGTAGACGATGCGGTCCTCGAAGGTGAGCGTGACCTCCTGGTCGGCGTGGTTGTACTGCACACCGACCAGCCGGAAGACGGCGCCGTCCAGGGTGACCTGCATCGCCTTGCCGATCAGCTCGGGGCCGAGCAGGGGTTCCCAGCCCTCGTCGACCTCCGCCGGTTCACGGCGCTCGCGGAGCGGCCGCACCCTCGGGCGCATCCGGCCGGCCCATGTCGAGAACAGGCGGGCGTCGGGGTCCCTGAGGACGATGGTCAGGGTGGAGGCGCCCTCGATGGTGCGCTCGAGCTCGATGGACGTGATGGCGCCGCGGGCCTCGAGGTCGGTGACGCGGCGGTCGGTCCAGTTGAGGACCAGGTCGGTGAGGTCCAGGGTGGGGTCGAGGCCGACGTTCTCCCACCTGCGCCACTGCTTGGCGGTCTTCCAGTCAGACGCCTTGAAGCGGTAAGGGTCGCGGACGACGGCCATCTACTTCTTGGTCGAGCTGGTCACGGTCCTGCGCCGGGTGGCCCTCAGGACGGGGACGCGTATGCGCGACCCGACCTTGAGCTTCTGCTGGGCGCCCTTCGTGACGACGGTCTTGTTGAGGTCGCGGATGTCGGTCCACTTGCACCGGCGGCGCCTGGCGATTGATGCGGGGGTGTCACCGCGCTTGACCGTGTAGGAGGTGGTCTTGGCCTTGGCGCCCTGCCGGGCCTTCGCGCGCAGCTGCACGTACTCGGGCGGCACGTTCTCCAGGAAGGTGAGGACGTAGTCCTGGCGGGTGCGGCTGAAGTCCGAGGTGCGGCGAATCACCATGTCGCCGGGCTCCACGCCGTTGAGCAGCCATTCGTCGGCGGGCAGCCAGGGGATGCCGTCGATGCTCCAGGTCGACGGTTGGGACTCTTCGTCGCCGCGGCCGGCGGCCAGCAGCTCGCGGATCGCCGGTTCCTGCGAGGCGCCGCCGGCGTAGCCGTCGAGGATGACCGCGATCTCGAGCTGGTAGGGATCCTGACCCTGCCAGATGGTCATCGCCACCTGCCGCGGGCGGGTGACCGTCTCCCAGCCGCCGACGCCGCCGGTGATTTTCGGTGGTTCCTCGCCGAGCAGGAAGGTGCGGTCGAAGGTGGGGTCCGAGCAGCGCAGCCTGACGTAGCCGGAGGGAGCTGCCATCAGCGTCTGGCACGTTGGTCAGCGTCGGCCTGCGCGACGGCGGTCGCGACGAGGCGGCGGTCCAGGTAGAAGTGCGCGGTCGTGTGCGTGGCACCCGCGACCGCGGGCGCGAGCGGCGTGATGCGCGAACCGCCGGGCAGCGTGAGCAACTCGGGCCCGCGCTCGCCGACCAGGGTCGTTTCGCCCGCACGCACCATGCCGCCGTATTGGCGGCCGGTGATCTTGCCCAGCAGGCCGGTGGCCTTGCCGATGACGCCGCCGGGGTTGAGCTTGTCGGCGATCTTGGAGCCGAGGTCGCCGAAGGCGCCGAGGATGGCGCCGGGCAGCCGCTTGAAGAAGTTGATGAGATCGCGGAAGCGGTTGGCGACGAAGCTGGCGGCGGCGCTCGCGGCGCTCTTGATCTTGTCGAAGTTCTTGACGATCAGGATGACCGCCGTACCGATCGGGCCGGTGAGGATGGCCAGCAGCAGTGGCCAGTTGCCTTTGATCCAGTTGAAGACGGCGTTGACCGCGTCGCGGAACCAGCCGACCTTCTTGTAGGCGATGACGAATGCGGCGCCGACCGCGATCACCGCCAATGGGATGAGGAGGATCGCCGCGTTGAACCCGAGCGTCGCGATCGTCGAGGCGATGATCGCGATCTTGTAGGCGACGAACGCCGCGGTCACCGCGGCGATGACCACCTTGACCGTGGTGGAGTCACGCAGCAGCGGCTGCATGACCTGGGTGACGCGCAGCAGCACCTGCGACAGCGAGGTCAGGACAGGCAGCAGCGCGGTGCCCAGGCTGACCTTCACGCCCTCCATGGCGATCTGCATCTCGCGCTGTTGGGCAATCATCTGCTTGGCTGACCCGACGCCCTTGTCGCCGATCACCGCCCCGTACTTCTCGGCCATGTTCAGCTGGTCCTGGAGGCCCTTGGACCCGGAGTTCAACAGCGGCAGCAGGGTCTGGCCTTGCTTGCCGAACAGCTGCTGTGCTAGCGCCGCCTTCTGGGCGGGGTCGGTCATCTTCTCGAAGGAGTCGGCGACCATCATGATCACGTCGGCCGGGTTCGAGCTGGTGACCTGGTCCTGGCGGATCCCGAGTTGCTCGAAGGCCGCGACGGCGGATTTGGTGCCCTGCTTGGCGCCGGTGATGGTCTTGTTGAACTTGACCAGCCCGACTTGGAGCTGCTTGGTCTGGATGCCGCGGGCCTTGGTGACGGTCGCCCACGCCGACGCCGTCCGAGCGTCCAGGCCGGTGGCGCGCTGCAACGTCATGGTGGATTTCGCGAGGTCCTGCGTGGCGCTGAACGACGCCTCGAGCCCGCGCTTGGCGCCGTAGAGCGCGGCGGCGCCACCGGCCCATTTGGCGATGGTCTTGCCCATCGTCTTCCACCGCGGCGTGGCCTTGGTGGCCTCGCCGCCGGACGACTCGACCTGTTTGCCGGACTTCTCGGCGGCGTCGCCGACCTTGGCCACGGAGTCGGCCGAATCGTCCATGGCGCGGCGGAACGCGGCCTGCCCCTCGGCCCTGAGCGCGGCGATGATCTCTTCAGTGACGGCCACGGCGCTGGCCGCGCTTCTCGGACTCGACGCGGGCGTTGTTGATCATGGTCGCGAGGTTCTCGTCTCGCAGGTCGGCGTATTCGCGGGCGTGCATCGCGGCGGCGGTGAGCACGGCGGCCTCGACGGGGTCGGCGCGCAGTAGCCTCGACGGGTCGAACCCGAGGACCGCCGCGACGCCGAGGAACTTCACTCGGTCGTCGCGGCTGAGCCTTCCCCCAACGCGTCGGGGTTCTGCATCCACGTGATGACACGCTCGGCGTGCGCGACCAGCGCCATCCCGTTGCCGTCGAACAGTTCGAGCACCACGTCGGGGGCCGGGACGTCCTCAGCGCGTTCGATGCCGCGCGGCAGCGGCCAGCCGAGGATCGACCACAGCCGGCCGTCCAGGCCGACTTCGAGGTCCTCGAGCTTGCCGTCGTGGCGGTAGAACACGGTGCGGCAGGCGGAGGTGAGCATGTCCATGGT
>DATFRN010000460.1:0-16880 GCA_035263165.1 Acidimicrobiales bacterium | reverse complement strand
CATCACCCCCGAGGAGCAGTACCGCTCGGTGGCCGGCGAGACCGCCCTCGGCTACCTGCCCCCGTCGGCCGAGATCGCCGAGGCCGTCGTCTTCTTCGCCTCCGACATGGCCCGGCCGATCACCGGCCAGGCGCTGGGCGTGAACGCCGGCCACTGGTTCCAGGGGTTCTGATGCCCGGGCGCGGCGCGCTCGTCACGGGCGGCGCCCGGGGCATCGGGCGGGCCGTGGCGGACCGGCTGGCGGCGGACGGCGCCCGGGTGGCGATCCTCGACGCCGACCTCGACGGCATGGACCCCGGCGACCACCTGCCGCTGGCCGCCGACGTGGCCGACCCCGGGGCGGTCGGCGCGGCGGTCGACGAGGCGGCCGCCAAGCTCGGCGGCCTGGCCGTCCTGGTCACCAGCGCCGGGTTCGGCACCGCCAAGGCGCTCGACCGCTACCGCGACGACGAGTGGGCCCGGCTGGTGGCCGTGAACCTCACCGGCGTCTGGCACGCCATCAGGGCCGCCGTGCCCCACCTCCGGGCGGCGGCGCCCGCCAGCATCGTCAACATCGCCGGCACCACCGCCTCCCGCCCCACCCGGGGCGAGGGGCCCTACGCGGCGGCCAAGGCCGGCGTGGTCGCCCTGACCAAGTCGGCCGCCCTCGAGCTGGCCCCGGCCGTCCGGGTCAACGCCGTCTCGCCCGGCTACATCGCCACCCGCCTCACCCGGGCCGTCGTCGACGACGAGAAGCTGCGCACCCGGGTCGAGCGCCGCATCCCGCTCGGCCGCATCGGCACGGTCGAGGACGTGGCCGGCGTCGTCGCCTTCCTGTGCTCGGCCGACGCCGCCTACCTCACCGGCCAGGACATCGTGGTCGACGGCGGCAGCGTGCTGCCGAGCCACCAGTCCGACGAGCTGCTGAAGGCGCTGCTCGACCGCTGACGCCGGGCTGACAGGTCCATCCTGGTATCCGGGGCCAGGTCGCGGCACTCTGTCGTGGCGGAGGGCGGAGACGAAGGACGGACGGGAAGGCATGGACGACCTCCGGGCCGGCAGGGGCGAGCCCTGGGACCACGACCCCGGCCCGCCACGCAATCGCTCGTGGGCCCGGCTGTTCGCCGAGACCCCCGACTACCGCGCCCTCGGCCTGGCCGCGGCCGGATCCGAGCAGTTCCGCTGGCAGTTCGGGCCGGTCTACTACCGGGGCCGGCTCGGCGACCACCAGGTGAAGGTGCTCGTCGTCGGCCAGGACGCCGGCTCGGACGAGGTGCTGGCCCACCGCAGCTTCGTGGGCGAGTCGGGCACCCGGGTGCAGCACCTGCTGGCCCACCTGGGCATCACCCGGTCGTACCTGTGCCTCAACACGTTCGTCTACTCGATCGTCGACCAGTACGACGGGCCGGTCCGCGACCTGGCCCAGGACCCCGACTCGCCGATCGCCCGGCACCGCAACCGGCTGCTCGACTACGCGGCCGCCCGCAACGACCTGCGCCTGATCGTCGCCGTGGGCCGGGCGGCCCGCGAGTCGATCCTCAGCTGGAACCGTCACCGGGGCGGCAGCGGCACCGCCGGCGGCGGCCAGCTCCACACCCTGGACGCCGCGGCCATCGGCCCCCACGTGAAGCTGGTCGACGTCGTCGACCCCGGCGCGGCGGGCTCGGGCGGGCGGGCCGACGTGCAGGCCAGCTTCGCCGCCGCCGCCGACCGGGTGCTCGGCTGGGCGGCCGACCAGCCGGCCTGGCTGCCGCCCGACGCCGACGGCCAGCGGGCCGCGGCCGGCACGTTCGTGTTCGACGCCCACCCGGTCCCGCTGCGCGACCTGCCCTTCGGCGCCCCGTGGCGGCTGGGGGCGGGCGGCACCGCCACCACGCGCTCGGCCGCCGGCCGGTCGCTGGAGCTGGGCCCGGTCGTGCGCCCGCCCGAGGCGCCCCACTACCCGAACGAGCCGTCGGCGCCCGGCGACCCCGACCCGGCCTTCGTGGCCGACGAGGGCGACCTCCCCTGGGAGCCGCCCCGCTCGGTGCTGGAGTTCGATCGCGGCCCCACGCCGGCCATCGCCCGCCTGCTGACCGGGGGCGCCACCGGCCTGGCCGGTCCCGACTTCGCCGCCCTCGGCGTCGTCGGGGCGGGCGCGTACGGCGGCGGCCCCCGCTACCGGGGCCGCTTCGCCGGCGTGCGCATGCTGGTGCTGGCCGACCAGCACGGCCAGGACGACCTGCTGTGGGGCCGGGCCTTCTGCGGCGACGCGGGGCAGCGGTTCCAGGGCCTGATGGCCGCGCTCGGGCTGACCCGCAGCTACCTGATCCTGCGCACGCTGCCCGTCGACACCGCCGACGACACGGTGGGCAAGGTGTGGGCGCTGTCCGACCGGCCCGACGTGGTGGCCGGCCACCGGGCGGTCACCGGCCGCGTGCTCGACGACAACCCCGTGGCCGTGGTGGTGGCCATCGGCCCCCACGCCGAGCGGATCGCCGGGCTCCTCGACCTCGACGGCCAGCCGGTGGTGGCGCTGCCGCCCTGGGGCACGCCGGGGGCGGAGGACGCCTGGGCCGAGGGCCACGCCCGGCTGCGCTCGCTGGGGATCCCGCTCGACCAGCCGCCCACCGCGGCGGCGTGGGCCGGCGAGCGGGCCCAGATCCCGCGGGCCGACCTGCCCTTCGGCGCGCCGCGCTGGCAGGGGACGACCGGCGACCGGGCCGTGCGCTCGACCGCGCCGGCGGATGACGTGTTCTACCGGGTGTGGATGCCCGGATGGGTGGCCGACGTGGATGTCCCGCCGGCCGGAGGAGGCGGATGACCATGGCCGATCGCTACGTGCTCGACGGGCGCGTCGTCACCATGAACGCGGACCACGACGTCCACGACCCCGGGCGGGTCTACGTCGACGGCAGCACGATCGTGGCCGTCGGCGCGGCGGCCGACCCGGCGCCCGACGGCTTCGCCGGCGCGCCGGTGGTGCGGACGGGCGACACGCTCTACCCCGGGCTCATCGAGCTGCACAACCACCTCAGCTACAACGCCCTGCCGCTGTGGCAGGTGCCCCAGCGGTTCGACAACCGGGGCCAGTGGATGCGCCACCGGGAGTACCGGCGCTTCGTCAGCGGGCCGGCCAGCGTGCTCGGCCGCACCGGCGGGTTCCTGGAGGCGGTCGTCCGCTACGTCGAGTCCAAGTGCCTGCTGGGCGGGGTCACCACCAGCCAGGGCATCGCGCTGGCGTCCAACATGGGCATCCGGCGCTTCTACAAGGGCCTGGTCCGCAACGTGGAGGACACCGACGACGACGCCCTGCCCTCGGCCGGCACCCGGGTGGCCGACGTCGAGGCGGCCGACGCCCAGAAGTTCCTCCGGACCCTCAACCGCTCGTCGTCGCTGCTCTTGCACCTGGCCGAGGGCGTCGACCAGGAGGCCCGCGACCACTTCCGCTCGCTGCGCATCGGCAAGGACGAGTGGGCCATCACGCCGTCGCTGGCCGGGATCCACTGCGCCGGGCTGGCCGGGCGGGACTACCAGATCTTCCGGGCCCGGGGCGGCTCGATGGTGTGGTCGCCGCTGTCCAACCTGCTGCTCTACGGGGGCACGGCCGACATCGCCCGCGCCGCCCGGGAGAAGCTGCCCGTGGCGCTGGGGTCGGACTGGTCGCCGTCGGGGTCGAAGAACCTGCTGGCCGAGCTCAAGGTGGCCTGGCTGGTGTCCGAGGCCCGGGGCGGGGTGTTCACCCCCGAGGAGCTGGTGGCCATGGCCACCGTCAACCCGGCCCGCATCCTCAAGTGGCAGGACGTGGTGGGCACGCTGGAGGCCGGCAAGCGGGCCGACATCGTGGCGGTGGCCGGCCGGGGCGGCGACCCCCACGAGCACCTGCTGCGGGCCCGGGAGAGCGCGATCAGCCTCGTGGTCATCGACGGCGCCGCCCACTACGGCCAGCCGACCCTCATGGCCCGGCTGGCGGCGGGCAGCGACAACTTCGAGAACCGCACGGTGGGCGGGGCCGACCGGGTCATCGACCTGACCGACGCGCTGGCCGACCCGCTGGTGGGGGCGCTGACGCTGGGCGAGGCCGAGTCCCGCCTGGCCGAGGGCCTGCGCACGCTGCCCGAGCTGGCCCGCACGCTGGAGAACCCGCTCACCGCGGGCGCGCTCCTGGGCGCCAGCGACGGCACCTCGCCCGGCGTCTGGTTCCTGGAGCTGGACCAGGACGAGCGGGACGGCCTGGCCGACCGCCACGCCTTCGGCGACGCCCCGTCGCCGTTCGCGCTCGGGGCGGCCGAGGCGCTGTCGGAGGTGCTGACCCCGCTCGGCCTCGACCCGCTCACGGTGGTGGACGACGACGGCTACATCGACCGCCTGGCCGGTGTGCCCGAGCTGTCGCCCGAGGCCGAGGTCGTGGTCAAGGGCCTGGCCAAGCTCTACGGCCGCAAGGCGCCCACGTTCGCGGCGCCGTCCCGCACCGCCGCGCCCGCGCCCACCCCCGGCGTGCGGTCGGACGTCGACCTGGCCGCGGCCGCCGCGGGCCGCGCCCCGGCCGCGCGGCTGGCCGACTTCCTCGACGCGGTGGGCGACGGCGCCCTCACCCTGGCCGACCGCATCACGCTGGTCGACCAGGCGCTGCTGATGATCGAGCGCTGCTACGTCCACCTGGTGCTCAAGCGGGCCATGCACGCCATCGACCCGGTGCAGCGGCTGCGGCTGCTGCGGGCGCGGCTGGCGCTGCTCGACGAGGACAGCCGGGGTTCCGAGGTCGCGTTCCACCGCGAGATGGCCGACATCTTCACCTCGCTGCGCGACCTGCACACCAACTACCTGCTGCCCGCCCCGTTCGCCTCGCGCACCGCCTACCTGCCGTTCCTGCTGGAGCGGTACGTCAACGGCACGGGCGCCCACTACATCGTGTCCAAGGTGGCGGCGTCGCTGGCCCACCCCACCTTCGTGCCCGAGGTCGAGGTGCTGCACTGGAACGGCACGCCGATCGACCGGGCCGTGCGGGCCAACGCCCGCCGCCAGGCCGGCAGCAACGAGTCGGCCAGCTTCGCCCGGGGCCTCGACGCCATGACCATCCGCTCGCTGGTGCGGTCGCTGCCGCCCGAGGACGACTGGGTGGTCGTCACCTACAGGGGTCTCGACGGCGAGGAGCGGGAGATCCGCCTCGACTGGCTGGTGGCCGTGGCGGGCCCGGGCGGCGACAGCGGCACCGGGCTCGGCAACCAGGCGGCGCAGGGCGTCGACATCCAGGTCGAGGCCGTGAACGAGGCCAAGAAGCTGATGTTCGCCCCGGGGGCCGATGCCGCGGCCCGCGAGATCGCCGACCCGACGTCCCCCGTGACCCGGGCGGCGGTCGCCGCCGTCGACGTGCCGACCAGCATGCCGACCGTGTTCCGGGCCCGGCCGGTGACCACGCCGTCGGGCACGTTCGGCCACATCCGCATCTTCACCTTCAACGTGCCCGACGCCGAGCCGTTCGTCGACGAGTTCGTGCGCCTGGCCGGCGCCCTGCCGGCGGCCGGGCTGATCGTCGACGTGCGGGGCAACGGCGGCGGGCTCATCTACGCGGCCGAGCGCCTGCTCCAGGTGCTGACGCCCCACGAGATCACCCCCGAGCCGGCCCAGATGACCACGACGCCGCTCATGCTCGACATGTGCGCCCGCCACAGTCCCTCGCCGCTCGACCCCACCTTCGACCTGGGGGCGTGGGTGCCGTCGCTGCGCCAGGCGGTGGCGACGGGGGCGCAGTACTCCAACGCCTTCCCCATCACGGAGGCGGCGTCGGCCAACGCCCGCGGCCAGCGCTACCACGGCCCGGTCGTCCTGGTCACGAACGGCCTGTGCTACAGCGCCACCGACATCTTCAGCGCCGGCTTCCAGGACCACGCCATCGGGCCGGTGCTGGGCGTCGACGGCAACACCGGCGCCGGGGGGGCCAACGTGTGGACGCACGACCTGCTGCGGACGCTGATGAGCGTGGCGCCCGGCGGCGGGGCGGCGACCGACAACCCGTTCGTCGACCTGCCGGGCGGGGCCGGGTTCCGGGCGGCGGTGCGCCGCACGCTGCGGGTGGGGGCGGAGCGGGGCGGCACCCCGGTCGAGGACCTCGGCATCGAGCCCGACCAGCGCCACGAGCTCACCGAGGCCGACCTGATGGAGGACAACAAGGACCTGCTGGCCGCAGCCGGCGCCCTGCTGGCGGCCGCGCCGGCGTGCGTGCTCGGCGTGGTGCCCGAGGTGCGGCCCGACGGCAAGGTGCGGCTGCGGCTCACGACGGCCGGGCTCGACCGGGTCGACGTGGCGCTCGACGGCCGGCCGGTGGCGTCGCTCGACGTGGCCGACCGGACCACGACCCACACGGTCAAGCCCCTCGCTCCCTCGCCGTCCACGCTCGACCTCACCGGGTGGTCGGGCGGCGAGGTGGTCGCCCGCCGCCGCGAACCGCTGTGATCACGCCCCCCGGAGCGGGGGCTAGGGTCTCCCCAATCGTGGTGGGACACGAGGCGGGGGACGCCGGGTGGAACGGGACGAGATCGAGGCGCGGATCGGCGAGATCGAGGTCAGTCGCGACTGGGTGTACGTGCCGCGGGGCCGGTTCCCGCTGCGGGGCACGGCGTGGGCGGTCAGCGACCAGATCCACGAGGTGACCCAGATACCGCCCTACGCCATCGTGCTGGCGGTGATCTTCGTGTTCGCCTGCCTGCTGGGCCTGCTGTTCCTGCTCATCAAGGAGCGGACGGTGCAGGGCGTGGTCCAGGTGACGGTCGAGGGCGACGGCTTCCGCCACGCCACCCAGGTCCCCGTGTCGTCCTACGCCGCGGCCCGGGCCGTCCACGCCCGGGTCAACCACGCCCGCCGGCTCGCCGCGGCGGAGGACCTGCTGGAAACATAGGGGCGTGAGCCCCATCGACTGGTCCTCGATCGATTCCGTCGTCGGCCGGAACTGGTTCCGGCTCGACCCCGACCTGGTGGCCCGGGTGCGGCGCGACTGCCCGCCCGACGACCTGTCGTGGGCCGAGGCGACGCTGGACCACTTCGGCGCGCTCATCGGCGGGCCCGTGGCCCGGGCGGCCGACGTCATCGACGCCCACCCACCCGAGCTGGTGCGCTACGACCGCTGGGCCACCGAGGTCAACGAGCTGGCCCACCACCCGGCCACGCTGGAGGCCAAGGCCGCGCTGTGGTCGGCGGGCTACCCGTCGGGCTTCTCGGCGGCCGCCGCCGAGCGGGGCCGGCCGGTGCCCGGCGTGGTGCTGGCGGCGTCGAGCTACCTGCTGGCCGAGGCCGACACCGGCATGGTGTGCAGCCTGGGCATGACCAGCGGCGTCGCCGGCCTGGTCGACGCCTACGCCCCGGCCGACGTACGGGACGGCCTGCTGGCCGGGCTGCGGGCGGCCGACGTGGGCGACGCGGTCGACGGGTCGATGTTCCTGACCGAGCGGGACGGCGGTTCCGACCTGGGGCGCACGGTCCACTGCGTGGCCCGGGACCGGGGCGACGGGCGGGTCGAGATCACCGGCGAGAAGTGGTTCTGCTCCAACGTCGACGGGGCCGCGATCGTGCTGCTGGCCCGGCCCGAGGGGGCGCCCGACGGTCCGGCCGGGCTCGGTCTCTACCTGGTGCCCCGGGTGCTGGAGGACGGGTCGCCCAACCACTACAGCATCCGCCGGCTCAAGCAGAAGCTGGGCACCCGCAGCGTCCCCACCGGCGAGGTCGAGTTCAACGGGGCGCTGGCCTACGCGCTGCGGCGCCGGCCGAGCGACGGCGACGGCGGCCCGCCCGCCACCGACGCCGGGGGCCTGGGGCGGATGATGGAGATGGTCAACGGCAGCCGCTTCGGCGTGGCGCTGATGGGGCTGGGCATCGCCCGCCGCTGCTTCGCCGAGGCGGCGGCGTGGGCCCATCGCCGCCAGGCCAAGGGCCGGGTGCTGGTCGACCTGCCGCTGGTGCGGGAGCAGATCGTCGACCTCCAGGCCGAGCTGGAGGCGGCCACCGCGCTGGGCTTCGAGTGCGCGGCGGCCAGCCGCGTGGGCGACGGCGCCCGGCTGCGGCGCATCCTGGTGCCGGCGGCCAAGGTCCGGCTGTGCCGGCTGGGGGTCGAGGCGGCGTCGTACGCCGTCGAGCTGCACGGCGGCAACGGCTACTGCGAGGACTGGGGCCTGACCCGCCAGCTGCGCGACGCCCAGTGCCACCCGATCTGGGAGGGCAGCGAGAACATCTGCGTGCTCGACGTGCTGCGCACGATCCGGCGCGACCAGGCCCACGAGGCGGTGCTGGCCCGGGTGGGCGCGGCCCTGGACGCCGCCCGGGCCGGCGCCCCGCCGTGGCTCGGGCCGGCGATCGACGCGGTGGCCTCGGCCGCCGGCGAGCTGGCCGCCCGGGTCGACGCCCTGGCCGGCCTGGAGCCCGACGCCGCCGAGGCGGTCTCGGGGCGCCTGTGCGACCTGGTGGTCCAGACGACGTCGGCCGCCCTCCTGGCCGAGCAGGCCGCCGAGGGCGGCGAGCTGGCGGTCCACAAGGGCCTCCTCGCCCTCCGCTACACCCGCCGCCACCTGGTCCCGACGCCCCCGTGGAGCGACGACATCGCCGCCGTGGCGGGCCGCGAGCTGCTGGCCTACGCCGACATCCCGGCCGACACGGCGGCCAAGGCGGCGGCCTGACCGTTCCGTGGACGTTTCTGGTTGGGAGTCAACCAGAAACGTCCACGGAACCGGGGTCATCCGGCCAGGGGTGCTTCGGGTAGCGGCCGGCCATCTCCTTGCGGACGTCGTGCCACGAGCCGGACCAGAAGCCCGCGAGGTCGCTCGTCACCTGGACCGGGCGGCCGGCGGGCGAGAGCAGGTGGAGGACCACCGGGACCCGGCCCCCGGCCACCGTCGGCGTGGTGGTGGCGCCGAACATGTCCTGGACCCGGACGGCCAGGACCGGCGGGTCGCCGGGGTCGCCGGCGGCGTAGTCGAGGGCCGCGCGGCGGCCGGTGGGGACCGTGACCGCCTCGGGGGCCAGCCGATCGAGGTCGCCGGCCACCGCCGGCGGGACCAGCGACCGCAGCACCCCGGCCACGTCCACCCGCTCGAGGTCGGCCCGCCCCGTGGCCCGGGCGGCGTCGAGCCGGGGGGCCAGCCAGTCGTCGAGCGTGCGCCGCAGGGCGGCGTCGCTCACGTCGGGCCACGGCTCGCCCACCACCGCCCGCAGGAACCCGATGCGGGCCTGCAACGCCCGGGCGTGCGGCGTCCAGGCCAGGGCGGCCAGTGCGGTCGCCCGCACCCGGGTCACCAGAGCCGTCGTGGCCGCCAGGCCCGGCGAGGGCCGGCGCTCGACGGCGCCCAGCTTCAGCCGCCCCAGCTCGCGCTCGACCCGGGCCACCAGGTCGTCCCGGTCGGCGTCCCACACCAGCCGGGCGTGCTCGACCACCCGGTCGCCGGCCACCGCGTCGAGGTCCGACGGAGCGAGGGGGGCGGCGATGCGGATGCGGCCGCCCGAGCGGCGCCCGTCCACCTCGGCCACGGCGAGGAACGCCTCGCCGGCCAGCGGATCGGACGCCGCCAGCCACCCCTCGGTCCCGGCCCGCAGCACGAACCGCCCGGCCCCGCCCCGGGCCTGGGCGATGCGGTCGGGGTAGGCGTGGGCCAGCAGCAGCCCGGCGTCGTCGGCCGGCACGTCGCCGCCCGGCGCCACGTCGGCCCGGCGGGCCAGGTCGCGGGCCCGGTCCCGCGCCCGGCGCAGGGCCCGCCCGTCGGCGGCCGGGTGGCGGCGCCCGGGGTCGGCCAGCAGCGCCAGCCGCACCCCCATGTCGGCCGGCAGGTCGTCGGGCCGCCCCCGCAGCACGTCC
This sequence comes from Acidimicrobiales bacterium, assembly GCA_035263165.1. GTDB lineage: Bacteria > Actinomycetota > Acidimicrobiia > Acidimicrobiales > VFJN01 > ZC4RG19. Next base: position 7,087 of record DATFRN010000460.1, on the reverse strand, counting down.
CGGTCCTCCAGCACGGCGGCCAGCAGGCACGCCAGCCAGCCGTGCGCCCCGCCCCGGGCCCGGCCGGCCAGCACCATCCGGGCCAGCCGGGGGTGGAGCGGCAGCGCCACCATCTGCCGCCCGAGCGGCGTGACGGCGCCGCCCTGATCATCGGGGGTGTCCAGCGCCCCCAGGTCCGCCAGCAGCCGCCCCCCCTCGTCCAGCGCCCGGGCGGGCGGCGGGTCGAGGAACGGCAGGTCGCCCGGCGCCGTCCCCCACACGGCCAGCTCCAGCGCCAGCCCGGCCAGGTCGGCCTGGCGGATCTCGGGCTCGCCGTGGGGCCGCCGGGCCGCGTGCTCGGCCCGCGACCACAGCCGCACCGCCACCCCCGGCCCCTGGCGCCCGGCCCGCCCGGCCCGCTGGTCGGCCGACGCCCGCGACGCCGGCACGGTCTCCAGCCTCGTCAGCCCGGTGGTGGCGTCGAACACCGGCCGGCGGGCCAGCCCGGCGTCGACGACGATCGACGTGCCCTCCACGGTCAGGCTGGTCTCGGCGATGTCGGTGGCCAGCACGACCTTGCGCCGGCCCGGGAGGCCCGGGGCCAGCGCCGCGTCCTGCTCGCCGGCCGGCAGCGCGCCGTACAGCAGGTGGACGTCGACGCCGTCGCCCACCGCTCCGGCCAGCCCGTCGGCCACCCGCCCGATCTCCGCCGCCCCCGGCAGGAAGACCAGCACGTCGCCCTCGGGCTCGGCCCGCAGCACCTGGCGCACGGCGGCCACCGTGGCCGGCTCGACGTGCTCGCGGGGCCGGCGGGGCGCCCAGCGCACGTCGACCCGGTGGCTGCGGCTCTCGCTGGTGATCACCGGGGCGTCGCCCAGCAGCGCCGCCACCCGCTCGCCGTCGAGCGTGGCCGACATGACGAGGATCCGCAGATCGGGGCGCAGGTGGCGGCGGGCGTCGAGCGCCAGCGCCAGGCCCAGGTCGGCCGGGAGGCTCCGCTCGTGGAACTCGTCGAAGATCACCAGGCCGACGCCGTCGAGCCCGGGGTCGCGCTGGAGCCGGCGGGTCAGGATCCCCTCGGTCACCACCTCGATCCGGGTGCCCGGCCCCACCTCCCGGTCGTCCCGGGTCCGGTAGCCGACCAGCTCGCCCACCCGCTCCCGCCGCAGGGCGGCCATGCGGCGGGCCGCGGCCCGGGTGGCCAGCCGCCGGGGCTCCAGCATGACGATGCGCCCGCCGGCGGCCGCCAACCACGGCTCGTCCGCCAGCGCCAGCGGCACGATCGTGGTCTTGCCGGCCCCCGGCGGCGCCTGGAGCACGGCCGCGCCCGGCCCCGCCAGCGCCGCCCGCAGCTCGTCGAGGCAGGCGCTGACCGGCAGCGTCGGCAGCGGCACCGGCACCCGACCGCCGCTCAGGCGAGCGGCAGCGGCGCCGGCTGCATCTCGGCCACCAGCTGCTCGCGGGCCCGGGCCACCCGGGACCGGATCGTGCCCACCGGGCACTCGCAGATCTCGGCCGCGCCCGCGTAGTCGAACCCCATCATCTGGGTGAGGACGAAGGCGGTGCGGCGGTCGGGGTCGAGCCGGGACAGCACCTGCTCGCTGAGCACCCCGTCGTCCAGGCCCACCGTGGGGACCTCGGGGCCGGCCCGGGTCGCCAGCAGTCGCTGCAGGCGCCGGCGCCGGGCCGCACCACGCACCGCGTCGACCGCGGCGCGCCGGGCGATCGCCAGCAGCCAGGTCCGGGCGCTCGACTCGCCCCGGAACCGCGGCAGGGCCTTGAGGGCCCGCAGGTAGGTGTCCTGGGCGGCGTCCTCGGCCAGGTCCTGCCCGCACACGGCCGTGACCAGGCGCGAGACGTCGGCCCACGTGCCGCGCACGAAGGCGGACAGCGCCACGCGATCCCCCGCGCGGGCGCCCATGGCCAGGGCCGTCAACTCGTCCACCAGACACGTCAGGGTATGTCGCTCGTGTTAGGGAACCAAAAGGCCGTCTCAGACGACTTAGAGACCATGCGCTGCAGCACCTGCCGCGAGGCTCTCTCCGCCCGCCTCGACGGCGAGGACCTCGGAGTCCCCGCCGCGGAGGTCGACGCCCATCTCGTCACCTGCCCCGACTGCGCCGAGTGGTCACGGACCGCGGTCGCCCTGTCGGGCATCGTCCGCCACGCCTCCCGCGACGGCGTGGCCCTCGACCCGGCGCTCCTGGCCAGCCTGACCAGCCCGCCCGACCCCGAGCGGCGGCGGGGCCTGCTCTCCGTGTTCGAGTGGCGGGTGGCGCTGTGCATGGTGGCCGTCGCCCAACTGGTCGTGTCATGGCCCGGCGTCCTCCTCCACGACGGGCACGCCTCGGTCCACTTCGCCCACGAGCTCACCGCCTGGGACCTGGGCCTGGCCGCCGGCTTCCTCGTCGCCGTCCTGTTGCCCGCCCGGGCCTGGGGGATGCTCCCCCTGGCGTCGATCCTCGTGGGGGCGATGGTCGGCACCTCGCTGCTCGACGCACTCTCCGGCAACGCCCTGCTCGGGCGCGAGTTCGTCCACCTGCTGGAGGTGGCCGGACTCGTGTGCCTGTGGGCGCTGGCCCGCCGGGTCCCGCGCCCGTCGGTCGTGGTGCGCCTGGCATGACGGCCCGCCGCCAGGCGAGACCCCGAGCCACGCGCGCCCTCCGGGCCGCCGCGGGGCTGGCCGTCGCCGCCGTCCTGCTGGTGGCGCTGCCGGGCCGGGCCGACGCCCACGCCACCCTCGAGTCCAGCCAGCCGTCCGCCGGCCAGCAGCTCAAGACCCCGCCCGAGCAGGTGGTCCTCAACTTCAGCGAGGCCGTCGACATCGGCAAGGACAGCATCCGGGTCCTGAACAGCAAGGGCGACTCGGTCACCAAGAACAAGCCGACCCACCCGAACGGCGAGCGGTCGGTGGCCGCGCTGGCGCTGCCCGAGCTCGACGACGGCGCCTACGTCGTGTCGTGGAAGGCGATCTCGTCGGACAGCCACCCCGTGTCCGGGGCGTTCACCTTCCGGGTGGGCGCCGCCACCGGCGGCGAGAACGACCAGGCCCTGCTCAAGGACGTGCTCAACGGCAGCGCCGGCGGCGGCGACCACGTGCTGGGCGCCATCTTCGGCATGACCCGGTTCCTGGCCTTCGCCGGGCTGATCCTCGTGGTCGGGGGCATGGTGTTCGTGACCTGGGTTTGGCCCGCCGGCCGGGACAGCGAGCGGACCCGGGGCGTGCTGGTCGTCGGCCTGGTGCTGGCGGCGGTGACGACCCTGCTGTGCATCCCGCTCCAGGCCGCCTACGGCATCGGCGGCAGCCTCGGCGACGTGGTCGACCCCAGCAACATCGCCGACGAGCTGGGCAGCCGCACCGGCCGGTCGTGGCTCGTCCGCCTCGTGCTGCTGGGCGTCGTGTGGCTGCTGATGCGGGCCCGCCGGCTCGACCGCTGGGCCGCCGCCGGGCTCGGCCTGGCCCTGCTGGTCACGGTCAGCCTCACCGGCCACGCCAGCTCCGGCGACAACGTGCCGCTCGCCTTCGTCGTCGACCTGTTCCACCTGTCGGGCGCCAGCGTGTGGCTGGGCGGCCTGGCCCTGCTGCTCCTGGCGGTGCTGTGGCGGGGGTCCGGGGTGGACGACACCGAGGCCGAGGCGACCGTCGGCCTGTTCTCCCAGGTCGCGTTCGCCGCCGTCGGCGTGATCGTGGTCAGCGGCGTGATCCAGGCGCTGCGCCAGCTGGGCGGCTGGAACAACCTGTTCGACACCACCTACGGGCGGCTGCTGGTGGTCAAGGTGCTGGTGGTGGCCGTGATGCTGGTGGCCGCGGCGTTCAGCCGGTCGTGGGTCCGCGACAGGGCCGCCGCCCGCACCTCGTCGCTGGCGCTGTCGCCCGGGCCGGGCGCGGTCGCCGCCTCGCCCGACCGGGGCGCCACAGCTCTGTCGGTGCTGCGCTGGTCGGTCGGCGCCGAGGTGGCGCTGGGCATCTGCGTGCTGGCCGTCACCGCCCTGCTGGTCAACGCCGTGCCGGGCGCCGAGGCCGGCGCCGGGCCCGCCGGCGGCCCGTTCACCACCCAGGTGCACGGCCAGACGTTCATGGTCACGGTCGACGTGGCCCCCACGGTCGTGGGCCAGGACGACATCAGCCTCAAGGTCACCGACCACGGGCTGAACCCGATCCAGCCCGAGGAGGTGACGGCCTCCCTGTCGCTGCCGGGCAAGGACCTGGGGGCCATCCCGCTGAAGCTGACCGCCGGCGGCACGGGCGAGTACCGGGCCGACGGCACCGACATACCCCTGGCGGGCAACTGGGATCTCCACGTCGTGGTGCGGACCACCGACATCGACGAGGAGACCGTCAAGACGTCCGTCCCGATCTCGTAGATCCCGAGACCAAGGAGCAGCAGTCCAGTGAACAAACGTGTTGTCACCCGCGCGCTCGTCGTCGCGGCCGGGGCCGTCCTGGCGGTCGCCCCCATGGCGTCCGCCCACGTGACCGTCAACCCGGGCGAGGCCGCCCAGGGTGGCTTTGCGGCGCTGTCGTTCCGGGTTCCCAACGAGCAGCAGGACGCCGACACGACCTCGGTCGAGGTCAACATCCCCACCGACCACCCCATCGCCAGCGTGAGCGTCAAGCCCCTGGCCGGGTGGACCTACAAGGTCGAGACCGCCAAGCTCGACACGCCGATCAAGACCGACGACGGCGACGAGGTCAGCGAGGCCGTGTCCAAGATCACGTGGACCGGCGGGACCATCAAGCCGGGCGAGTTCCAGGAGTTCGAGATCTCGGCCGGGCCACTGCCCGAGACCGACCAGGTCTCGTTCCCGACCATCCAGACCTACTCCAAGGGCGAGCCGGTGCGCTGGATCGACAAGACCGTCGAGGGCCAGCCCGAGCCCGAGCACCCGGCGCCCACGCTCAAGCTGGTCAAGGGCACCGGTGACCACGACGCCGAGCCCGCCACCAGCGGCGGGGGCGACGAGAACGCCTCCGGCGTGAGCGTGACCAACGCCGCCAGCCAGTCCGACGTCGACACGGCCAACACGCTGGGCATCGTCGGCATCGTCGTCGGCGTGCTCGGCCTCGGCGTGGCGCTGTTCGCGTTGCTCCGCAAGCGGGGCGGCGGCACCGCCGCCGGTTAGTTCACCCGGCCGGGAATACCGCGGTCGGTCGGCGGGTTGTGCCCGTCGACCGTCCGCAGGCCGTCGTCACCGCGGCTCTCCCCCGCCGCTGGTGGCGACGGCGCCGGTCATTCTGGGGAGGCGCAGTGCCCCGCCCCACACGATCAGCCCGGCGCCGGCAACCGCCAGGGCGAAGGCCACGGCCGTGATGGCCCGGTCGAGGTCGTAGGGCAGCGTGGTCGGCAGCACCGGCTTCCACAGCACGTCGAGGCGCAGGAAGCACCAGCCGATCACCGCCGCGGCCGCGGCCAGCGTCATGGACGGCGCCACCGTGGTCCGCTTGCGGGCCAGCGCGCCGAGCGCGCCGGCGCCCACCGCGAAGGCGGGCACGATGATCAGCAGCGGGTTGACCCCCGAGCCCGCGGGCGCCACCCGGTACTGGCCGAAGCCGACGACCAGGGAGCCGACCGCGGCGATCAGCACCGCCCACGGGGCCACCTCGGCGGGGCGCTTGCGGCCGAGCCACACGGCGGCGCCGGCCGCGACCAGGCCGAGCACGATCCACGGCAGGGGGCTCACGCCCGCCTCCAGCACGAGGTTGCCCGTGATCGACCCGGGGGCGCCGTCGACGCTCAGGCGCACGGTCCAGGCCTGCACGACGTCGCCCGCCTGGACGCCGGGCGGCTTGCCGTTGCCCATCCAGTGGACCCGGTGGTCGTGCCACGAGTAGCTGCCGCCGTCGGCCACCTTCTCCCACCGGGGCGCGGCGTCGTTGTCGGCCTGGGGCGGCAGGTCGACCTTGGCGTTGCGGCTCTGGTTCAGGTACGTGGCGGTCGAGCGCCGGTTGCGCTCGACCGTGCCGTCCTTGCGGAAGCGCAGGTAGGGCTCGTCGCCGTAGCCCTCGACGACGACCTCGTGGCCGTCCACGGTCAGCTGGAGGAAGGCGTCGCCGCCGACGATCTCGGCCTGGATCCCCCCGGTGTCGGGCGTGACCGAGGTGACCGTCGAGCGGTAGTCCGTGGGGCGGGGCGGGTCGGCGGCCGCCGGGGCGGCGTGGAGCACGACGACGGCGAGGGCGGCGAGGGCGGCCTTCAGCGGGAGGCGGCCCCTCACGGCGTGTCGGCCGAGGCCCCGGCCGGCTCTCCGCTCTCGCCCTCGCCCTCGCTCTCGGCCTTGGCCTCGCGGTTGCCGTCGTCGTCGCCGCTGCCGTCGTCATCATCGTCCCCGCTGGCCTCGGCCGGCTCGCCGGGCGGGGCGGTGCGCCGCAGGACCACGACCGCGGCGGTCACGCCGGCGATGATCAGGATCGCCAGCGCCAGGATGGCGAAGACCGGCACGCCGCCGCCGTCGTCCTTCTTCGCCCCGCTGGCCCCGGTGCCGTCGTTGGCCGGGGCGAACGAGGTGTCGGGCCCCACGGTCGTCCCGCTGCGGCCGGCGGTGGTGGGCGTCGTGCTGGCCGAGACCGACACCGTCACCGGCCGGTCGATGCGGGCGTCGGGGCCGACCGTCGTGATGCGCAGCGTGAACCGGCCGGCGTTGGGGAACTCGACGATCCCCTCGTAGCGGCCGTCGGTGTCGGCCGGGCTGAACCGCACGGGCGTGAGCTGCTCGCCGTCTGCCAGGAGCGGCGTGGCGGTGACCAGCGCCTCGTTGCCGGGGTCGTCCTTCTTGTCGGTGACCCGGACGATGTAGTGGACCGCGGTGCCGCCCGCGGGGTGGGCGGCCTCGATCGTGACGTGGCCGTCGTCGCTGACCTGGGCGCCGGCCGCCAGGGGGGCGGCCAGGACGAGCAGCAGGCCCGTGGCCAGGGCGGCGGTGAGCCGGCGCACCGGGTGGGCGGCGACGAGAGCGTGCATCGGATCGTTACCTCCGGCCGGCGCACCGCCGGCAACCGTCACATGGTGGTGCCGCCGGGCGGCGTCCTGCAAAGCCGCGTCAGCCTGCCCGTACGACGACGACGGAGAAGGGGTCGAACGGCCCGGCGGCCAGCCCGGCGGCGTCGGTG
>DATFRN010000459.1:0-9906 GCA_035263165.1 Acidimicrobiales bacterium | reverse complement strand
GACCCCGGCGGCCAGGCCGTCGAGGCCGTCGATGAGGTTCACCGCCTGGGCCATGCCCACCACCCACAGAACGGTGATGAGCGTGGACAGGTCGGGCGGCAGGGCGATGAGGCCCTGGAAGGGGATGCGGAAGAACAGGATCGACACGCCGGAGATGGCGAGGATGCTGCCGGCCAGCACCGAGCCGGCCGTCTTGGCCGGGGCCGACACCTCCCGCAGGTCGTCGAGCTGGCCGACCACGTACATGCACAGCGTGGCCAGCACCACGCCCAGCGGCGGGGCGATGGTGCGGAAGACGGCGGTGAACTGGCCGGACAGCCAGGCGACCAGGAAGCCGACCAGCACGCCGGCCACGATCCCGGCCCCGCCGAGGATGGCGGTGGGGCGGGTGTGGACCCGGCGGGCGTCGGGGTGCTGGACCGCCCCCCAGCGGAACGAGAGGGTCCGCAGCAGGGGCATCGACGCGAACGTGACGGCGAACGCCGACCCGATGACCAGGATGTAGCCGATCACGCGCCGCGCTCCCCGTTCGCTCGCCCGCTGCTCACCCCGGGTAGGGCTCGAACTTCGAGCAGAGCGCGACGACCTCGTCCCGCACGGCGGCGACCTCGGCCGGGTCCTCCCGGCCCACCAGCGTGCGATGGATCAGGGCGGCGATGGTGGCCATCTCGGCCTCGCCCATGCCCTGGGTGGTGACGGCCGGGGTGCCGATGCGCAGGCCGCTCGTGATGTACGGCGGGCGGGGGTCGTCGGGGACCGTGTTCTCGTTGAGGCTGATGCCGGCCCGGTCGAGGGCGAGGCGGGCCTTCTTGCCCGACACCTCGGGGTCGAAGCTGCGCATGTCGACCAGCATGAGGTGGTTGTCGGTGCCGCCCGAGACCAGGCGCAGGCCCTGTCCGGCCAGGCCCTCGGCCAGGGCGGCGGCGTTGGCCACGATCTGGCGGGCGTAGCCCGAGAAGTCGGGGTGGGCGGCCTCGTGGAAGCACACGGCCTTGGCCGCGATGACATGGTCGAGCGGGCCGCCCTGGAGGCCGGGGAAGACGGACTTGTCGACGCGCTCGCCGATCTCGGCCCGGCCCACGATGCAGCCGCCCCGGGGGCCCCGCAGCGACTTGTGGGTGGTGAGGGTGACGATGTCGGCGTGCTCGACCGGGTTGGGGTGGACGCCCCCGGCGATCAGGCCGGCGATGTGGGCGGCGTCGAACATGAACAGCGCCCCGACCTCGTCGGCGATGGCCCGGAAGGGGGCGGGGTCGATGCTGCGGGGGTAGGCGGTGGCGCCGGCCACGATGAGCTTGGGGCGGTGCTCGCGGGCCAGGTCGCGGACCTGGTCGAAGTCGATGCGCTCGTCGCTCGGGGTCACGCCGTAGGAGACGAAGTTGTAGAGGCGGCCGCTGGCGTTGACCGGGGAGCCGTGGGTCAGGTGGCCGCCCTGATCGAGGCGCATGCCGAGCACGGTGTCGCCCGGCTCGAGCAGGGCGAAGTAGGCGGCCAGGTTGGCGTTGGCGCCGGAGTGGGGCTGCACGTTGGCCCATTCGGCGCCGAAGAGGTCCCGGGCTCGGGCGCGGGCCAGGTCCTCGACCTCGTCGATGACCTCGTTGCCGCCGTAGTAGCGCTTGCCGGGGTAGCCCTCGCTGTACTTGTTGGTGAGGACCGAGCCGGTGGCCCGCAGCACGGCGGGGGAGGCGAAGTTCTCGCTGGCGATCAGCTGGAGGGTGGTGTTCTGCCGCTCGACCTCTCGGTCGATGAGGGCGAAGAGCTCGTCGTCGGGCGTGGTGGGCCAGGCCATGGGCGGTCCTAGGTGTTCTCGATGTCGTGGATGAGCGCGATGCGCCGCTCGTGGCGCCCGCCCTCGAAGGGCGTGGTGAGCCAGAGCGTCATGATCTCGTCGGCCAGCGGGGCGGCGACGATGCGGGCCCCGATGGAGAGGACGTTGGCATCGTTGTGCTCGCGGGACATGCGTGCCGTGTACAGATCGTTGCACAGGGCCGCCCGCACCCCGCGGACTTTGTTGGCGGCCATCTGCTCACCCTGCCCGGAGCCGCCCAGGACGATCCCCCGGTCGGCCTCGCCCTTCAGCACGGCCCGGCCGACGTCGGCGCAGATCGGCGGGTAGTCGACCGGCTCCTCGCTGTCCGTGCCGAGGTCGAGGACGTCGTGGCCGAGCGAGCGCAGGGTCTCCGAGAGGTGACCCTTCAGGACGAACCCGGCGTGGTCTGAACCGATGGCGACGCGCACGTCGGGTCAGCGTAGGCGACGGGGCCGCCGGCGGTACCACCGCCCGCGAGCAGGGCGAAGAGCCGACCCAGCAGGTCCTCGAGCTCGTCGGCGGTGGCCTCGTACTCGGCCCGCGGCCGCCCGATCGGATCCTCGACGTCGTCGGCCGGATCGTCCCCGATCAGGTCGCTCGGCCGCCGCCCCACCCCGATCCGGGCCAGCCAGGCGGGAAGACGCTCGCCCGCGACCCGGCCCCCGGCCTGCTCACCCCGCCGGACCAGCTCCTTGAGCGTGAAGGTGCGCCCCACGGGAGCCCCGTAGGTGGCGCACGCCTCCCGCACGTGGTGCCGGGTCATGCCCACGATCAGCGGCGTGGTCCGGGCCAGGTCGGCGTCGATCTGGCGGCTGCGGTGGGCGCTGATGTCGACCCCCCGATCGGCCATCGTGGCCACGGCGTCGGGCGTGGCGGGCATGCCGCCCCGCATCAGCCCGGCCGAGCGGACGACCACGCCCAGGCCCGCGTTCCGGAACAACCGGCGCAGCAGGCCCTCGGCCATGGGGGATCGGCACTGGTTGGCCGTGCACACGAGCAGGACGTCGATGCGGGGATTCTACGGTCGTGCCGCGAAAGGCGGCGGTGCCGAAGGCACCAGAGCGGCAGTGCAGCATCGTTGCCCTCGGCGCCGTCGCCGCCGAGCGTCGATGGGCGTGAGTGCCGCCACATGCTCTAAAAGGAACCCATGGCACTCGATCCCCGCACGCCCGTCCTGGTGGGCGCCGGCCAGTGGTCCAACCGCGTCGACAGGGGCGAGCCGCCGGTCGAGCCGGTCGACATGATGGCGGAGGCGCTACGGCGGGCGGCCACGGACGCAGGCGCCGGCGAGGCCGCCGCCGGGTCGCTGCTGACGGGTGCCGACGCCGTGCGGGTGGTGGCGGTGTTCTCGGTCCACTACCGCAACGCCGCCCGCCTGGTGGCCGACCGCATCGGGGCGACCCCGGGCGACCTCGCCCACAGCCCCATCGGCGGCAACGAACCCCAGGCGCTGGTCAACCGCGCGTGCCTGAACATCCTGGCCGGCGACGCCGACACGGTCCTGATCGCCGGCGCCGAGGCCTGGCGCACCCGCTCGGCCCTCGGCCGGGACGGCATGGCCGGTCTCGGCTGGGGCAGCGAGGACGACGCCACCCCCGACGCCCGCCTCACGTCCCCCCAGGCCGACCTCAACCACCCTGGCGAGATGGCCCGCGGCATCTACATGCCGACCCAGGTCTACCCCCTGTTCGAGCAGGCGCTCCGCCATGCGGCCGGCCGCTCGATCGACGACCACCTGGTCCACGTGTCGAACCTGTGGTCGGGCTTCTCCGCCGTGGCGGCCGGCAACGAGCACGCCTGGATCCAGCGGGAGCTGACCCCCGAGGAGATCCGCACGGCATCCCCCGACAACCGCTGGGTCTGCTGGCCCTACACCAAGGTCATGAACGCCAACAACGCGGTCGAGCAGTCGGCGGCGCTCATCCTGTGCTCGGCCGAGCGGGCCACGGCGCTGGGCGTGCCCCGCGACCGCTGGGTCTTCCCGCTGGCCGGCACCCAGGCGCACGACACCTACGCCGTGTCCCACCGCCAGGACCTCCGTTCGTCGGGCGCCATCCGCCTCGCGGCCCGCGAGCTGTTCGCCCTCGCCGACGTCGGCGCCGACGACCTGGCCCACGTCGACCTCTACTCGTGCTTCCCGTCGGCGGTCCAGGTGGCGGCGGCCGAGATCGGCCTGCCCCTCGACCGCCCGCTCACGGTCACGGGCGGCCTGTCGTTCGCCGGCGGCCCGTGGAACAACTACGTCAGCCACTCGATCGCCACGATGGCCGGCCTGCTCCGGGAAGCCGACCCCGGCACGAGGGGCCTCATCACCGCCAACGGCGGCTACGTCACCAAGCACGCACTGGGCATCTACGGCAACGAGCCGGGCCCGGGGTTCCGCTGGGCCGACGTCCAGGACGAGGTCGACAAGCTGCCGACCCGCACCCTGGCCGACCAGGTCGACGACGCGGTCACGCTGGAGAGCTGGGTCGTGGCCCACGACCGCGACGGCAGCCCCGAGCGGGTCCTGGCCGCCTGCATCACCGACGACGGCCGCCGCGCCTGGGCCAACAGCGACGACACGGACACGGTCACCGAGCTCCGCTCGGGCGCCGAGCAGATCGGCCGCAGGGTCAAGGTCGACCCCGACGGCGCCCTGCGCCTGTAGCCACCCCACCGCCCCGACGCACCGGCCGGCGCCCACAGCCGGCACCGGAGTCGACGGACGCCACCCACCGGCGCGACGTCCTGCCCCACCGACCGCGGGCGCAGGTCCGCACGCAGTCCATCGGTGGACCGGGCGGCGTCGCCGGCTGAGCCGTCCGACGCCGTCCGCCTCGGTCCGCAAACCAGCCGAGCGACACCGCGCGCCGAGCCACCGCAGCACCGCCGGTCGGGCGGCGAACGCGGCGGCGCCCCCGGCATGCGGGTCAGCCGGCCGGATCCACCCCGCGACCCGGCCACGCCCGTCCCGTCGCCCGACGGACCGCCGCACCGCACGCACGGCGGCGGACAGGACCGAGCCCACGGCCCACAACGGCCGAGCCCACCCCGGCCGGGGGCGCGCACCGCCCCAGCCAGGCGTTTCGCGGCCCGCCGAGGGGGCGGTGAAGGGGGCGACATGCATCACCCGTGCAGTATGGCATACTTCGATACATGTCAGTGCGAACGCATGTTCTACAGCGGGTTGTCCACGGTCTCCGTGTCTTTCGCTGCCTCCTGGCCGCCGCCCAGGTAGCTGGTCCACAGGTCCGCGTACGCCCCGCCGTTGGCGATCAGCTCCTCGTGCGGCCCCACCTCGGCCACCTGGCCGTGGTCGAGCATCACGATGCGGTCGGCGCGGGCGGCCGACTGCAGGCGGTGGGCGATGAGCAGCGTCGTCCGCCCCTCGCTGACCCGCCCCATCGCCCGCACCACCTCGGCCTCGGTGGCCAGGTCCAGGTTGGCGGTCGCCTCGTCGAGGATGAGGATCGACGGGTCCACCAGCTGCGCCCGGGCCAGGGCGATGAGCTGGCGCTGCCCGCTCGACAGCGAGCGACCCCGCTCCACCACCGGCTGCAGGTAGCCCGACGGCAGCCGCGCGATGAAGTCGTGCGCCCCCACCGCCCGGGCGGCCGCCTCCACCTCGGCGTCCGTGGCGTCGGGGCGGGCGTAGGCGATGTTGTCCCGCACCGTGCCCGTGAACAGGAACGCCTCCTGGGGCACGTACCCCAGCTGCCGGCGGAACGCCTCGAGGTCGACGCCGGTCAGCGGCAGGTCATCCACCAGCACGTCGCCGTCGGTCGGGTCGTACAGCCGGGCCGCCAGCTTGACCAGCGTCGACTTGCCGGCGCCGGTCTCGCCCACGAACGCCACGGTCTCGCCCTGGTCCACCGCCAGCGACACATGCCGCAACGCCGGCTCGGGGGTGTTGGCGTAGGTGAAGGTCACGTCGTCGAACCGCAGCCGCCCCGCCAGCCGTCCCGGCTCGATCGGGTGCTCCGGCTCGCGCACCGAGACCGGCACCGCCATCAGCTCTTTGATGCGGTCCATCGCCACGTTGCCCTGCTGGTAGGTGTCGAACACCTGCGACAGCTGCTGGATCGGGGCGAACACCGCGGTCAGGTACAGCACGAAGGCGAACAGCGGGCCGATGCCCAGCTGGCCGTCCCGGACCAGGCCCGAGCCCACCCACAGCACGAGCACGGTCGCCACCGACGACAGCAGCTCGACGAACGGGAAGTACATCGAGGCGAGGAACGTCGAGTCGATGCGGGCCGAGCGGTGCTGGCGGGCGACGACCCGGAAACCCTCGATGTTGCGCTGCTCGCGGGCGAACGCCTGGGCGACCCGCATGCCCGACACGCTCTCGGCCAGGTTGGCGTTGACGGCGGCGATGCGGTCGCGCACCTCGCCGTAGGCCCGGGAGCTGCGCCGCCGGAACACGACGGTCGAGATCACCAGCGGCGGCACCACGGCCAGCACCACCAGCGACAGCTGGGCGTTCATGTGGACGAGGATCGCGATGGCGCCCACGAACGTGACCAGCTGGATCATGGCGTCGATGAACCCGCTCTGCAGCAGCGACTGCATGGCCTCGAGGTCCGAGGTCATGCGGGTGAGGATGCGGCCGGTCATCTCGCGGTCGTAGTAGTCGAGCCCCAGGCGCTGGAGGTGGGCGAAGACCCGGATGCGCAGGCTGAGCAGCAGCTCCTGGCCCAGCTTCGAGCTCACGACCGTGTCGAAGTACTCGATGACGCTCGACACCACGGCCACGATGAGGAACACGCCGGCCGCCGCCATCAACCAGCCGGTGTCGTCGCCCCGCACGCCCCGCTGGACGCCGATGTTGACGAGGTAGGGGCCGGCCAGGGTGGTGATCGCGTCGACGCCGACCAGGAAGGCGGCGATCGCCATGCGGCGACGCTGGGGCCGCAGCACGCGGCCGAAGGTGAGGTCGGGCGCCTCCTGGGACGCCTCGTCGATGTCGGTCTCGGGCGTGTCGACGATGGGGGGCAGGGCCTCGATCTGGGCCAGCAGCTCCGGCGTCGGCGGCTGGTTCATGCGGACGGCCACGCCCATGCCGCCGCCCATGCCGGCGCGGGCCATGCCCATGCCGGCGCCCCCGATCGGGCCGGCGGCCCGGGCCGCCAGGTAGCTCTGGCGTTGGGTCTCGGCCAGCTCGGCCTCGGTGTCCGACGATCGCCGCCACGCCGACGCCGTGACGCCCGCGGGCAGCGGCTCGCCCTCGCCGTCGCTGCCGTCGTCGCTGGCCCCGCCGGCGCCGCCGGGTGCACCGTTGCCGGCCGCGGTACCCGCGCCGTTGCCCGCCCCGACGCCGGCGGCCGCCCCGACGCCGGACGCCGCACCGTCGCCGGCGGCCGCCCCGTCGCCGGCGCCGTTGCCGGGAGCTCCGTTGCCCGCCCCGACACCGGAAGCCGCACCGTCGCCGGCGGCCGCCCCGTCGCCGGCGGCCGCCCCGACCGCGGCGGGCGCGGCCGCGCCCCCGTTGGCCCTGGCCGGCGCGCCGTTGCCCGCCGGAGCGGCGGCGGTCGGGTCGGCCACGGCGTCGGCTCCGACGGTGTCGAGGTCGTCGTCCTCGCCGCCGACCAGCAGGCGGTAGAGGCGGCACCGGGACATGAGCTCGTCGTGGGTGCCGGCGTCGAGGGCGTGGCCGTGGTCGAGGACCACGATGCGGTCGGCCAGGTTGAGGGTCGAGCGGCGGTGGGCGACCAGGATCGTGGTGCGGCCCTTCATCACCTGGCGGAGGGTGTCGTGGATCTCCTCCTCGGTGCGGACGTCGATGGCCGACGTGGCGTCGTCGAGGAGGAGCACCTGGGGGTCGGTCAGCAGGGCGCGGGCGAGGGCGATGCGCTGGCGCTGGCCGCCGGACAGCGTCAGTCCCCTCTCCCCCACCACCGTGTCGTAGCCCTCGGGCAGGGCGCGGATGAACGCGTCGGCCTGGGCCCACCGGGCGGCGCGGACGATCTCCTCCTCCGAGGCATCGGGGCGGCCGTAGCTGAGGTTGGCGCGGATCGTGTCCGAGAACAGGAAGCTCTCCTCGAACACCACGCCCAGGTGGCGGCGCAACGACTCGAGCGTGAGGTCGCGGACGTCGTGGCCGTCGACGGTGATGGCGCCGGTCTGGACGTCGTAGAAGCGGGGCAGCATCAGCGAGACCGTGCTCTTGCCCGAGCCCGACGCACCCACCAGGGCCACCACCTCGCCGGGGGCGACGGTGAGGTCGAGGTGGTCGAGGACCGGCTCCGAACGCAGGTAGCCGAAGCTGACGTCGGCGAAGCGGACCTCGCCGCGGATGTCGCCGAGCGGCTCGGCGTCGGGGCTCTCCACCACGTCCGACGTGGAGTCGAGCAGCTCGAAGATCCGCTCGGCCGCGGCGCGGGCGGTCGACGCCACCACCAGCATCCCGGCCACCTGGCGGACCGGCGCGACCAGCTGCAGGAGGTAGGTCTGGAACGCCAGCAGCGTGCCGAGCGTGATGTTGCCCTGGATGGCCAGGTAGCCGCCGAGCGCCAGGACCGCCACCTGGGACAGCGCCGGCACCGTCTCCATGACCGCCTGGCGCTTGGCCGAGATCCGGGCGTTGCGCATGCGGGCGCCGAAGAGGCGCTCGGCCGACTCGGTGAGCTTCTCCAGCTCGCGGCGCTCCTGGCCGAACCCCTTGACCACCCGCACGCCGGTCGTGGCCTCGTCGACCACCGTGGCCAGCTCGGCGGCGCGCTGCTGGGCGTCCCAGCTCGACGGATACACGACCGTGCGCAGGCGCAGGGCCATGATCAGCAGGGTCGGCACGGAGATCAGCGCCACCGCGGTCAGCTGGGGCGACAGGTGGACCATGAGCCCGAGCGACAGGAAGAACAGGACGATGTTGGCGCTCATGAACGGCAGGAAGCCGAGCAGCAGCTGCACGACCCGCACGTCGCTGTTGGCCCGCGACACCAGCTGGCCCGACTGCATCTCGTCGTGGCGGGCGAAGTCCAGCCGGTGCAGGTGGTCGTAGATGTCGTTGCGCATGTCGTACTCGACGTCGATGCCGAGCCGGCCGGCGCCGAAGCGCCGCACGAACGACAGCCCGAAGCGGACCACGCCCAGGACGAGCATCGCCGTCAGCAGCGGCGTCAGCGACTGGGCCGGCTGGTGGGCGACGACCGGCTTGAGCGCGTCGTCGACGATCGACCGGGTGAGCAGCGGCAGCACCGCGGTGATGCCGGTGCCCAGCAGCGCCGCGCCGAACACCAGCACCAGGTCCTTCGTGTGGCGGCGGAGGTACGGCCACATCCGCCGCAGCCAGCCCGGGCCCTCGGCCCCCGCGATGGCCTGCACGGGCGCGGGGCCCGGGCCGTCGGTCACGTCGCCGACTGGTTGAGGAGATCCGGGACGACACCGCCCAACTCGGTCGGGTCCCAGCGGGCGCCGTGGTCGACGCCGGGGCCCCGGCGCCAGCCCTCGGCCACGGCGATCCGCCCGCCGCCGACCAGGAACACCTGGCCGGTGACGGCCGCCGACTCGCCGCTGGCCAGCCAGGTCACGAGGGGGGCGATGTTGTCGGCTCCCCGGGGATCCCACTCGCCCTCGACGGGCGCGGCCATCCGGCCGCCCCCCAGGTTCTCGGTCATGCGGGTGCGGGCGCCGGGTGCGATGGCATTGACGGTAACGCCGTGCCTGCCCAGCTCCTTGGCCGCGATGATCGACATGCTGGCGATGCCGGACTTGGCGGCGCCGTAGTTGGACTGGCCGGGGTTGGCGAACAGCCCCGACGTCGAGCTGGTGTTGATCACCCGTGCGTCGTGGCGGTCGCCGGCCTTGTCCCGCTCCCGCCAGTAGGCGGCGGCGTGGCGCATCGGGGCGAACGTGCCCTTGAGGTGGACCCGGATGACGGCATCCCACTCCTGCTCGCTCATGTTGAACAGCATGCGGTCGCGCAGGATGCCGGCGTTGTTGACCAGCACGTCGAGCCGGCCGAACACCTCGACGGCCTGCTCGACCAGGCGGCGGGCGCCGTCCCAGTCGGCCACGTCGTCGCCGTTGGCCACGGCCACGCCGCCGAGCGCCTCGATCTCCTTGACGACCTCCTGGGCCGGGCCCTCGTCGGTGCCGTCGCCGCCGACCGACGA
>DATFRN010000458.1:0-7276 GCA_035263165.1 Acidimicrobiales bacterium | reverse complement strand
GACCCGGCAGCAGGCGACGGCGGGCAGTACGGCTCGAACGACCCGGCAGCAGGCGACGGCGGGCGGGACGGCTCCAACGACCCGACACCCAGCGACGGCGAGCCATGCGGCTCCGGCAACCCCGCACCAACCGGCGGCGGCAAGCGACGCGGCTCCGGCAACCCCGCACCACCCAGCGGTGGCGAGCCATCGGGGTCCGGCGGCCCCGCGGCTGGCGGCGGGGGGGCGGCGTGGGCCGACAGGTGGGCCCAGAGGCCGGTCATGCCAGGAGGGGCAGCTCGGCGAGCGGGGCGAAGCGCTCGTCGTCGGCGGCCAGTCGTAGGAGGCGTTGGCGGGTGCGGCGGGCCGCTTGGCGGACCGTGACCTCCTTCATGCCGAACACCGGGGCCACCGTCGCCGCCGGCGACAGGTTGCCCGAGTGCTTCTCGAACGCGTACTCCAGCAGCAGCTCGCGGTCGCGGTCGCTGACCGCTCCCCGGTCGAGGGCGTCGGCCAGCAGGCGGGCGTCGGCGTCGTCGGGCGCCAGGCGGTCGAGCGTGTCGACCAGCGTCACGTCGTCGGCGCCCGAGCGCACCGCATCGCCCGACGGCGCCTCGGCCGCCAGGGCGGCGCCCAGCCGCTCGGCATCGAGCGGCTCGACCACCACACCCAGCACCCGATCGAGGGCGTTGGCCACCCGGTGCCGCGCCCACACCCACGGCAGCGCCCCGCCGGTGGGCGACCACGCCCCGGCGATCGCCGCCAGCTCGAAGCACACCTCGAACACGACCCCGTCGACGTCGTCGTGGTCGAGCCGGCCTGGTCGGTCCCGGGCCAGGCGCCGCACGGCGCCGGCGATCGACGCGCCGTACCGCTCGTACAGCGTCACCGCCGCCGCAGAATCGCCCGCCGCCAGGCGGGCCATGATCCTCTCCAGCTCCCCGGCCCCGGCCCCGTCGCCACCGCCGCTGCCGTCGTTCCCACCCTGCTCACCGATCTGTCGCCTCTCCACCCCTGCATCTCCTTGTCGTGCGAGGACTGCGCCCGTCCTCGCACGAACATGATCCAGAGGGGGTATGACAAACTACATCGGTGTAACTAGGAAATTCACCAGGACCTCGTTGAACGCCAGCGGGTCCTCGAGGTTGGGCAGGTGCCCCACGTTGGGCACGATCACCAGCTCGCCCTTCAGCAGCGACCGCAGGCTCATGGCCTCGGCGATCGGCGTCACCCGGTCGAGCTCGCCCACCACGACCAGCGCCCGGACCGACGCCTGCCGCAGCAGCAGCATCGAGTCGGGTCGGTCCTTCATCGCCTCCAGCGCCGCGATCCAGCCCTCGGGGTCGGCCCCGTCGGCCAGCGCGTGCACGTAGTCGACCAGCTCGGGCCGGCTCATCGACCCCGACGACAGCAGCCGCTCGACGTTCTCCTTGGCCAGCGAGGCCACCTCCGCCCCGCCCCGCAGCAGGTCCTGCTGGGCCGACCGCTTGTTGGCGACCGACGGATCGTCGGACCGGGCCCGGGAGTCGGCCAGCACCAGCTGGCGCACCCGCTCCGGGTGGTGCCGCAGCAGCGCCATGGCCAGGTAGCCGCCCATCGACGCCCCGACGATCGTCGCCTGCTCGATGCCCAGCTGGTCGAGCACGCCGGCCACCAGCCCGGCCCAGGCCTGCATCGACGCCCGCTCGGGCTCGGCCGGGGGCGGCGACTGGCCGAAGCCCGGCATGTCGACGGCGATGCAGCGGTGGCTGCCCTCCAGCTCGTCGACCTGGTAGTCCCACATGGCCGCCTGCAACGGGAAGGCGTGGAGGAAGACGACGGCGTCGCCCTCCCCCCGATCCACGACGTTGAGAGGCTGACCATCGACTTCGAGCAGCGGCACGGACGGGCTCCTTGGGCGGTGACGCGCGGGGTATCCCTCACCACTACCCCATGACGACCCTGTGAGGCGAAACGGTAAGTGTATGCCCGGGAAAGCGGCTACCGGGCGTGGCGATCGGGGCCCGACGACCCCTCCGAGCGCCGGTCGAGGGCGGCCACCCGGCGCTTGCCGGCGATCAGCCGGTAGCTCTCGTCGATCCAGTCGCACAGCAGCGGGACCGGCACCTCCGTCCCCGGGCCGAACGACGCCGACACCCAGCCGTGCCGCCCGAGGCCGTACCCCGAGGGCGAGGTGAAGTCCATGGCCAGCGCCTCCTCGTGCGACCCGGCCAGCTTCACCGCCACCCCGACCCGGTCCGGGTCCTCCGACCCGAGGAACACGAAGATCTTCCTGCCCACCTTGACGACCGGTTCCTCGCCCCACGGGAAGTCCTCGTAGGCGTCGGGGAACGCCAGCGCGAACGCCCGCAGCTCCGCCTTCTCGTCGTCCCGGGCGCCCACGGGCGCCGAGCCTAGGTCGACGGTCAGCCCGACAGCTCGAGCAGGCGGAACGACTCGAGGTCGAGCCCCAGGTCGCCGACCTGGGCCAGCGCCTCGTGCACGTCGGCAGGCGTGGCGTCCACCCGGCGGAGGATCGTGAGCGGCCCCCGGGCCTCGACGTCCCAGCCCGAGAACCCGGCCGTCAGGCGGCGCGCCGCCCGGCAACGCAGCGTGATCTCGGCGACGGCGGGCACCCACCCATCGTGGCGATATGGGGGGTGATAACCGGCCACCCCCGGCGGGTGAAGCGCGATTCAACTTGGCGGACGGCCGCTCGCCTCAGAGCAGCCCGAGCTGACGGGCCCGCCGCACCGCCGCGTCACGCCGGTCGACGTCGAGCTTGCGGTAGATGGTCTTGAGGTGGGACTTCACGGTGTTGAGCGACACGTACAGCTCGTCGCCGATCTCCCGGTTGGACAACCGGCTCGGCAGGTAGCGCAGCACCGACATCTCCCGCTCGCTCAGCGCCTCGACCAGCGTGTTGCCGGCCACCGGCCGCGACCGCTCCGTCGCTGCGCTCGGCACCAGGTCGAGGATGTCGAACCCCTCGTCGAGGAACACCCGCACGGCCCCCTCCCGCTGGGCCACCTCGGCCACCTCGTTGAGGATCTGGCGGGTGGCCGCCAGGTCGCCGCCGGCCGCGGTCACCCGGGCCCGCAACGCCGCCACCTCCAGCAGCCGGCGCCGGTCGCCGTCGATGTCGGACACGCCGGACAGCAGCGCGTCCGCCCGCTCGGGCCGGCCGGCGGCCAGCGCCAGGCGGGCCTCGAGCAGCGTGCGGCGGGTGTCGGTCGGGAGGTCGTCCAGCAGGTCCTGGGCCCGGTCCAGGTCGCCCATGCGCAGCCGCAGGCGGCACTCGGCCCCGTCGAGCAGGTCGTCGAGGAACCGGGGCGTGCCGCCCTCGGCCCGCTCCCGGCGGACCCGCAGCAGCCGGGCGATGCCGTCGTCGGCCCGGCCCCGGGAGGCCTCGATGCGGGCCAGCTCGACCTCGCCCAGCGTCGCCAGCGCCAGCTGGCCGTCGGCCGCCGCCGCCGCGACGTGGGGGGCGATCGCCTCCTCGGCCTCGTCGAGCTCGTCGCGCTCGCGGTGGACGAGCGCCAGCGCCACCCGGCCGCTGGCCAGCGGGCGGCGCATGAGCCGCGGTTGCTCGGCGCCGAGCGCCATCGCCTGCTGGGCCAGCTCGTGGGCCACCCGCAGCCGGCCGCTGCGGGCCTCGACCCAGGCCTCGGCGCCCAGCGTGCTCACCAGGTCGCCGGCCATCCGGGGCCCGTCCCGGCGCACGACCGACGCCCAGTGCCGGGTGCCCGGCCGGTCGTCGAGCAGCGCGTGGGCCAGGGTGATCGCCACCGGCAGGAAGGCCCACATCTCCCGGGACGTGGCGGCCAGCTCGGGCCCGAGCACGGTCAGGTCGATGCCCTCCCGGCGCTCCCAGGTCGGCTCGCCCAGGGCGATCGCCCGCTCGGGGTCGCCCTGCACCACCGCGATCATCGCCTCCAGCAGGTCGACGTACACGCGCTCCGCGCCTGCGCCTGCGCCGTCGTCGTCGCCGTTGCCGCCCTCGACCCGCAGCGCCGCGCGGGCCCCGGCGGCCAGGTCGGCGGACGGCTGGATCTGCCCGCACCAGCCGTAGGCCAGCGACATCAGCACCTGGCGGGCCGGGCTGGCACGGACGAAGTCGTCGGGGAACCGGGCCATCCACCCCCGCACCGTCTCGAGCCGCCCGGCGACGAGGTGCTCCCGCACCTGGGCGGTGAACAGCGAGAAGGCCTCCTCGTCCTCGCCCGCGTCGAGCAGGTGGTCGATGGCGAGGTCGGCGTGGCCGTGGTCGCGGAACCAGGCCGCGGCCCGGGCGTTGCTCCGGCGCTCCTGGTCCGGCCGGGTGACGTGGACCTCCCGCCGCAGCAGCTGGCCGAAGAGGTGGTGATAGCGGAACCACTCGCGGTCGTCGTCGAGCGGCAGCAGGAACAGGTGCTCGGCCTCGACCCGCCGCAGCAGCGCGGCCGCCTCCGGCCCGGCCACGTACTCGCATAGGTCGGCCCGCAGGCGCTCGAGCACCGACGTGGCCAGCAGGAACTCCCGCACGTCGGGGGGCTGGCGGTCGAGCACCTCGTCGAGCAGGAAGTCGGCCACGTGGCGGTCGCTGCCGGCGAAGCGGTCGACGAAGGCGTCGGTGTCGGTCCCGGCCCGCCCGGCCAGGGAGAGCGCCGCGAACTGGAGGCCGGCGGCCCATCCCTCGGTGCGGTCGGCCAGGCGGTCGATGTGGTCCGGGGTCAGCCGTACCTGGGGGAAGCGCGAGAAGAACTCGGCGGCCTCGCCGCGGTCGAAGCGCAGGTCGGCCTCCCGCAGCTCGACCAGCTCGCCGGCGAGGCGGAAGCGGTGGAGCGGGAACGGCGGGTCGGAGCGGCTGCAGATGACCAGCGTCAGGTTGGTTTCCGGCACCACCTCGACCAGGCGGCCCAGCAGGTCGGTGCTCGTGCTGCGGTCGACCACGTGGAGGTCGTCGAGCACCAGCGTGGCCGCGTGCGCCGCCGCCAGGTGGCCGACCGCCCGGCCCAGGGCCGCCCCGGGCGTGTGGCTCGCGACGTCGTCGCGGCGCATGGCCTCCCGCACGCCCGGCGCCAGCTCCTCGAGCACGGCCACCAGCCCCTCGAGGAAGTGCGCGGGATCGGCGTGGCGCGACTCCAGCGACAGCCACCCCGTGGGGTCGGGCGCGGTGGAGCGCCAGTCCCGCACCGCCACGGTCTTGCCCGAGCCGGCCGGTCCGGTGACGACGACGAGGCGGGCACCGGGGGCGTCGAGCGCCTCGAGCAACCGGGGCCGGCGCACCATGTGAGCCGGCAGATGCGCGGACCGCTCACCCACCGTCACCACGCGCGACCTCGGGTTGTCGGCATCCGGCAACACCCGCCTCCTCGCCTCCCATGGACGCAGGACGCGTGTGAGCATACGCAGTTGTCACGTTCTGTGACGGGATCACCGCAAATCCGCTGCTCCGGGACGATGCGTGACTCACCCTCCGGTGTGACCCGGATCACCCGTATGGTAGGACGCAGCGTCACCCTGCGAACGCATAGCGTCCTCAGCGTGACCATCTGTCGTGCAGCGTGGCCGACAAGCCGGCCGATCCCACCGGCTCCGTCGCGCCGCCCGCCGCACGGCTCTCCCGCCCGCCTCCGGGGTGGTCACGCGCGCTCCGGCGCCCAGCCGCGAGCGAGCGGGCGCGTGGCCGACCTCGCCTCCCCCTTGGCCGGCCACGCGCCCGCTGATCTCCCAGGGCCGGACCGGGGCCCGGGCGGCTGACGCCGCCGATCAGCCGACCGCCCGTCCGGCAACGCGGCGGTGGCCGGGGTCGCCCAGGATCCCGGCCACCGGCCGTGGCTGGCGGCGCCGGGCTCGGCCGGCGCGCTCCTGCCGGTCGGCCCGCCAGGCTCGGGTAGGCCGCCACGGCTTGCGTCCCCGGGGGGCTTCGACCCACGGCCCCGGTGGCCGAACTGCGCCCGGTGGCGTCGAACGAGGCGGCCGAGGAGGTCGTGCAGGACGCGGCGCCAGGCCGTGAGCGATCGGGTGCGCCCGCGGGCTGCGGCGGCGCCGCCCGACCGCGACGAGACCTGGGAGGCGCTCGGGGGCAGCACCGGCACGGTCACGTCGCTCATCCACCGGGGCCTCACCCAGCTCAAGGACGTGATCGAGCCATGAACCCCGCCGACGTCGGCGGACCGGCACCGGCCGCTGGTCGGCGGCGCGGTGGTCGACCACCGGCCCGGGCGGGGGACGGACCCCGACCGGGTGCGCGGATGGGCGACTCGCCCACGACGACCGCGGGCGGCCGCATGGACGACCACCATCGCGGGCGGGACGACCGGGACGACGCGGCGGCCTCGACCGCGTCGGCCCCACGGCGGCGCCCGGCCGCAGTGCCTCCGACCAGGCGGCCATCAGGTCCTCATTACGGGCCGGGATGTCAGCCACCGGCGCCTCGATCTGGCGCAGCGGGTCCGCCCCGCGTGTCCAGCGCGTCACGTCGAGCGTGCGCGGCACGGTCAGCGGGCCGCCGCACCAGTTCGCCGTCGGGCATGTGGGCGCCGACGTGCGGTCCGTGCGGGTCACCATGGCCGAACGGGCGCAGCTACGACACCGCCGGCGGGGACGCACGTAGACACCGCCCCCGCCGGCACCGCCAGCGCCGGCTGCACCGCGCAGATCCCCGGCCAGCCACCGTCCGCATGATCCGGCGGGACCACGCGAGCGGGGGCCCCGGCCGTCCCCGGGGCCCCCGCACTCGCGCGCTGTCGGGCTAGCTGCAGCCGCTCGTGCTGCCGCAGGAGGGGCAGGCGTGGCACGAGCCGGCCCGCTGCATCTGGACCCCGCACTGCATGCAGTAGGGGGCGTCGGCGCTGGTCGCCGCCGGCGGGCGGATGGCGGGGCTGGCGCCCGCCGCCGCACCTCCCGGACGGCGCTCGGCCTCGGTCACCCCGGCCCGCTCGAGCAGCGACGGCTCCCGGGGGGCGTCGGTGTCGAACAGCGTGGGCGACGACGAGTCGATCGACGGCGGGTCGGCCGGCACGTCCTGGCCCTGGCGGGTCTCGACCACGGTCTCCTCCACGCCGGGCAGCGTCGGCTGGGTGCGCTCGTCGGTGGTGAGGATGCCCAGCTCGGCCCGCTCCTCGTAGCTGAGGTAGTCGACGGCCAGCCGCCGGAAGATGTAGTCGAGGATCGACGTGGCGATGCGCAGCTGGCGGTCGTCGGTGATGCCCGCCGGCTCGAACCGGGTGTTGGTGAACGCCTCGACGTAGTGGCGCAGCGGGACCCCGTACTGGAGGCCGTAGCTGACCGACACCGAGAAGGCGTCCATGATCCCGGCCAGGGTCGAGCCCGT
>DATFRN010000457.1:0-11482 GCA_035263165.1 Acidimicrobiales bacterium | reverse complement strand
TCGGGGAACCCGCTGGCCACGGCGGCGGGCCTGGCCGTGCTCGACCTGCTGGACGACGACGCCTACGAGGGCCTGCGCACGGCGGCCGAGACCCTGGCCGCCCACCTCCGCACGGCGCTGTCGACGGCGGGCGTCACGGCCCACGTCCCGGTGGCCTCGACGCTGGTGGGCCTGTACCTGGGCGACCCCCTGCCGTCCGACTACGCCGGCGCCAAGGCGACCGACGAGGCCGGCTACGCCAAGCTCTTCCACGCCTTGCTCGACGCCGGGGTCGCCCTGGCCCCGGGCGCCTACGAGGTCATGTTCCCGGGCCTGGCCCACACCCCCGAGGTCCTCGACGAGCTGGCCACCGCTTTCGCGGACGCAATTGGTTGACTCCCAACCATTTCCGTCCACGGAACGGGGCTAGTCGCCCCGCATCGGGGCGAGGGTGCACGACCAGGCGCCGGAGGCCTGGCGCGGGGGGTCGTGCATGTAGCGGGCCCGGCAGCGGGCGTCGTTCAGCACCCAGCCCACCGTGACCGTCGGGGACAGGGTCGCCCGCCGGCTGGCGTCGGGGTTGTCGCTGGTCAGGGGGCGGAACGTCACCAGCCCGTTGACGGCCACCGCCGCCACCAGCAGCCACAGGAACCCCCGCCGGTTGCGGTCGCTGGCGGCCACCCACAGCACGAGGGCCAGCACGGCCGGCAGCAGGTGGGCCGGCTTCCACGGCATGCGCACGTACAGCAGCTCCGTCACCAGGAGCGCCAGCACCGCGAACCGCACCAGCGGGTCCCGGCCCCAGCGCCCGAGCGAGCGCACCAGCGCGGGGGCGGCCACGGCCAGCAGCACCACCAGCGGCAGCCCCAGCACCGCGAGGTTCTTCACCGCCGCCCGCCCCAGGTTGTTGCCCACGCTGACCCAGTCGTCGCTGGCCACCAGGAAACCCGTCGTCCGCCCCGCGTCCAGCCATGCCGGCACGTAGCAGGCGACCGCCAGTGGCAGCGTCACCGCCAGGGCGACGGCGCCGCGCCGCCAGTGGCGCCGGTCCCACCCGTCGGCCACCAGGAACGCCGCCACCAGCACCAGCGTCGAGCTGCGGCTGCCGACGGCCAGGGCGAACAGCACGCCGGCCACCACCGGCCGGCCCCGCAGCTGGGCCAGCGCACCCCACACCAGGAACGCCAGCGCCCACACGAAGTCGGCCGTCTGCGTCCCCGACATGATGGCGACCGGCGAGGCCAGGAAGGCCAGCGCCACCAGGTCGCCGTTGGCGTGGCCCCAGGCCCGCACCAGCCGGGCGACGCCGACCACGGTGAAGGCCAGGGCGGCGGCGGTCGCCAGGTTGACCAGCAGGTGCCCGCCCACCGGGTCGAGCACGCCGACGATCGCCTCGACCACCGGCACCCCCGGGTTGCGGGAGGGGGCGTAGTCGCCGGCCCGGATCAGCGCCCCACTGT
This sequence comes from Acidimicrobiales bacterium, assembly GCA_035263165.1. GTDB lineage: Bacteria > Actinomycetota > Acidimicrobiia > Acidimicrobiales > VFJN01 > ZC4RG19. The sequence goes on along the minus strand of DATFRN010000457.1, from coordinate 10,043 downwards.
GCAGCACGTTGGCGATGTCGATGTCGGTCCCGTAGCCCAGCCACACCAGCGGCAGCGCCACCACCGCGGTGACCGCCACCAGGGCCCGGTCGCTCAGCCCGGCCGCGCCCGCCGTGGGCGCGGGGGCCGGCGGGGGCGCCTGCGCCGTCTCGGGGACCGTCGATGCCATGAGAGGGGTAACGGTAGTGGTGGGGCGACGAACTGTCGGTATTTCGCCCGCCCTGCCGGTGCGTTTCCGGCCCACGACTGGTAGCAAAGGACGACGTGATCCTCGACGACACCCCCGATCGTCTCGGACCCCTCGCCGACGGCACCGCCGCGGCCCTCGGCGAGCTGGCCGAACGGGACGCGGTCGCCCGGACCTGGGCCGGCGACCACACGCTCTGGCGGGACGACCCCACCGAGATCTCCGACCGCCTCGGCTGGCTCACCGTCGGCCCCGACATGGCCGCCCGCCTCGACACCCTCGGCGCCCGGACGGCCCGCCTCGCCGACGGCGTCGACCACGTGCTGCTGGCCGGCATGGGCGGGTCCAGCCTGTTCCCCGAGGTCGTGGCCCGGTCGGGCGCCAGCGAGGCCGCCGCGCCCGCCCTCACCGTCCTCGACACGACCGACCCGGCGGCCATCGCCCGGCTCGGCGCCGAGCTCGACCCGTCCCGCACCCTGCACCTGGCCGCGTCCAAGTCCGGCTCGACGCTGGAGACCCGCAGCCACCTGGCCTGGGCCTGGGACCGCCACCCCGACCCCGCCCGCTTCGCCGTCATCACCGACCCCGGCAGCGATCTGGCGGCGCTGGCCGCCGAGCGCGGCTTCGCCGACACGTTCGAGAACCCGCCCGACCTCGGCGGCCGCTACTCGGCCCTGTCCCTGTTCGGCCTGGTCCCCGCCCTGCTGGCCGGGACCGACGTCGAGGGCCTGCTGGCCTCCGCCGCGACGATGGCCGACCGCCTGCGGGCGGCCCCGGCGGCCAACCCCGCGGCCCGGCTGGCGGCCGCCGTCGCCGCCGGCGTGCGGGCCGGGCGGGACAAGCTCACCGTCGTCGTGCCCGACGACCAGGCCACCTTCGGCCTGTGGCTCGAGCAGCTCATCGCCGAGTCGACCGGCAAGGAGGGCACCGGCGTGGTCCCGATCGTGGGCGAGCGGCTCGGTGACCCTGCCGCCTACGGCGACGACCGGCTGTTCGTCTCCCTCGGCGACGGCACCGAGACGGCGGCGCTGGCGGCGCTGGCCGCGGCCGGCCACCCGGTGGCGGTCATCCCGTTCGCCGGCGGGTTCGCCGACCTCGGCGGCCAGGTCCTGCTGTGGGAGCTGGCCACGGCCCTGGTCGGCGCCCTGCTCGGCATCCAGCCCTTCGACCAGCCCGACGTGGCCGCGGCCAAGGCCGCCACCGCCCAGGTGCTGGCCGCCGGCCCGCCGGCCATCGAGCCGACGCCGCTCGCCGACCTGCTCGATCAGGTCCGCCCGGGCGACTACCTGGCCATCCAGGCGTTCGTCGACCCGGGCGGCCCGGCCGTCCCCGCCGTCGAGGCCGCCCGCGTGGCCCTGCGCGACCGGCTCCGCGTCGCCACCACTGTCGGCCTCGGCCCCCGGTTCCTGCACTCGACGGGCCAGCTCCACAAGGGCGGGCCCGACACCGGCGTGTTCGTGCAGGTCGTGGGCGACGACCCCGCCGACGTCGCCATCCCGGGCGCCGACTACGGCTTCCGCACCCTGATCCACGCGCAGGCCGACGGCGACCTGCTGACCCTGCACGATCGCAAGCGCCGGGCGGGCCGGGTCCGCCTGGACGAGCTGACGGAGGTGACGCCGTGAAGGTCGGCATGGTGGGGCTGGGGAAGATGGGCGGCAACATGGCCACCCGGCTGGGCCGGCACGGCCACGAGGTGGTCGGCTACGACGCCTTCAGCGACGCGTCCCAGGTGGGGTCGCTGGCCGAGCTGGTCGAGCGGCTGGACGCGCCCCGGGTGGTGTGGGTCATGGTCCCGGCCGGCGACCCGACCGAGGACACGATCACCCAGCTCGGCGACCTGCTGGCCGAGGGCGACGTGGTCATCGACGGCGGCAACTCCAACTGGCGCGACTCGGTGCGCCGGGGCGAGGCGCTGGCCGGGCGGTCGATCGGCTTCGTCGACGCCGGCACCAGCGGCGGTGTGTGGGGCCTCGGCGAGGGCTACTGCCTGATGGTCGGCGGTAGCGACAAGGACGTGGGCACCTGCCAGCCGCTGTTCGACGCGCTCAAGCCCGACGAGGGCGGGTTCGTCCACGCCGGCCCGGTGGGCACCGGCCACTTCACCAAGATGGTCCACAACGGCATCGAGTACGGGCTGATGCAGGCCTACGCCGAGGGCTACGAGCTGCTGGTGCGCTCGGAGCTCGGCATCGACGCGGAGGGCGCCCTCGCCGCCTGGCGCACGGGATCGGTGGTGCGCTCGTGGCTGCTCGACCTGCTGGTGCGGGCGCTGGAGGCCGAGCCCGACCTGGCCGGCATCCGCGGCTACGCCCGCGACTCGGGCGAGGGCCGCTGGACGGTGCAGGAGGCGATCGAGCGGGGGGTGGCCACGCCGGTCATCAGCGCCGCACTGTACGCCCGGTTCGTCTCGCAGCAGGACGAGTCGCTGGCCATGAAGGCGGTCGCCGCGCTGCGCAACCAGTTCGGCGGCCACGCCGTGGTGGCGGAGGGGGAGGCGACCGGATGAGCGCCCGCCCCCGCAGCGACGCGCTGGTGCTGTTCGGCGCCACGGGCGACCTCGCCCGCAAGAAGGTGTTCCCGGCCGTCTACGAGATGGAGCTCGACAACAACTGCGGCGTCAGGGTGATCGGTGTGGCGTCGTCCGAGTGGACCGACGACGACCTGCGCACGCGGGCCCGCGAGTCGATCGAGGAGGCGTGCGACCTCGACGAGACGACGTGGAAGGGGCTCGCGGGCCAGCTCAGCTACGTGAGCGGCGACTACCGGGAGGCGTCGACGTTCCAGACCCTGGCCGAGCGGCTCGAGGGCGTCGAGCGGCCGCTCTACTACCTGGCCATCCCGCCGGCGATGTTCGACGACGTGATCCAGGGGCTGTCGAGCGTCGGCCTCACAGGCCCGGGCAGCCGGGTCGTGGTCGAGAAGCCGTTCGGCCGCGACATGGCGTCGGCGGCCGAGCTCAACGAGGTGCTGCACAAGGTCTTCCCCGAGGAGGCGATCTTCCGCATCGATCACTTCCTCGGCAAGGAGTCGGTCGAGGACCTGCTGGTCTTCCGGTTCGCCAACTCGATGCTCGAGCCGCTGTGGAACCGCAACTACATCACCAGCGTGCAGGTCACGATGGCCGAGGACTTCGGCGTCGGCACCCGGGGCCGGTTCTACGAGTCGGTGGGCGCCCTGCGGGACGTGTTCCAGAACCACCTGCTCCAGGTCATCGCCCTCCTGGCCATGGAGCCGCCGGTGTCGGCCGAGGAGGAGGCGCTGTCCGACGAGAAGATCCGCCTGTGGCGCCAGGTCCGGGCCATCGACGCCGGCAAGGTGGTGCGGGGCCAGTACCGGGGCTACACGGACGAGACGGGCGTCGAGGGGGGCAGCGACGTCGAGACCTTCGTCGCCCTGCAGCTCGAGATCGAGTCGTGGCGCTGGGCGGGGGTGCCGTGGCTGGTGCGCACGGGCAAGTCCCTGCCGGTGACGGCGACCGAGGCGGTGGTGACGTTCGCCGCCCCTCCCCGCCTGCTGTTCGCCAAGCAGGGCTCGGCCCGCCCCCAACCGAACCGGCTGCGGTTCAGGCTGGGCCACGACGACGGCGTGACGCTCCAGCTGCAGTCGAAGAAGCCGGGTGAGGATCTGGTCAGCAGGCCGGTCGACCTGGAGGTCAGCTACGAGCGCCTGTTCCCCCACCGCCGCGAGGCGTACCAGCGCCTGCTGGAGGACGCGATGGAGGGAGACCACCGCCGCTTCGGCCGCGCCGACGGCGTGGAGGAGCAGTGGCGCATCGTCGAGTCGGTCCTCACCGACGCCCCGGCGGTGGAGCTCTACCGCAAGGGGACCTGGGGCCCGGCCGGCGCCGAGGCCCTGGCGGCACCGAGCGGCGGCTGGGTGGAACCACTGGCGGCGGACTGACGACCGAAACGACAACGACGAATGAGGCCTACATCTGGCCGGCGAGGCCGCCAGGAGCCGCCGCCGAGGGCAGTCAAGGGTCAGCCCGCAGGGCTGAGGCCGCATGACATGCGGCCGGCCCTTGACGGCCCGGTGCGTGAGTCCCGGAACCGCCCCCGATCATGAACTACGAGGCCGCCCCAGCGGCCTCGTGAGAAGCCTCGTTTGACCCCCGCAGTGGACCGGCGCACACCTCCCACCAGCGCACACCTGAACGCGAGGAAAACAACAAGCGCCCCGGCTCGCACTGGCCGTGCGGACGGAGCACCATAGAGGGCCGTGCTGGCCGTCATCCCGTACACGACCTTCCCCACCATCGAGCTGGGGCCCCTGCACCTGAAGACCTTCGGGTTCATGGTGGCGCTCGGCGTCCTGCTCGGTGCCTGGATCGCCGCCGCCTACGCCGAGCGGTTCGGGATCTCCCGGGACGAGACCTACCGCACCGCCACCTGGATGGTGCTGGCCGGGCTCATCGGGTCCCGGCTCACCTGGGCGATCACCCACACCGACCAGATCCACTCGCCGGTCGACGTCATCGCCATCTGGCAGGGCGGCATCCAGTTCTCCGGGGGGTTCATCTTCGCCCTGCTGGTCGGCGTGCCCTTCTTCCGGAAGTGGAACCGCATCCAGCGGTGGCAGGTGCTCGACGGCTACGCCCTCGGCCTCTCGCTCGGCCTCGCCATCGGCCGCATCGGGTGCTACTCGGTCGGCGAGCACTTCGGGCGCACGTCCGACTTCTTCCTGGCCACCCGCTACGACGGCGGCTCGGTGCGCGAGCCCTCGCTGGGCGACATCCCGCTGACCCGGGGCACCAGCTTCCACAACACCGCGCTCTACGAGCTCATCTACATGCTGGTGCTGTTCGCCGTGCTCGGCGCGCTGGTGCTGGCGGCGCGGCGCCGCGGCCGCGAGGTGGCGCCGGCCACCCTGGTCGGCATCTTCATCGTCTACTACGGCATCGTCCGGTGGCTGTCCGACTCGCTGCGGGTCAACGACGAGCGCATCGCCGGCATGACCGGCGCCCAGTGGATGTGCCTGGTGATGATCCCGGCCGGGCTCTACATCCTCTGGCACGTCCGCCCGTCGCTGGTGGCCGCACTCGAGGCCAGGGAGGCCGCCGGGGCGGAGGCCGATGCCGAGGCCGCCGGGGCGGAGACCGACGGCGACGAGACCGAGGCCGCGCCGGCCGAGGCCACGGAGGCCACGGACGACGACGGCGAGGCCGAGAGCGCGCCCGACGTTGTTTCGGCCGGTACGGAGGGGGCAGACTCCAGCGCGGGCGGTACGGACGATGACACCCCGGTCGCCGGCGCTTCCGACGACCACGAGGCAACGGTCCCGCCCGCCGACCGGTGATCGCCGGCGCGGCGGTCGGGGCACCAGAGAGGCTGGAGACCATGATCGACACCCCATCCACCCACCGCGCTCGCCGGTGGGTCACCGCCGCACTCGCCCTGGTCCTCGTCACCGCCCTCGGGGCATGCGGCGGCGACGACAACGGGGGCAGCTCCGGCACGGGCGCCAGCGACGTCAAGGCCGACGCCACCATGGACATCACCAGCTTCAGCTACAAGGACGTCACGCTTCCCGCCGGCGGCACGCTGGCCCTCAAGAACACATCGGGCGCCACCCACACCTTCACCCCGGACAACGAGGGCGACTTCAAGCAGACCGACGTCAACGACGGCGAGACCGTCACCGTCAAGGCCCCGACCGAGCCCGGCGAGTACAAGTTCCACTGCGCGATCCACCCCAACATGACGGGGACGATGACGGTCCAATAGGACCGCGCCAGTGTCAGGCGGCGTGCCGGGCCAGTTGGGCCACGGCGCGGTACGCCGCCTCGGCTGGGCCCAGCTCGTCCTCGCGCAGCAGGTTGGCCATGATGCGCAGCACCCACTCCATGAGCGACTGCGAGCGCATGCCCACCCGGGTCAGCTCCTTCATCAGCACCGGCTGGCCGATGATGGTGGCGAAGTGGCGGGCGACCTTGAAGTACAGCCCGTACTCGTCGTCGAGCAGGCCCTGGTAGCGGGCCAGCGGCCGCCCGTCGCCCGTGGCCAGCGCCTCGTCGACCAGGCCGGCGGCCATCCGGGCCGTCTCGTAGGCGTAGTCGATGCCCTCGCCGTTGAACGGGTTGATCGATCCGGCGGCGTCGCCGACCAGCAGCCAGTTGGGCCCGACCTTGGGGTTGACCGATCCGGCCATCGGCAGCCGCCCCCCGGTGGGCGGGGCGAGCATGGCCTCGGGGTCGATGCCCCAGCGCTCGGGGGCGGTGGCCGACCACTCGTGCATCAGGTGGGTGGTGTTGACGTCCTTGTAGCCCTTGAACGTCGACAGCAGCCCGATGCCCACGTTGATGGTCCCGTCGCCCAGCGGGAAGATCCAGCCGTAGCCCGGCATCGACTGGCCCTGCCGGTCGCGCACGTCGAGGCACGACTCGATCCAGGGGTCGGCCGACCGGGGGCTCTCGAAGTACCCCCGGATGGCGATGCCCTGGGGGTACGACTTGTTGCGGCTGGCGCCGAGCGCCCGGCCGAAGCGCGACAGCGACCCGTCGGCCACGATCACGTAGCGGGCCCGGATCTCCCGGGTCTCGCCGCTGACCTTGTCCTTGACCAGCGCCCCGGTCACCAGCCCGTCGCGCACCAGGGGTCGGACGGCCTCGGTGGCGGGCAGCAGGGTGGCGCCGGCCCCGGCGGCGTGCTCGGCCACCATCCGGTCGAGGTCCCGCCGGCGCACCACGTAGCCGTAGCTGGGGAACACCGGGTGGTCGGGCCAGGCCAGCTCGAGCGTGATGCCGTGGGCCTCGGCCCGCAGGCCCTCGTGGCGGTGGTGGCGGGCGGCGATGGCCGGCTCCAGCCCCATCTCCCGGATCTGGTGGACGGCCCGGGGGGTGAGCCCGTCGCCGCACGTCTTGTCCCGGGGGAACTCCTTGCGCTCGAGGACGCAGACGTCCCGGCCGGCCTTGGCCAGCCAGAAGCCCGCGGCGCTGCCCGCGGGACCCCCGCCGATGACCAGGACGTCGTGTCGCTCAGCCGCCATGGCGTCCCAGGCTACGGGCGCGGACCCCGGCGGCCACGGCGCGATCAGCCGCCGGCGAGGTCGGCCTCGGTGACGCCGTCGGCCTTGGAGAGCGGGCCGAGCCCGGCGTCGGCGAGTGTCTTCTCGCCGTTGGCCACCGCCAGCAGGTCTGCGTAGTCCTTGTCGTCGTCCGCGATCGGCTGGCCGAGCGACAGCTCGCGCTCGTGCAGGACCACCTGGGCGATCTGCTGGTCGGTCAGCGCGGTCCACGACGGCATCTGGCCGGCGCCGCCGACCTTCTTCTTCTGGGCGCCGTAGGTGGCCGCCGGCCACTTCGCCGACCCCAGGCGGACCCAGGCCGCGTGGTCGCGCCAGTCGGGCCAGGTCTTGAGGACGGCGCCGTCGGCCAGGGCCGGGGCGCTCACGCCGCCCCCGCTGGCGCCGTGGCAGGAGGCGCAGTTGGCGGCGAACACGGTGGCCCCCAGCACGTGGGGATCGTTGGCGCCCGCGGGCGGCGGCTCGAGGGTGCGGACGTAGACGTAGCCCCACAGCGGCAGGGCGGCCAGCACCGGGATGGCCCAGAACGGGATCTTCTTCCGCCGCTTGGCCGCCTGGATGTAGGGCGGGTCGGGCTTGGGGGGCGGCGGGGCCTTGGCCTCCTCGACCGCGGCCGCCGGGGCCGGGGCCGGGGTGGCGGCCGCCGCCGCCGGCACCGGTGCGCTCTCGCCGGGCGCGCTCGCCGGCGCATCCGCCGGGGCGTCCCCGCCCAGGCCCAGGGCGGCACGACGCTCGCGGGAGCGCTTCAGAAGGTGCTCGGGGATCTCGGTCAACGCTGCCTCCGCGGACGGAACTCCGCGGTCACTCTATGCACGCCCCGAAGGGCATCACCAAGCCCGGGGGCCAATGTGAACCGCCGAACAGGCTCGTGCTAAACCTGCCGAGGTCGCCGGCTCCCGCCGGGCGATAACCTCTAATGTGAGCGATTTCACGAGGAGTCGCGAGCCTTGGTCGCCTTCATCTCCACAGTGATCGTCGGCATTGCCGGTGTGCTCGCCGCCTACCTCTACGGCAGGCGGCGCCCGGTCGGCGCGCCGCTGTCGTGGGGCGAGGCCATGGCGGCCGCCGTCTACGCCATGTTCATGCTGCTCTGGTGGTACGCCGTGATCCCGCACCAGTGGCTGGTGTGGTGCGACGGCCAGCTCGGGTGGACCACGTCCAAGGTCCTCGCCCAGCCCACCGGCAACCAGCCGCTCACGATCACCTACCAGACCCTGCGCGACATCGTCGCGGTCGTCATCTACGGCGTCGGCATCGGCCTCCAGATCCTCCTGTGGGCCACCTGGAACGACCGGGCCAAGGCCAAGCCGACCGTCGTGCCCGCGTCGCGCTACGGCCGCCCGCTGGTCCGGAAGGGGTGACGACGTGGCCAAGAACGACGCCAACCCGCCGATGCCCGAGTTCCGGGACGACTACGTCCTCCAGGAGGTCGACGCGGCGTGGCTGGCCAAGGCGGTCAAGCCCAAGCAGTTCATCCACATCGACCAGTCCGAGTGCATCATGTGCGAGGGCTGCGTGGACATCTGCCCGTGGAAGTGCATCCACATGGTCACCCCGTCGGCGATCGACGAGGCCATCGGCGTCGACCAGCCGGGCGTCGACCCCAGCGACCACGTGATCTTCACCATCGACGACGACGTGTGCACCCGCTGCGCGCTGTGCGTCGACCGGTGCCCCACGGGCGTCATCATCCTCGGCAAGGTGGGCGACCCCGTCGCGGCGGGCGACTCCCACCAGCGCACCAACACCCACGGCTACGGCTACGGCATGCGGCTGGGCTGATCGTGACGCGCCACCCCCACCCCCGACCGCCCGCCCCCCGGGTCGACTGAGGAGAAACACCCCTCGTGGCCAAGACGATGGATCAGAAGCCCTCGCTGAAGGACAGGGCGCAGGCCGCCTTCAAGGGTCTGCCCGACCAGGTGCAGGGCTCGCAGGCCTGGAACTCGATCTTCCGACCGGGGTCGATCTTCCGGAAGGGCTACAACGACAGCCCCCGGAACCGGTCCTACGTGATCATGAACAGCGTCCTCTACCACCTCCACCCGGTGAAGGTGAAGAGGCACGCGGTGAAGGTCAGCTACACCCTGTGCCTGGGCGGGCTGAGCTTCTTCCTGTTCATCCTGCTGACGGTGACGGGCATCTTCCTGATGTTCTTCTACCGGCCCACCGCGGCGCAGGCGTGGAACGACATCTACACGCTGCAGACCTCGGTCACCTTCGGCCTGCTGGTCAGGAACATGCACAGATGGGCGGCGCACCTCATGGTGATCTCCGTCTTCCTGCACATGGCCCGGGTCTTCTACCACGGGGCCTACAAGGCGCCCCGCGAGTTCAACTGGGTGATCGGCGTGGTGCTGCTCCTGCTCACCCTGCTGCTGTCGTTCACCGGCTACCTGTTGCCGTGGGACCAGTTGGCGCTGTGGGCGGTGACCGTCGGAACCAACATGATGGGCTACACGCCGGTCTTCGGCAGCCAGGTGCGGTTCGTGTTGCTGGGAGGCTCCGAGATCGGCACAGACACGCTCCTACGGTGGTACGTGCTCCACGTGCTGATGTTGCCGTTCGTGATCGTGATCTTCATGGCCATCCACTTCTGGCGGGTCCGCAAGGACGGCGGCATCAGCGGCCCGCTGTGATGCCCGGAGGACGACGAGCGACATGACCGAGATCCCCGAACATCTCCGCAAGCGGGCCGAGGAGGCCCGGCGCAAGGCGGCGGCCAAGGCGTCCGGCGGGGCCGCGCCCGCCGAGGGCGCGCCGCCGGCCGATGCCGGCGCGGGCGCCGCGGCCGGCGGCGGCGACGCTGCCCCGCAGAGCGAGGCCGCCAGCC
>DATFRN010000456.1:0-21157 GCA_035263165.1 Acidimicrobiales bacterium | reverse complement strand
TACACCGACGGCCGCGCCCCCGGGGCCAAGCGGCTGGCCGACCTCGGCCTCGACCACACCGTCGTGTCCGCCCCCGGCACCAGCGAGGACGTGGCCATGCTCATGGCCTACGAGGAGGGCGCCGAGCTCATCGTGGCCGTCGGCACCCACAACAGCATGGTGGAGTTCCTGGACAAGGGCCGGGCCGGCATGGCGTCGACCTTCCTCGTGCGGATGAAGGTCGGCTCGTCGCTGGTCGACGCCAAGGGCGTGAGCCGGCTCTACAGCACGTCGGTTCGCACGCGGGACCTCGTGTGGATGATCCTGGCGGCCGTCTTCACCCTCGCCGTGGCCATGATGCTCTCCGAGCCGGTCCGGCTCGTCCTCCGAGCGTTCTGGCAATCGCTCATCTCCTGAATGATCAACTTCCGGTTCCACATCGTCTCCCTGACCGCCGTGCTGCTGGCCCTCGGCATCGGCCTGGTGCTCGGCACCACCTTCCTCGACGACGCGCTCGAGCAGACGCTGAAGAAGCAGCTCAACGACCTGGAGGCCAGCCTCAGCGACTCCCGGGCCCGCAACGACGAGCTGACCCGCCAGCTCAAGGCGTACCAGGAGGAGGCCGCCGCCCTCGACGACCAGCTGGGCGAGCGGCTCTACCCCGGCCAGCTCTCCAACGACCCGGTGCTGGTGGTGACGACCAAGGGCGTCGACAAGAAGTGGGTCGACGAGACGATGCAGGTGCTCGGCCAGGCCAACGCCCAGGTGCTGGGCACGTGGTGGCTGACCGACCGGCTCAACCTCGACGACGACGAGAAGGTGTCCGACCTGGCCAAGGCGCTGGAGCTCACCACCGACGACGGCGACCGGCTGCGGCGCAGCTTCGCCGAGCAGATGGGCGACGTGCTGTTCGGGCCGACCGACACGGCCGCCGGCGCCGTCGCACCCGGCCGGGCCGAGCCGCCGCTGGTGGCCCGGCTGCGGGCCGCGGGGTTCCTCGACTACCAGATGCCGGACGGGGCCGACGGCGACACCGTGCAGCTGCCCACCGCCGGGCTGCGGGTGGTCGTCGTGGACGGCCCGGGGGCCCAGGTGGCGCCCGACCAGATCGTCGAGCCGCTGCTCAGCCGGCTGGCGGAGGACGGCCCGGTGCCGGTGGTGGCCGTGCAGCCGCTCCCCGAGCCCGAGGACGAGCAGGCCAAGAACGAGGAGCCGCCGCCCACGCCGCTGGTGGAGGACATCCGGGACGACGGCAAGCTCAAGGACCGGCTCTCGACGGTGGACGACTTCGACCGCGTGGCCGGGCACGCGGCCCTGGTCCTGGCGGCGGTCGACGCCCGGCCGGGCACGCCCGAGGTCGGCCACTACGGCGCGACCGACGGCGCCGACCGCCTGCTGCCGCCGGCCCCCGGGGACAAGTGAGCCGGGCGTGAGCCCCGACGTGGCCCCCGGCAACGGCGCCGAGCCCGGCCCGGCGAGCCCCACCAGCCCGGCCGCGACGGCCACCGACCGCGACCCCGAGCCCACCCCGGGCGGGGTCGATCGGGCGGCGGCGATCGGCGACGACGTCGCCGCCGCGGCCGGCGTCGGTGACGTGGCCGACGCCGCAGTGGTCGGGGCCGGCGCCGGCGGGGTCGGCGGCACCGCCCGGGCGGCGGCCGGGATGGGGGCGATCACCGCCGTCTCCCGGGCGCTCGGGATGGTGCGGGTGCTGGTCGTGGCGGCGGTGCTGGGGTCGTCCTTCCTGGGCAACGCCTTCCAGTCGGCCAACTCGGTGTCCAACGTGCTGTTCGAGCTGCTGGCGGCGGGGGCGCTGTCGGCGGTACTGGTGCCGGCGTTCGTGTCCCGCCTCGACCGCCGCGACCAGACGGGCGCCGAGGAGGTCGCCGGCGGCGTGCTCGGCGTCGCCCTGGCGGGGCTCGGCGTCGTCACCGTGCTCGGCGTGGTGTTCGCCCCGCTGCTGGCCCGGGCCCTCACCGTCGGCGTGCCCGAGTCGGTGGCGGCTGACCAGCGGGCGCTGGTCACGTTCCTCCTGCGGTTCTTCGTCCCCCAGATCCTGCTGTACGCGGCCGGCACCGTGGCCGCCGCCGTCCTCTACGCCGAGCGACGGTTCCCGGTCACCGCCGCCGCCCCGATCGGCAACACGGTCGTGATGGTGGCCTGCCTGGTCGCCTTCCGGGCGGTCGCCGGCCCCGACCCCGGCCTCGACCTCACGCTGGGCGAGAAGCTCCTGCTGGTGGCGGCGGGCACCGGGGGCGTGATCGCCTTCGTCGGCATCCTGCTCGGCGCGTGCGAGCGCTCGGGCTTCCGGCTGCGGCCCCGGCTGTCCCGGGGCGACGCCCGGGTGCGGGAGGTGCTGGCCCACTCCGGCTGGGGCGTGGTGCTCCACACCGGCGCCGGGCTGCTGCTGGGCGCGGCCATCGTGGCCGGCGCCGCGGTCGAGGGCGGCGTCGTCGCCTACCAGGTGGGCTGGGTGATCTTCCTGGCGCCCTACGCGGTGCTGGCCCAGCCGATCCACACGGCGATCCTGCCGGAGCTGGTCACCGAGGCCCGCGAGCACGGCCTCGACCGGGTGGCCCGGTCGCTGCGGTGGGCGCTGGAGCGGATGGCGGTCCTGCTCGTGCCCCTGTCGGCGGGGATGATCGCCCTGGCCGGGCCGGCCATGCGGCTGGTGCCGTTCGGCCGGGCCGGCGGCGACGGGCCCGAGCTGCTGGCCGCGGCGGTGGCCGGGCTGGCGCTCGGCCTGCTGCCCTACAGCGCCTTCCTGCTGCTGGCCCGGGGCTACTACGCGCTGGGCGAGAGCCGACTCCCCGGCCTGGTCTCGGTGGGGGCGGCGACGCTGGGCGTGATCGTGATGACCGCGGGTGCGCTCACGACCCACGGCGCCGCCCGCATCGCCATCCTCGGCCTCGGCCACACGACCGCCTACACGGCGGGGACGCTGGTGCTGGCGGTCGGCCTGATGCGCCGGACCGGCGCCTCACTGTGGCCCGCGGCACTGGCCCGGGTGACGGCGGTGGGGGCCCTGGCCGGGGTCGTCGTGTGGCTGGCGGTCGGGGCGCTGCTGCCCGACGACCCGTCCAGGCTGGCCGACGCGGCCGCCGTCGCCGCCCTGGGTGCGGTGGGCGCCGGGATCGTCCTGGCCGGCTACCGGCTCGCCGGCGTGCGGGAGGCGCTGACCACCCGCCAGTCGCTGCCGGCCCCGGCGGGGACGGGCCCCGAGCCCGAGGTGGTGACGTGACTCCTCGGGCCACGGCCCTGGCCCTCGCCGCCGGGGCGCTGGCGGCCGCCGGGCTGGCCGGGTGCGGCGGGTCGCCGCCCGACGATCTCGGCGCCCGGGTCGACCGGGTGCTGATCGTGTCGCTGCCGGGCGTCGACTGGGCCGACGTGCGGGGGGCCGACCTGCCCCACCTCGACCGGTTCGTGCGGCGGGCGGCCATCGCCGACATGTCGACCCGGGTCGGCCGGCGGCCCGCCGACCTGGCCGACGCCTACCTCAGCATGGGCGCCGGCACCCGGGCCGTGGCGCCGGCCGTCGACCCCACGGTGGCGCTCGGGCCGGGCGACCGCTTCGGCGGCGAGCCGGGGACCGACGTCGTGAACCGCCGGCTCGGGGACGTGCCGCCGGGCATCGCCTACCTCGGCGTCGGCCCCGCCACGGACGCCAATGCCGACTCCGCCTTCGGCGCCGACGTGGGGGCGCTGGGCGACCGGCTGGCCGCGGCCGGCGTCGCCCGGGCCGTGGTGGCCAACGGCGACACCGGGGAGGCCGGTCTCGACCACGACACGCTGCCGGGCGACACCTACGGCCGCGCGGCGGCGGCCCTGCTGATGGGCAGCGACGGCGTCGTGCCCGGGGGCGAGGTGGGCCGGGGCCTGCTGTCCGCCGACCCGACCGCCCCGTTCGGCCACCGCCTCGACCGGTCCCGGGTCCTACAGGCGGTCGACGGCGCCTGGGACGGCGGGGGCCGGTCCGTCGTGCTGGTCGAGGCGTCCGACCTCAGCCGGGCCGCCGCCTACCGGTCCTCGGCCGGGGCCGCGCCCCGCCGGGAGATGCGGCAGCGGGCGCTGGCCGACGCCGACGCCCTGCTGGGCGACCTGCTCACCCGGGTCGACCCCGCCCACGACGCCGTGATCGTGCTGTCGCCGGTGGCGCCGCCGGGCGAGCCGTTCCTCGGCATCGCCGCCGTGCAGGCGCCGGGCGTGGACGGCGGGCTGCTCCAGTCGGCGACCACCCGGCGGTCCGGCTACGTCCAGCTGGCCGACGTGGCCCCGACCGTGCTGTCGCTGGTGGGCGCCCGGACGCCCGACGACATGGAGGGCCGCAGCTTCGCGGTCGGCGAGTCGGACGGGAGCGCTGCCGCCCGCACCGGACGCCTGGCGGACGCGGCCGACGCCGCCGCCTTCCGGGACGCCACCATGCCGCTCGTCGTGACGACGATCATCCTCGGGCTGGTCCTGCTGGCGCTGGCCGTCACCCTGCGGGGCCGGCTCGGGCCCCGGGCGCCGGGGGTGCTGGCCGCCCTGGCCTACGGCGCGCTCGGGGTGGTGCCGGGGACCTACCTCGTCGGCGCCATCGGGCCGGTGCGGGCCAACCTGCTCGCTCAGGCGGCGGTGATCCTGGCCATCGCGGCCGTGGTGGCCGCCGTGTGCGTGCGGATCGAGCGCCACCGGCCCGGGCTCGGGGCACTGGTGGCGGTCGGGGCCATCGTCGCCCTGGTCGCGCTGGACATCCTGGTCGGGGCGCCCCTCCAGCTGAACACCACCTTCGGCTACTCGGTCGCCGTGGCGGGGCGGTTCACCGGGCTCGGCAACCTGGCCTTCGCGCTGTTCGGGTCGGCCGCCATCGTGCTGGCCGCGCTGGTCGCCGACCGCTACGGCTCGCGGGGGGTGCGGTGGGCGCTGGCGCTGATGGCCGCGGTGCTGGCGGTGGAAGGGCTGCCGATGCTGGGCGCCGACGTCGGCGGGGTTCTGGCCATGGTGCCGGCCTTCGGCGTGACCGCCCTGGTGCTGACCGGGCGGCGGGTACGGCTGCGCCACCTGGTCGGGCTGGCGGCGCTGGCGGGCGGGGTGCTGGTGGTGTTCGCGCTGATCGACCTGGCCCGGCCGGCCGAGGTCCACACCCACCTGGCCCGGCTGGTCGACGACGCCCTCGACGGCCGCTGGCGCCCGCTCGGGCGCAACCTGGGCCGGCGCTGGCGGGCCAGCCTGGGCGACGCCCGGGTGGCCGGCTGGGTGGCCGTGATCGCGCTGGTGGGCGGCACGACGGCGTACGTGGTCGCGGGCCGCACCGCGGCCGGCGACCGGGTCCGCCGCCTGCTGTCCGACCGCCCGACCCGGGCCGCCGCCGCCGGCCTGGCGGTGCTGGCGGTGCTGGGCCTGGTGGCCAACGACTCGTCGTTCGCGGTGCCCTCGACCATGCTGATCGTGATCGGCCCGGCGGTCATGCTCCGGGTCCTGGCCGGCGCCACCGCCGCCCCGTCGCCGGCGGAAGCGACCGACCCCGGCCCGCCGCCGACCCCACCGACCCGCGTCCCCGAGGCGGTGGGCGCATGAGGCGGGGGGTCGACCAGGCGGGGGCGGCCGCATCCGTAGACTGCCCCGATGCCCTGCCCGCCGCCCCCGGCCGTGGAGTCGTGAGCGTGTCGCTGCGCCGGGTCGTGGCCGGGCTGCTGGCCGGGCTCGTCGTGCTCGCCGGGTTCGGGTGGTCGCCGGCGGCGGCCGGGGCCGAGCCCGCGCCCGTGCGGCGGGTGCTGGTCATCTCCGTGCCCGGTCTCACCTGGCGCGAGGTGCGGGACCACGACCTGCCCCACATCCGGGCCCTGCTGGCCGACTCGGGGCTGGCCGACCTGGCCCCCCGGGGGGTGCAGGCCCGCTCCACCGCGGGCGGGGCCTACCTGACGATGTCGGCCGGCTCCCGGGCCACCGGCGACCCGGCGCTCGACGGCCAGCAGCTGGCGGTCGGCGAGCCGGCGGCCGGGTCCACCGCCGGCGAGGTGTTCACCCGCCGCACCGGCACCCCGGCCGGCGACGGCGCTGTGGCGCTGGCCTGGCCCACGCTGGTCCGCACCAACAAGGCCCAGCCCTACGACGCCAAGCTCGGCCTGCTGGCCGCCACCCTCGAGCGGGCCGACCGGGGCATCGCCGCGGTCGGCAACGGCGACGGCAGCGACTCCGGCGACCCGTCCTACCAGCGCCAGGTGGGCCTGGCCGCCGTGGGCCGTGACGGCACGATCGCCGACGCCGACCTCGGCGCCGACCTGTCCGTCCCCGCCCCCGACCGGCCCTTCGGCCGCCGCCTCGACAACGCCGCCGTGGCCCGGGCCACCGCCGACGCCCTGGGGGCGCCCGGCGGGCGGGACCGGGGCGCCGTCGTCGTCGAGGCGTCCGACCTGGCCCGGGTCATGCGCTACCGGGACCGCGTGTCCAGCGCCCGCTACGACGACCTCCGGGCCCAGGCGCTGGCCGACAGCGACGACCTCGTCGGGCGGCTGGTGGACGAGGTCGACCCCGCCCGCGACGCCGTCGTCCTCGTCGCCCCCTACAACCTCGACCGCAACCGCGACCTCACCGTCGCCGCCGTGCGGGCGCCCGGCTGGCGGCCCGGCTACGTGCGCTCGGCGTCCACCCAGCGGGCCGGGTTCCTCACCCTGGTCGACGTGGGGCCCACCGTCCTCGACCTGCTGGGCGTCAGCCGCCCCGAGGACATGGAGGGGCGCCCGGCCGAGCCGGCCCCCTCGGGCCACAGCCTGGACCGCCGGATCGACCACCTGGTGGCCGAGAACGCCGCGTCCCGCTTCCGGGAGAACCTGCTGTTCCCGACCACGCTGGTGGTGGTGCTGGGGCTGACCGGCGTGTGCGCGGCCACCACCGTGCTGCTGGTGCGGGGCGGCTCCGCCCGCGCCCGGCGGGCGGTCTGCGTCGCCGCCCTGGTCGACCTGGCCATCCTGCCGCTGTCGTACCTGGCCCGGGCGTTCCCGCTGGAGGACCTGGGCGTCGGGTTCTACTGGGCCTTCGTCGCGCTCGGCGCGCTGGCGCTGGCCGCCGGGGCCACGGTCGGCGCCGGGCGCCTGCGCCGGCCCCGGCTGGCGCTGGTCGCCGTGCTCGGGGCGGTGGCGGCCGTGCCGTTGCTCGACGTGATGACCGGCTCCCACCTCAGCCTCAGCGCCGCCTTCGGCTACTCGCCCACGGGCAATTCCCGGCTCTACGGCATCAGCAACTACTCGTTCGGCCAGGTGGCGGCGGCCGCCTGCCTGTTGGCCGCGTTCGTGGCCGCCCGCTGGCCCACCCGGGCGGGGCGGGCGGCGGCGATCGGGATGCTGGTCGGCGTGCTGGTGGTGTTCGGCATGCCGACCTGGGGGTCGGACGTGGGCGGCATCCTCGCCTTCACGCCCACCGTGCTGGTGTTCGGCGTGCTGGTCAGCGGCACCCGGGTGCGGTGGCGGACGGTGCTGATCGCCGTGGTCGTCACCGGGCTGGCCATCTTCGGCTTCGGGATGGCCGACCTGGCCCGGCCGCCGTCGCAGCGGGCCCACCTCGGCCGGCTGTTCGAGCGGGTCGGCAAGGAGGGGCTCGGCCCGCTCTTCGACATCATCGACCGCAAGCTGATGGCCAACCTGCGGGTCACGACCTCGTCGTTCTGGGTGGCCGCCATCCCGGTGGCCGTGATCTTCCTCGTGTTCCTCTACCGGTCGCGGCGCCGGCCGCTCGACCCCGTCCGCGCCGCCCTGCCCACCCTGGGCGCCGGGGTCGGCGCCGCGCTGGTGGCGGCGGTGCTCGGCAGCGCGGTGAACGACTCGGGCGCGATCGTCGGCGGCGTCGCCCTCACGGTGGTGGCCGCCGCGCTCGGCTGGCTGGCGCTGGGGGCCGTGACCGTGCCGGCGCCCGACGCGCCGCCCCGCGGCGGACCGCCCGGGGCCGCCGGCGCGCCCGGGGCTCCGCCGCCCGAGCCGTCCCCCGAGGAGCGGCCGGCCCCGCCGGTGCGGGTGGGGGCCGACCCGGGATGAGCGACGTCGCCGCCGCGCCTGCCGCCGGCCGCGGGTCCGACGACAGCGCGCCCCGCGGCGCCCGGTGGTTGGTCGGGATCCTGCTGGTGCTGATGCTGGTGCCGGGGCTGATCGGCTTCGACGCCTGGCCGCTGACCGGCTGGCGCCTGTTCAGCCTGGCCCGGGACGCCCACCAGACCCGCTGGGTCATCCAGGCGGTGGAGCCGGGCGGCGACCGGCGGGTGGTCAGCCTCGAGGACCTGCCGCTGGCCTACCGGCACGCCGAGTGGCCCATGGCCGACCTCCCCGGCGCGTCCGACGCCCGACGCGACGACGTGTGCCGGGCGCTGCTCGGCGGCGTCCGCCGGATCGAGCCCGGCGCCGCGGCCCTGGTCATCGCCCGCGACCACGAGGAGATCGTGCACCGCGCCGGCCGCTGGGTCACGACGCATGACATCGAGCCGTTCCACACCTGCAGGGCGGCGCCGTGACGGCGGCCACCGTCCGCCCCCAGCCTCCCGGGCGCACGGCCGGCGGGCGCGTCCGGTGGGCGCTGCACGAGGCGCTGTGGGGGCCCGAGACCGGATCCCGGCTGGTGGTCGTGCACGTCGGCCTGTCGCTGCTGATCGGCGCCCGCATCGCCCTCGGCTCCTACCGCCAGCTGGCCATCACCCCGCCGGCGCTGTTCGACCCCGTGCCGTTCCTCGGCTGGCTCGACCGCATGCCCTCGGCCGAGGTGTTCGTCGCCCTCCAGGTCGTCGGCGCCCTGGCCGCGCTGGCGGCCGCCCTGCGGCGCCGCCCCCGGCTGGCGTTCGCGGTGGCGTGGGTCTGCTACCTGGTGCTGGCCGGCCTGCGGGGCAGCCGGGGCAAGGTGCTGCACAACGACCTGCTGCTGCTGTGGGCCTCGGCGCCGTTCCTGCTGGCCCCCACCCGGGTCGACACCGGCGACCGCACGCCCCGGCGCCGCTACGGCTGGCCCGTGCGCACGTCGATCGTGATCATCGCCCTGATCTACTGGTTCGCCGGCTACCACAAGCTGCGGCGGTCGGGGCCGTCGTGGGCCTACGGCGACAACATGCGCTACCTGTCGCTGTACGGCCCGAGCATCGGGGCCAGCCCGTGGCCGGGCCTGGCCACCTGGGTGGGCGACAACATCTGGGTGGCCCGGGCGGCGGGGGTGTTCATCCTCGGCACCGAGCTGACCTTCCCGGTCGTGATCTTCGTCCGCCCGGCCCGGGTGCTCTACGCGCTGGCCGCGGTGTTCCTCCACATCACGACCTGGCTGCTGCTGGGCCTCGACTACTGGGCCTGGGCCATCACCGTGCCGCTGGTGCTGATCGACTGGCCGGGCGCGCTGGCCTGGGCCCGGCGTCGGCGGGCGGCCGCCCGCACGACGGCGGCCGCGGGGGCGGGGGCGGGGGCGGCCGCGTGATCGTCGTGGCCGGCTTCGTGGCCGGGGCGCTGGTGGCCGCCGGGCTGTGGGTGCTGTCGGCCCCCGCGTTCGGCGCCGAGGTGTTCCAGCGGGAGAACTTCCGGGGCCGGGTGCTGCCGACCGCCGTCGGGGCCCTGACCGCGCTGGCGGCCCTGGTGGTCGACGCGGTGGTCACCGTCGTCACCGCGGCGGGCGCCGAGCCCGAGGCCGCCGCCCGGGCCGGGCTGCGGCTGGTCACGCTGGCCGCGGTCGGCTTCGCCTTCCTCGGACTGCTCGACGACCTGGGCGGGGCGGGGGAGAGCGGCGGGTTCGCCGGGCACCTCGCCGCACTGGCCCGGGGCCGGCTGACCACCGGGGCGATGAAGCTGTTCGGCGGGGCCGCCGTGGCGCTCGTGGTCGTGTCGGTGGTCGAGCCGGCCAGCCTCGGCCGCCTGCTGGCCGACGGCGCCCTGGTCGCCCTGGCCGCCAACCTCGGCAACCTGTTCGACCGGGCGCCCGGGCGCACGATCAAGGTCGGGCTGCTGTGCCTGGCCGTGCTGGTGGTGGCGGCGGGCGCCGAGCCGGCGCTGGCCGGCGTGGCCCTGGTGGTGGGGGCCGGCGCCGGCCTGCTGTCCGCCGACCTGGGCGAGCGGATGATGCTGGGCGACGCCGGCGCCAACGTGCTGGGCGCCGCCCTCGGCCTCGGCGTGGTCCTGGCCTGCTCGCCCGGGGTGCGCACCGGCGTGCTGGTGGTGGTGGCGCTGCTCAACCTGGCCAGCGAGCGGATCTCGTTCAGCCGGGTGATCGCCGCCGTGCCCCCGCTGCGGGCCGCCGACGCCTGGGGCCGCACCCCCTGAGCCATGTGGCTCAGGCGCCCTTGCCGCTGATCACCTCGGTGAGGCGGACGATGACGGCCGGCTCCAGCTTGGCGGCGGTGATCTCGTGGGCGTCGAGGATGTCGGCGGCACCCCCGTCGACCTCGCGCAGCGCCAGCAGGAGGTGCTCGGTGCCGATGTAGTTGTGGTTCATGGCCAGCGCCACCGCCAGCGCCCGCTCCAGGACCATCCGGCCGGCGGCGCTGAACCGCACCCGGCCCTTGACCGGGGCCGGCCCGGCGGGGAGCCGATCGCCCACCTCCCGCTCGACCGTGGCCCGGTCGAGGCCGAGGCGGCCGAGGACGACGGCCGAGATGGCCCCCTCGTCGGCGTACATGGCCACGAGCAGGTGCTCGGTGCCCACCTCCGCGTGGTTGCGGGCCCGGGCCGCGGTGCGGGCCTCGGCCACCGCGCTGCGGGCGCGGGGGGTGAAGCGGGCCAGCTTGCCGTCGTCGAGCCGCTCCAGCAGCCGGTCGAGGAACCCCTGGCGCTGCTGGGCGGCCTGGCGGGTCACGCCCATGGCCTCCCCGATCTGCGTCCACGACGCGCCGCCCTCACGGGCCTGCTTGACGAAGTGGTCGAGGAGGTCGTCGCCGATCTCCTCCAGGTGCGCCTTGAGGGCGGCGGCGGAGGCGATGCGGTCGAGCGGCTCCGCGGACCCCGTCTCGATGACGGCGATGAGCTGGGCGAGGTCGATCTCCATGCCGTCAACCTGACATTGACGCTGGCGGCGTGTCAAGTGACGATTGACGCGCCGGATGGGGCGCCGGATATGACCTTCCGGTAGCTTCGCCGCCATGGCAAGCACGATGCGCGCGGCGGTGATGGAGGTCGGCGGCAAGCTCGGTGTGAGCAGCATCGAGATCGAGGACCCCCGGCCGGGCGAGGTGCTGGTCAAGGTCACCGACTGCGGCGTCTGCCACTCGGACCTGTCCTGCGTCGACGGCTCGTTCCCGGCCTCCGCCCCGACCGTGCTCGGCCACGAGGCGGCCGGCGTGGTCGAGGCCGTCGGTCCCGGCGTCACCCGGCTGCGCCCGGGCGACAAGGCGGTGCTGACGCCGCTACCGGCCTGCGGCCAGTGCTACTTCTGCACCCGGGACCAGCCGACGCTGTGCGCCGAGTACTCGTCGGCCCTGTTCCTGGCGACCCGCAAGGACGGCACCAGCCCGCTGTCGCGGGGCGGCGAGATGGTCTACCGGGGCCTGGGCATGGGCGGCTGGGCCGAGTACGTCGTGCTGCCCCAGGAGGGCGTGGTCAAGGTCGACGACGAGGTCGACCTGGCCGAGGCCTGCGTCATCGGCTGCGCGGTACAGACGGGGGTGGGCGCGGTGCTCAACACCGCCCGGGTCGAGACCGGCGCCACCGTGCTGGTGCTGGGCGCCGGCGGCATCGGCATCTCCGTGGTCCAGGGCGCCCGGCTGGCCGGCGCCGCGGCCATCGTCGTGGCCGACCCGGTGGCCGAGCGGCGCGACGCCGCGCTGCGCTTCGGCGCCACCCACGCCATCGACCCGAGCGCCACCGACGTCACGACCTTCTGCATGGACATGACCGGCGTCGGCATGGACTACTGCTTCGAGGCGGCCGGCCAGGCCTCGCTGATCGAGCAGGGCTTCGCCGCCAGCCGGCCCGGCGGCACCACGGTGGGCGTGGGCGCGCCACCGCTGGACCAGGGCATCAGCATCCCCATGGTGTCCGCCTTCACCGCCTCCGAGAAGCGGTTCATCGGCTGCCTGCTCGGCTCGGTCCACGCCCAGCGGGACATCCCCCGGCTGCTGGCGCTGGCCAAGGCCGGCCGGCTCGACCTGGCGGCCATGATCACCGACCGCTACCCGCTCGACGACGTGGAGGCGGCGGTCGACAACCTGCGCCAGCGCCGGGGTCTGCGCACGTCGCTGTCGATCGCCTGAGAAGCCCGTCCCATGGTCCGCCGGTCCGGCGGTCGGGCGGGTTAGGCTGTGGGCCCGTGACAAAACACATCTTCGTCACGGGTGGGGTCGCCAGCTCCCTCGGCAAGGGCATCTCCGCCTCGTCCCTCGGTCGCCTGCTCAAGTCCCGGGGCCTGCGGGTCACGATGCAGAAGCTCGACCCGTACATCAACGTCGACCCGGGCACGATGAACCCCTTCGAGCACGGCGAGGTGTTCGTCACCGACGACGGCGGCGAGACCGACCTCGACCTCGGGCACTACGAGCGGTTCATCGACGAGCCGCTGTCGCGGGGCAGCAACGCCACCACCGGCTCGATCTACTCGGCCGTGCTGGCCGCCGAGCGGCGGGGCGACTACCTGGGCAAGACGGTCCAGGTCATCCCGCACATCACCGACGAGATCAAGCGGCGGATCACCCGGCTGGCCGGCGACGACGTCGACGTCGTGATCACCGAGATCGGCGGCACGGTCGGCGACATCGAGATCCTCCCGTTCCTCGAGGCCATCCGCCAGCTGCGGCTCGACGCCGGGCGCGACAACGTCTGCTACGTCCACGTGACGCTGGTGCCGTTCATCGGCCCGGCCGGCGAGCAGAAGACCAAGCCCACCCAGCACTCGGTGACCGAGCTGCGGGCCCGGGGCATCCAGCCCGACGTGATCGTGTGCCGCAGCGAGCGGCCGCTGTCGGACGCGCTCAAGCAGAAGATCTCCCGGCTGTGCGACGTGCCGCCCGAGGCGGTGGTCAACGCGGCCGACGCCGCCAACCTCTACGAGGTGCCGCTGGTGCTGCACGAGGAGGGCTTCGACTCGATCATCTGCCGCCACCTGGGGCTGGAGGGGCCCGACCCCGAGCTGTCGGAGTGGGAGGCGCTGGTCGAGCGCATCGAGTCGGCCACCCGCGAGGTGCGGATCGGGATCATCGGCAAGTACGTGAGCCTGCCCGACGCCTACCTGTCGGTGGTCGAGGCGCTGCGCCACGGCGGCTTCCACCACGGCGCCCGGGTCGAGGTCGAGTGGGTCCAGGCCGAGGAGGTCGAGGGGCTGCTGGTGGAGGGCCGGCTGCGGGACCTGGACGGCATCGTGATCCCCGGCGGGTTCGGCGAGCGGGGGGTCGAGGGCAAGATCGCCGCCGCCGGCTACGCCCGGCTCAACGGGGTGCCGTGCCTGGGGCTGTGCCTCGGGATGCAGGCGATGACCATCGAGTGGGGGCGCAACGAGCTGGGCCTGGCCGGGGCCAACTCGACCGAGCTCGACCCGGCCACGCCGCACCCGGTGATCGACCTGATGGACAGCCAGCGGGACGTGACCGACAAGGGCGGCACCATGCGGCTCGGGGCCTACATCGCCGAGCTGGCCGAGGGGTCGATCGCCGCCCGGGCGTACGGCAAGACGGTCGTGTCCGAGCGCCACCGGCACCGCTACGAGTTCAACCCCCGGTACCGGGGCAAGTTCGACGGGTCGGGGTTCTGGTGCTCGGGGACGTCGCCGGACGGCCGGCTGGTCGAGTTCGTCGAGCTGACCGGCCACCCGTTCTGGGTCGGCACGCAGGCGCACCCCGAGTTCAAGAGCCGGCCCAACCGGCCGGCCCCGCTGTTCCGGGAGTTCGTCGGCGCCGCGCTCGACCGGGCCGAGGGACGGCGGCCGCACCTGTTCCCGGTGGACGAGCAGGCCGCGTCCCCGGCGCCGGCGTCCGACCCGGTCCGGTCCGCCCCTTGACGTTCCGCATCATCGGCGAGCGCCCCGCCTGGGCGGGACGCCACATCGCCGCCGCAGTGCTGGAGGTCGAGGGCCCCGACGGCTCCCGCTACCAGCGGGAGATCGTCCACCACCCCGGAGCGGTGGGCGTGGCCCCCCTCCACGAGGACGGCACGATCACCCTGGTCCGCCAGTACCGGGCCGCGCTGGACGCGGAGATCTGGGAGATCCCCGCCGGCCTGCGCGACGTGGCCGGCGAGCCGACGGACGAGACGGCCCGCCGCGAGCTGGTGGAGGAGGCCGGCCTGGCGGCGGGCCACCTGGAGCACCTGCTCACCTTCTACAACTCGCCGGGGTTCTCGGACGAGGCGGTGACGATCTACGTGGCGACCGAGCTGACCCCGGTCCCCGACGACCGCCAGGGCGCCGAGGAGGAGGCCATGCTGGTCGAGCGGTTCCCGCTGGCCGACGCCCGCGCCATGATCGCCGACGGCCGCATCACGGACGGCAAGACCGTGATCGCCGTCCTCGCCCTGGCCGGCCGGGCGTCGGGCTAGGCCCGAGCAGCTCCCGGGCGCCAGCGGCGCCGGCACCGCCCGGCGAGCGCACCAGCCGGGGCCGCCGGACGTCCTGCACACCGGCAGCGTCGGAGCGCGCCGCTGCGACACCCGGGGCCGCTCACGCGCCACCGCCGTCAGGCGGGGCGTGGCGCGGCGTCGGGTCCGGCCGGGGGGTGGTCGCCCGGGGATCGGCTGGATCAGCGGCAGCCGCAGGCGCCGCCACAGCAGCCGCCGCCGGCGGCAGTCGGTGCGGGCTGGGGCCCAGCGGCGGCGCGGCCGCCTACTGCTACCAGCGGGAGCAGCTTGACCGTGTCGGCGTGGCCCGCCGGGCACGACGCCGGGGCGTCGGACAGCGCCATCGGCCGCTGCACCTCGAACGTGTCGCCGCAGGTGCGGCAGCGGAAGTCGTAGCGGGGCACGGGGTCACGTTAGCCGCCACCCCCGCGCCCTACGGTGGCCAGAGCATGCTCACGGTTCCCGACGACGACGCCGATCTGCTACCGCTCGCGGTGGAGGAGTGGCTCTCGTGGCTGGCGACCGAGCGGGGCCGGGCGCCGTCCACGCTGGCGGCGTACCGCCGCGACGCCCGCCGCTGGTGCACCTGGCTGCGGGACCGCGGCACGGACCTGGCCGGCGCCGACACCGCCACCGTCGAGGCGTACGTCGCCGACCTGCGCACCGGCCCGCTGGCCCCGGCCACCGTGGCGCGAGCGGTGGTGGCCGTGCGCTCGCTGCACCGCTTCCTGGCCGAGGAGGGCCGCGCCCCGGCCGACCCCGGCGCCGACGTCGCCACCCCCCGCGTGCCCGCCGGCCTGCCCAAGGCCCTCACCGAGGAGGAGGTGGCCGCCCTGCTGGGCGCCGTCGTGGGCGACGAGCCGGTGGCGCGCCGGGACCGGGCCATCCTCGAGGTGCTGTACGGCACCGGCGTGCGCATCTCGGAGCTGGTGGGGCTGCGGCTCGGCGACCTCGACCTCGAGTCGGCCCTGCTGCGGGCGTTCGGCAAGGGGTCGAAGGAGCGGGTCGTGCCGGTGGGCCGGCACGCGGTGGCCGCCCTCGTCGACTGGCTGGCCCCCGGTGGTCGCCCGGCCCTGGAGCCCGAGCACTGGGCCCGGCGGGGCGACGCCGAGGCGGTGTTCCTCAACCGGCGGGGCGGCCGGCTGACGCGCCAGGGGGCGTGGCTGGTCGTGCGGCGGTGGGGGAGCGAGGTGGGCCTGGACGGCAAGCTCACGCCCCACGTGCTGCGGCACTCGTGCGCCACCCACATGCTCGACCACGGCGCCGACCTGCGGGCGGTGCAGGAGATGCTGGGCCATGCCAGCGTGAGCACCACGCAGGTGTACACCAAGGTCTCGATCGAACGCATGTTCGCATCGTATCGGGCGGCGCACCCGCGGGCAAGCCACCACGGCGGGGGGTAGCCGGAACACCCCACGTCGCACCGGCCGGTTCCGATACTCTTCGGGTGATGCCCGACCAGACGGAGCTCTCCACCCTGCGCGGCCAGCTCGAGGACGAGCGCGTCCGGCTGGCATCGCAGATCTCGGTGCTCGACGTCGGCCACGAGCAGTCGCTGGCCTACGACGAGAACTTCGCCGACTCGGGCCAGGTGGCCGCCGAGCAGGGGGAGAACAAGGCCCTGCTCAACCAGCTCAACGAGCAGCTGGCCGACATCGACCGGGCCCTGGCCAAGCTGGACGAGGGCACCTACGGCCTGTGCGAGCGGTGCGGCGAGCCCATCGCCGAGGCCCGGCTCGAGGCCATGCCGGCCACCCGGTTCTGCATCAAGCACGCGTGACCACGTCGACCCGCACCCGCGCCGGGGGCGGGGGCGTCGCCACCGCGAGCCACCTGGTGCGGCGGTTCTTCGGGTCGCTGCGGCCCGGGGGCCCGGGGCCGGCCGACTCGGCGTGGGCCGAGGGGTGGCTGCTGCCCGGCGAGGTGGCGCTGTGGCGGTGCATGAGCGGGGCCGACCGGCGGCACGCCGTGGGGGTGGCCCGGGGTGCGCAGGAGGCGCTCGGGCCCCGGGCGACCCGGCCCGTGCTGGCGGCGGCGCTGCTGCACGACGTGGGGAAGGTCGACAGCGGGCTCGGGCCCGTGCGCCGGGCGGTGGCCACGCTGGCGGGCCTGGCGGCAGGGCACGACGCCGCCGTGCGGTGGCGCCGGCGGGGCGGGGCGTGGGGGCGGGTGGGGCGCTACCTGTGCCACGACGAGATCGGGGCGACGATGCTGGCGGCGGCCGGCAGCGACGGGCTGACCGTGGCGTGGGCCCGCCAGCACCACCTGCCGTCGGCCCGGTGGTCGGTGCCGGCCGACATCGGCGAGGCGCTGAAGGCGGCGGACGACGACTGAGCCGGCCGCGGCCCCCGTGGGCGCCGTGGGGGCGGGCCTGCCGCCCCGGGGCGGCCGCCGACATCGGCGAGGCGCTGAACGCGGGCGACGACGACTGAGCCGGCCACGGCCCCCGTGGGCGCCGTGGGGGCGGGCCTGCCGCCCCGGGGCGGCGGCCGACATCGGCGAGGCGCTGAACGCGGGCGACGACGACTGAGCCGGCCGCGGCCCCCGTGGGCGCCGTGGGGGCGGGCCTGCCGCCCCGGGCGGCGGCCGACATCGGCGAGGCGCTGAAGGCGGCCGACGACGACTGAGCCGGCCGTGGCCCTGTGGGCGCGGTGGGGGCGGGCCTGCCGCCCCGGGGCGGCGGGCGACGACGACTGGGCCGGCAGGTGGGTCGGCGGGGGTTGGCCTACGCCCGGCTGGGGTCGGCGCCGGCGCACGGTAGGGAGGCGCTGAAGGCGGCGGATGACGGCGACGGGGTCATGTGGGCTTGGGTGGTGCGGTTGGGCCGGGTGGTCGCCGGTCGGTGGCGGTGGTGAGTGCGTGTGGGGGCGGTCGGGCCTCGCCTTCCTACTCGGCGGTGAGGTCGTCGAGGACTCTCGACGCGGCCTTCGCCGCTTCGCGGTGGTCGGCTTGCCATGGGGGGCCGGCCTTCTGGCCCAGGGCCTTCACCAGCGCGTCGGCCTCCGGGTCCGGCTTGGCTGCGCCCTTGGGCGGGCGGCGGTGGTGGTGCACCGCTATGCCCGCCTCGTCCGCCGCCCTGGCCCAGGCTTCGCGGTAGAGGTCGCCCTCGGCGGCGTGCATGGCGGAGTGGGACCGCAGGACCTCGGCCACCGTGTCCGGGGTCGGGCGGCCGCCCGTGGTGCGGATCGTGATGGCCGCTACCCGGTGCGTCGGGGCCAGTGACTCCACCAGGGTGGCCACGGCCTCGGTCGCCCCGGCGAATGCGGCGGCCGTGACCTCCGCCACCAGGGACTCCGCCTCCTCCGGCGGGAGGCCCGCCGCGGCGTGGTAGGGCTGGCGGGGCACGTCGTCGGCGACCAGCGCGCAGCGGCGGCGGTCGACCAGGGTCGGGGTGCCGTCGGGGCCCAGCGCGAGCGTCACCAGGTTGGCCCAGCCGCTGTGGTCCGCCACGCCGACCACCGCCGGCACCGCCTCGCCCCGGTCGCTCACGAGGGGAGCATGACGGGCGGACGCCGCCGCGTCGAGGGTCCGTGTCCGGTCCCGGCGGATGGGCCAGGATGGGAGACGGTTCCGTGGGCGCACCGGGGCGTCCCCGGCAAGGGAGGGTCGATGGCAGTCGCGGGCAACACCCGGCTCATGGTGGTCGCCGGGATCGGCGCGTTCGTCGCCGGCTGCTGGGTCGGTATGGGCTCCGACACGACCGGCCAGCCATTCTGCGTGTCCTCCACCCCGCAGGCGGCCGGGGCGCCGCCCCAGCTGGTGGCCATGCCGGCCAGCGGGTGCGCCGCCGGCGAGACCAAGATCTGCGGCCGCTACGAGGGCGAGGGGGACGCCCAGAAGTTCGTGTCCGACAAGTGCCCCGACGACTGACCGGCTG
Organism: Acidimicrobiales bacterium; assembly: GCA_035263165.1. Classification (GTDB taxonomy): domain Bacteria; phylum Actinomycetota; class Acidimicrobiia; order Acidimicrobiales; family VFJN01; genus ZC4RG19. The sequence continues at coordinate 2,833 of DATFRN010000456.1, read as the reverse complement.
ACCGCCGGGGCCAGGAACGACGGCTAGAGGGCCGGCAGGCCCAGCCGGTCCCGCGTCCGGGCGATCGTGGCCGACGCCGTCACCCGCGCCTTGTCCGCCCCGAGGCGCAGGATGCGGTAGGTCTCCTCGGGGTCGGCCGCCAGCTTGGCGAACCGCTCCTGCAGCGGCGCCAGCAGGGCGATCACCGCCTCGGCCGCGTCCGCCTTGAGCGGCCCGTACTGGCTGTACGACCCGGCCAGCGCCTCGGGGTCGCCGTCGGTGGCGGCGGCCAGGATCGACAGCAGGTTCGACACCCCCGGCTTGGCCACCGGGTCGTAGCGCACCACGGCCTCGCTGTCGGTCACCGCCCGTCGGAACTTGCGCTCGATCACCTTGGGGTCGTCCAGCACCAGCACCGTGCCCTGCGGCGAGTCGAGCGACTTGGACATCTTGCGCTCGGGCGCCTGGAGGTCCATGACCCGGGCGGCGATCGGGGGGATGACGTGCCGGGGCACCACGAACGTCTCGCCGTAGCGCCCGTTGAACCGGATGGCCAGGTCGCGGGCCAGCTCGATGTGCTGGCGCTGGTCGTCGCCCACGGGCACCTCGGCCGTGTCGTAGAGCAGGATGTCGGCCGCCTGCAGTGCCGGGTACGTGAACAGCCCGGCCGACACGAAGTCGGCCTGCTCGGCCTTCTCCTTGAACTGGGTCATGCGCCGCAGCTCGCCGAACGCCGCCGTGCACTCCATGACCCAGGACAGCTCGGCGTGCTCGGGCACCTGGCTCTGGGCGAACAGGGTGACCACGTCGGGGTCGAGGCCCGCCGCCAGCAGCAGCTGCGTCATCTCCAGCGTCTTGGCCCGCAGCTCGGCCGGGTCCTTGGGGATGGTGAGCGCGTGCAGGTCGACGATGCAGAACAGGCTGTCGTCGTGCTGGGTGGCGACCCAGCGCCGCACCGCCCCCAGGTAGTTGCCGAGGTGCATCTCACCTGTGGGCTGGATGCCGGAGAACACGCGGGCCATGGGGGGCGATCGTAGAGGGCGGCCGGCCGGGCCCCCGCACCGATTGCCCGTCTGGGCGCCCCATGAACGGGGAACGACACCGCTGTGATTAACATCGGGTCGATGCCGTACGCGGTGCAGACGCCGGTGTTCGAGGGGCCGTTCGACCTCTTGCTGCACCTGATCCTGGCCGAGCAGGTCGACCTCTACGAGATCAGCCTGGCCACCATCGTCGACGGCTACCTCGCGGAGCTGGCCAAGATGGAGGAGCTCAACCTCGACGTGGCCAGCGAGTTCCTGCTCATCGCGGCCACCCTGGTCGAGCTCAAGAGCCGCCGCCTGCTGCCGTCGGCCGACGACCTCGACCTCGACGAGGAGCTGGCCCTGTGGGAGGAGCGCGACCTGCTGCTCCACCGGCTGGTCGAGTGCAAGACGTTCAAGGAGGCGGCCATCGCCCTGTCGGTGCTGGCCGGCGAGGCCGGGCGCAGCGTGGGCCGCACCGTGGGCGTCGACGACCGCTACGTGGGCCTCATGCCCGACCTGCTGGCGGGCGTCGGCCCCGACGACCTGCGCCGGGCCTACCTGCGGGCCATGGCCCCCAAGCCCGACCCCCGGGTCGACCTCGACCACGTCGCGCCCATCCGGGCCTCGGTGACCGACGCCATCGCCGAGCTGGTCGACGAGCTGCCCCGGGTCGGCCGCATCACCTTCCGCGACCTGACCGCGTCGCTGGTCGAGCGGCTGGAGGTCGTGGTCCGGTTCCTGGCCGTGCTCGAGCTGTTCAAGCTGGGCCTCGTCGAGCTCGACCAGCCCCGCACGTTCGGCGACATCCTCGTCGTGTGGGTCGGCGGCTCCGGCGCCGGCGCCGACCGGCTGGCGGCCGTCGACGCCTACGACGGGTGAGCCCGTGACGCCCGACCAGATCGGCGACGACCTGCGCGCCTCCGCCCGGCGGGCCATCGAGGCGGTGGTGATGGTGGCCGAGCAGCCCATCGACACCAACCTGCTCGGCCAGCTGCTGGAGCTGGCGCCGGCCGTGGTCGAGGAGCTGTGCCGGGAGCTGGCCGCCGAGTACGGCGACGACGGCCGGGGCTTCCAGCTGGTGCGGGTGGCGGGGGGCTGGCGCTACCAGTCCCACCCCGACCAGGCCGCCTACGTCGAGCGCTTCGTGCTCGCCGGCCAGACCGCCAAGCTGTCGGCCGCCGCCCTGGAGACGCTGGCCATCGTCGCCTACAAGCAGCCGATCTCCCGGGCCCAGGTGGGCGCCATCCGCGGGGTGAGCGTCGACGGCGTGATGCGCACGCTCCAGCAGCGGGGCTACATCGCCGAGATCGGGCGCGACCCCGGGCCGGGCCAGGCGGCGATGTTCGGCACCACGCCGGACTTCTTGGAGACGCTGGGGCTGAACGACCTGTCCGAGCTGCCGGCCCTCGGCGACTTCGTGCCCGGGGCCGACGTGGTCGAGCAGCTGGAGCGGGGCCTGCGGCCCGAGCCCAGCCTGTCGGAGCGGCTCGACGGGCTGGAGGGGGCCAACTCGGTGCGCGACTCGGTGACCAAGGCGCCCGAGCCCCGGCTGCCGGGCCACGTCACCCACCTCGACGACGACCTCGACGGCGACCCGGACGGCGACCTCGACCTGGGCCTCGACCTGGGCCTCGACGCGGATCTCGACGGCGACCTCGACGCCGACGACGGCGACGGGTGAGCGAGCCGGGCGAGCGCCTGCAGAAGATCCTCGCCCAGGCCGGGCTGGGCAGCCGCCGGGCCTGCGAGGAGCTGATCGCCGCCGGCCGGGTGCGGGTCAACGGCACCCGGGCCACCCTCGGCGACCGGGCCGACCCCGAGGCCGACAC